>JAFANN010000138.1 GCA_019232665.1 Caulobacteraceae bacterium | reverse complement strand
GGGTTGGATCGCATATAGCGACGGATCCACCGCGCATGACGTGCGCAGCAAATCAATACAGAATGAGATGCTTTCAAACTTTCAGAACGTGCTTAGCAAATGGGGTGTCGGCGGCCGTATAGAAACCTGCTCACAGTACATTGAAGTGTCGGTTGGAACGGCCAATTCTGAGAACGCGTATGGCGCAGTATGCCGGGTGCTCCACGCCGGTCGAACGTCCGATTGGTTTGTCTGCAACGATGACATGGTTGGACACGAAGACGTCGCGCAGGATCTCAAGGGCGCGTTCAGCGATCGGCGCGCCGTCGTGATTAACTTCACGCGAGAAAACTGCTTCGGCGGATAACACGTCGCTCGCACAGATCCGCGCGCGTGTAGCGGACTCGGCCCGCCCCGTTTTGTGCTAGCTCTGCTGGCGGGAACGCCGAAGCCGGAGCGCACGGAGATGGAATTCGTCACCGTCCACAACGGACCCATCGAGCTGAACCTCGCCGTGGCGGGCGAGGGGCCGCTGATCCTGTGCGTGCACGGGTTCCGGAGCTCTGGTACTCCTGGCGTCATCAGATCGAGCACTTCTCCAAGCGCGGCTACAAGGTCGCGGCGATCGACGTGCGCGGCTATGGCGGCAGCTCCAAGCCGCATCCGATCGCCGATTACACGATGCGGAACCTGACCTCGGACGTCGGGGCCGCAGTGGACGCGCTCGGCGGCGGCAAGGCGATTTTGTTCGGGCATGACTGGGGCGCGCCGATCGTCTGGAACACATCCGTCATCTATCCGGAGAAGATCACTGCGGTGGCGGGACTGAGCGTGCCCTACTTCCCGCCGTCAGAAACCTCGTTCCTCGACGCGGCGCGGGCGATTTACAAGGACCGCTTCTTCTACCAGCTCTATTTCCAGAAGGAGGGCGAGGCGGAGGCGGAGCTGGAGGCCGATGTCCCCGCCACGCTTCGCAAGACGTACTACGGCATCTCCGGCGATGCTCCGCCCAACGCCTGGCTGGCGCGGAAGGGCCCTGACGCGAAGCTCTTGGAGGGGATGGTCGATCCCAATCCTTTCCCCGCCTGGCTGAGTCCCGCGGACCTGCAGGTGTTCGTCGACGCCTTCGAGAAGGGCGGTTTCCGCGGCCCGCTCAACCGCTATCGGGCGCAGAGCCTCGATGTCGCCGAACTGGCGGACTGGCGAGGAAAGCTGGTGACCCAGCCGTCCTTCTTCGTCGCCGGCGAGCGCGACGCGGTGCGGGCCTTCATCCCGGGCATGGACATGTACGAGAACCCGGGAGTCGCCTGCGCCGACTTCCGCGGCAAGATGATCCTCCCGGGCGTCGGCCATTGGGTGCAGCAGGAAGCGCCCGAGGCGACCAACGCCGCGCTCGAGGGGTTCCTCAAGGGGCTTTGAGCCCTTTAGTGCGCCTCGTCCCAATTGCGGGCGGCGCGGGCCTCGACGAGGAGCGGGACGCTGATGGCCACGGCGGGTTCGGCGGCGCGCTCCATCACTTGCTGGGCGATCTTGCAGACGGCTTCGGCTTCGGCCTCGGGCGCCTCGAACACCAGTTCGTCGTGCACCTGCAGGAGCATGCGGGCGTGCAGGCCCGCCTTCTGTAAGGCGATCGGCATACGGATCATCGCCCGGCGCATGATGTCGGCGGCGGAGCCCTGGATCGGTGCGTTGATCGCCGCGCGCTCGGCGAACTGACGCTCACCCACGCTCTTGGACTTGATCATCGGGATATTCACCCGCCGCCCGAACAGGGTGCTGACGAAGCCGTGCTCGCGCACGGTGGCGCGCATGCGATCCATGTAGGCGCGGATGCCGGGGAAGCGCTCGAAGTAGGTCTTGATGTAGGCCCCAGCCTCGTCCTGCGGGATGTTCAGCTGGTTCGACAGGCCGAACGCCGAGATGCCGTAGATGATGCCGAAGTTGATCGCCTTGGCGCGGCGGCGGGTTTCGGCGGGCATGCCTTCCACCGGGACGCCGAACATCTCCGAGGCGGTCATGGCGTGGATGTCCAGGCCGTCCTGGAAGGCGCGCTTGAGCTGGGCGATGTCGCCGATGTGCGCGAGGAGCCGCAACTCGATCTGGCTGTAGTCGGCGCTGATCAGGAGATGGCCGGGCTCGGCGACGAAGGCGGCGCGGATCTTGCGGCCCTCCGTGGTGCGCACCGGGATGTTCTGCAGGTTTGGGTCGTTCGACGACAGCCGCCCCGTCGTGGTCGAGGCGAGAGCGAAGGAGGTGTGCACGCGGCCCGTGCGCGGGGCGATCGCCGCTGTCAGCGCCTCGGTGTAGGTGCCTTTCAGCTTGGAGAGCTGGCGCCAGTCGAGCAGGGCGCGCGGCAGGTCGTGGTGGAGGGCGAGATCCTCCAGCACGCCGGCGTCCGTGCTCCAGGCGCCGGTGGCCGTCCGCTTGCCGCCTGGCAGGGCGAGCTCGCCGAACAGGATGTCGCCGATCTGCTTGGGGCTGCCCAGGTTGAACGGCCGGCCGGCGAGTCGGTGCGCGGTCTCCTCGAGCTCAACCATGCGGACCGAGAAATCGTGGGAGAGGCGACGCAGGGTGTCGGGATCGATGCGGACGCCCTCGCACTCCATGCGCGCCAGGACCGTCGGCATTGGCCGTTCCAGGGTCTCGTAGACGTTCAGCAGACCTTCGCGCGCGAGGCGAGGCCTCAGCATCAGCCACAGACGAAGAGTGACGTCGGCGTCCTCCGCCGCGTAGCAGGTCGCTCCGCTCAGGGGCACGTGCGCGAAGCTCTTCTGCGCTTTCCCCGTCCCCGCCACCTGCTTGAAGGTGATCGGCTCATGGCTCAGCCAGAGCTTGGCGAGCTCGTCCATGCCGTGGCCGTGCAGGCCTGCTTCCAGCACGTAGGAGATCAGCATGGTGTCCTCGATCGGACCCACCTCGATCCCGTAGCGGGAGAGAACGGCGATGTCGTACTTGGTGTTCTGGCCGACCTTCAGGACGGACGGATCCTCCATCAGGGGCTTGAGGCGGGCGATCACGTCCTCGAGCGGGATCTGGTCGAGGTCGGCCGCCGTCTCCAGCTCCAGTCCGCCGTCGGCGCGATGACCGACCGGGATGTAGCAGGCCTCGCCGGGGGCGACCGCGAGGGAGACGCCGCACAGGTCGGAGTTCGCCGACGAGAGGTCGTCCGTCTCGGTGTCGAAGGCGACGATACCCGCCTGGACCGCCCGCGCGATCCAGGCGTCGAGGGTCGCAAGGTCCCTCACGCAGACATAGGCCCCCGTGTCGACCGGAGGCATCTCCGCGCTCGTCGGTGGAGCGGGCGTGGGCGCCGGCTCCGGCGCCTTGAGACCGGCGGCTTCGCCCACGCGCCTCGCAAGGCCGCGGAACTCCATGGTGGTGAGGAATTCGCCCAGCGTCTTGGGCTCGGGCGGGGCGACCTCCAGGCGATCGAGGGCTTCGGGGAGCGGCGTTTCGCAGTCGAGCCGCACCAGTTCGCGCGAGAGGCGGATCTGGTCGGCGAACTCGATCAAGGTCTCGCGGCGCTTCTGCTGCTTGATCTCGCCGGCGCGCGCCAGGAGGCTCTCGAGATCGCCGTACTCGGTGATCAGCGCCGAGGCCGTCTTGATCCCAATGCCGGGGGCGCCGGGGACGTTATCCACCGGATCGCCACACAGGGCCTGGACGTCGACCACCTTCTCCGGCGGCACGCCGAACTTCTCCATCACCTCGGGGATGCCGATGCGGACGTTCTTCATCGTGTCGAGCATCGACACGCGATCGCCCACCAGCTGCATCAGGTCCTTGTCGGAGGAGACGATCACAACCTCGCCGCCCTGGTCGCGAACGTGACAGGAGTAGGCGGCGATGATGTCGTCGGCCTCGTAGCCGGGCAGCTCCAGGCACGGCACGCCGAAGGCGCGCGTCGCCTCGCGCACGAGGGGGAACTGCGGAACAAGGTCCTCCGGGGGCGGCGGGCGGTGGGCCTTGTAGTCGGCGTAGAGCTGATTGCGGAAGGTCGACTCGGAGTGATCGAACACCACCGCCAGGTGGGTCGGCGCGTCGGGCGCCGCCTTCATGTCCACCAGCAGCTTCCACAGCATGTTGCAGAAGCCCTGCACCGCCCCCACCGGCAGGCCGTCCGACTTGCGCGTGAGCGGCGGCAGCGCGTGGAAGGCGCGGAAGATGAAGCCCGAACCGTCCACGATGTAGAGCCGTACGGCCGGCCCATCCTGCGTCGGCGTGCGCGGAATTTCATCCAGGGTTTGGGGGGCGTCGAGGATGTCGGTCATCGCCAGGCAAGATAGGGCGGCCGGGAGCCGAGGTCACGCGGGGGGCGAGCGCTCTTCCCCCGGTCCGCCGGCGTCCCGCCGGCTCTTTCCATCTCCCTTCCTCGCCGCTTGGCCGGCGCCCCCAGGAAGGGCCGGCGAGAGATCCTGTGAAATAATCCAAGATCGATTCACTCCCCAAAACTCGTCATCGCCGGCCGTCAGTGCCGGCGACCCATGGTCGGGCTCGATGCACGCCGGTCTTGACCGCGCCGGGCGGCGCGGTCACGCGAAGCTATTGGACCGCCTAGTCATTTGGTGCGTCTTGGCCGCGCCAGGAACGCGGCCATCGCCAAGCGCTCGCCCAGCCTAGCCATGGGTCGCCGGCACTGACGGCCGGCGATGACGGAAATTTGGGGTAATGCCGGAAAAATTTCACGACCTCAGACGCCGGCGGACCGGAAGAAAAGCCTGCCATCCTATTGATGCTTGCCGCTTTCTGCCCGCGCTCTATGGTGTCGCTTGGGCTGTCACAACTGGGGGGTTGGTGACGTGTTCGCACCTTTGCTTGTCGTGCTCGCTGCTTCGGCGACGGCGGCCGCCACCACGCCAGATCCACCGTTCAAGACGCCGGCGAGTTGGGCGACAAAGCCGACCGCCTCGCAGCTTCTCGGCGCCTGGCCAGCCGACGCGCTTGCAAAACACGTCGAGGGCAAGGTTCAGCTCAACTGCGCGGTGACAACCGCGGGCATGGCTGACGACTGTAGGGTCGTGTCGGAGACGCCGGGTGGCCTCGGATTCGGCGACGCCGCGCTCCTCCTCACGCCAACGTTCCGGTTCAATCCGGCCCGCGACACAGCCGGGCCGATCGTGTCGCGGGTGAATATTCCGATCGATTTCAACGTGGCCGCGGCGGATACGCCAGACCCACCGTTCAAGACGCCGCCAAGCTGGCTCCGAAAGCCGACCGCTTCGCAACTTCTCGACGCGTGGCCTGCTGTGGCGAACGCAAAACGCATCGAGGGCCGGGCTGAGCTCAACTGCCGCGTGAACGTGGCGGGCCTGGCGGAAGATTGCACGGTGGTGTCGGAGACGCCAACGGGCTTCGGATTTGGTAATGCCGCCCTCCTCCTCGCCCCGACCTTGCTGTTCAACCCTGCGCGCAACGATTCCGGACCGGTTCCTTCACACGTAAACGTTCCTATCAACTTCAAGGGCGATGAGGTGTGGAAACGATCTTCAGGCCCCGACCTCGCCGCGACGACCGAAATTCTTGAACACCCTGTCTGGACTGCGGCGCCCACCTTCGCCGACCTTGGGGCCGCTTACCCTGCGCGCGGGGGAGGCCGCGCATTCTACGTCGCGTTCCGCTGCGATATCGAGAGCAACGGGTCCCTCGCGAACTGCGACGTCAAGCAGTCGGAACCGAAAGACGGAGGCGCCGAAGAGGCGGCTCGCAAGCTTATTCGGCGATTTAGGCTGGATCCAAAGGCGCTGGGCGACCGCATGCTCTTGCGGCCCCGCACCGACGTTGCAATTCGATTGATCGACCCGTCGTCTGCCGAGTTCCGCGAGCGGCGGATCGCCGAGCCCTTGTGGGTTGCCGTGGTCGACCCGAACAGCACCCCTGGGATTTATCCACCGCAAGCTGCTGCGAAGAGCATTCCGACGGGCGTCGGCATCGCAACCTGCCACGTCGACGCCGACGGAACCCTGAGCGGATGCGTTCCCGGTCAGGCGAGTCCGGAGGGTTACGGCTTTTCGGAAGCCGCGGTCAGGGTCGCCGCCGTAATGCGGATGCGGATCTGGACGCAGGCCGGAGGCCCGGTCGACGGCGCGGTGATCAATATTCCGATCCGGCTCAACCTGTCGAAAGCCGCGGCCGCCACGGCTTCCAAGCCCGCGACACAACCACCGGGCTGATTGCGGCGTCCCTCAGAACGGCTTGTCCCCCGCGATCGTGGCGCGCCAGCCGGAGCGGGTGTGGGGGAAGTAGTCCCAGACGGCCATGTGCTGGGTGCAGCGGTTGTCCCAAAAGGCGACCGAGTGTTGCCGCCAGGTGAAGCGGACCTGGAAGTTGGGGTTGGCGCAGTGGCGGTAGAGGAAGCGCAGAACGGCGTCGCTCTCTTCCGTCGGCAGTTCGACGATGCGCAGGACGTAGGACGAGTTGACGAAGATCCCCCTGCGGCCGCTGACCGGGTGGGTGCGGATCACCGGGTGGACGTTGCAGGGATAGCGACGGTCCACGTCGGGGAAGAGCGGTCGGTAGACGTGGTCGGCGTCATGCACCGCGGTTAGCCCCTCGAGATAGGCTTTCATCCGCGGCGAGAGGGCATCGTAGGCCGCGTACATGCTCGAAAACAGGGTGTCGCCGCCGACGGGCGGGACGGTGTGCAGGTAGAGGATGCTGCCCAACGGCGGCGCTTCGTCGCAGGTGAGGTCCGAGTGCCAGTCCTCGCCAGCGATGAACTTCGAGTCCTTGTCGGCATGGATGGCCACGAGCTCAGGGTGGTCGGGCAGACCCGGCACTGCGGAATGGAACGCCAGCTCGCCGAAGGATCGGCCGAGCCCGCTGAGGTGGGCGGGCTCCATCGGCTGATCACGAAAAAAGATCACCTGGTGGTCGACCAGGGCGCGGCCGATCTCGTCCACCTGACGGTTGGTGGGAATGCGCAGGTCCACGCCGCCGATCTCCGCGCCGATTCGGGCTGTCAGCGGCGTCACTTCGATCGAGTCGTAAGCCAAGCGCGTCTCCCTGTCCGGCGTGACCGGCGGCGCACGCAGGCCTAGCATTGTCGCGGGCGTCCGCGCGAGACGGGCGTCTTCGTCCAGAGGTTTAGAGCTGCGCCAGACGCCATCGCCACCTGAGATCGCCCTAGCGGGAACCGCGCGGGAGGATCGCGCCTGGCGGTTCACCACCGAGGGCATGCCGCACGACCAGGCCCACGAGGCCTGGGGCGAGGTGATGGCGCGCCTTCGCCTGCCGGCCCCTGAAAGGCCCGCGCCGGAGCCATTCGAGGGGGCGGTCTCCTGCCTCGTCTCGCCGCTCGGCATGGACTTCGCGGTGATGGAGGCGACGCCGCAGGAGATCTCCGGCCGCAATCCCAACCAGCCGGCGGCGGTGTGGCTGGTGGTTCTCCTCGAAGGCGAGGCGACCTTCGTCGACGGCCCGAAATCCACGACGCTGAGCGTGGGGGACATCATCTACGGGCCTACGGGAATGCAGGCCGCCCTGCGTCTGTCGACGCCCTTCCGTCTCCTGTTCATCAGCGCGCCCCGCGTCGCGCTCGACCATCGACTCGTGGCCCCGCTATCGCTGCGCCTCGGCCGGTTCGGAGGAGCGTCGGGCCTGGGCCGCGTCTTCTCCGGCCTGCTGCGGGCGACCGCCGAGGCCCTGCCAGAGCTCACGTCCGAGAAGCTTCGGCCGGTGGAGCTGGCGCTGACGGAATTCCTGGTGGCCAACCTCGCGGCGGAGGAATCGCCCGCCTCGATTGGCGGCGCCGAAGCCGCGCGGGCGGCCCACTTCCACCGCGTCTGCCAGACGATCGAGACTCTGTTGCCCGAGCCCGAGCTCAGCCTCGAACGCGTCTCCGCCGCCGATGGCGTTTCGCCCCGGTCGCTGCAGAAGCTGTTCGCCGCCGCCGGTCTGAGCTTCTCCGGCTATCTGCGCACGCGGCGGCTGGAGCGCTGCCGGCTGGACCTGTCGAGCCCGATCTGCGCCAGCCTCTCGATCTCCGAGATCTGCTTCCGCTGGGGCTTCAACGGCTCCGCCCACTTCAGCCGCGCCTTCAAGGAGCAGTATGGCGTCTCGCCAAGGGATTTTCGGAAGGCGAGCCTCGGGATTGGAGGGGAGGAGGCGGAGGGGAGCTGACGCTGGTCTCCGAAATCGATCCTGACCGCATGCCCGAGCGGCGGAGACATCCAATTTGACACGGAGGACACGGAGAAAGACGGAGGACTCAGAGGGCGGCCGGAGATTGAGCGGGGGTATTTTTTTCGCGCGCGAAGCGCGCAATCAGCTGCTCGACCCGGGCCTTAGCCCCATCGCCCTGTGTCCTCCGTCTTTCTCCGTGTCCTCCGTGTTAAAGACCTAGTCGCAGTGGCGGAGCGCCAGGTGACTATCCCCGCTCCGCTGCGGGACGTCATTTCGGGAACGCGCCTCGGATCGCGCGGCCCTGGGCGAGGAGCCAGCTCTGATCGGATCCGCAGACGAAGGCGGTGATCCCGAGTTCGGCTAGCGGTGGGATTTCCTGGGCTGAGCCGACGAAGATGCCGACGGTCCTCCCGGCGCGGCGGCCGGCGTCGGCGGTGGCGCGGACGGCGTCGAAGACCTTGGGGTCTGACTGGGAGTCGACGCCCAGCGAGAGGGCCAGGTCGGCGCGGCCGAGGAAGAGGCAGTCGATGTCGTCGACAGCGGCGATCTCGTCCAGGCGCGGCAGGGCCGAGGCGTCCTCGATCTGGCACCACAGGCTGGTGTCGCGGTCCGCGGCTTCGCGATAGGCGCGGGCGTCGGACGCGCCATAGCCGCCGGCGCGGGTGGAGGGGGAGAAGCCGCGGGCGCCGCGGTCGTACCGCGCCGCCGTGGCGAGAGCCCGGGCGCGCTCGGCGCTGTCCACGTGCGGGGCGACGATACCCGCGTAGCCCATGTCGAGGACTTGGCCGACGAAGGCCGCGTTGAAGCCGGCGGGACGGATCAATAGCGGCAGGCTCCAGGCCCGGGCGGCCAGCGCCATGCGGTCGAGGGTGAGCAGGTCGAAGGGCGCGTGCTCGGCGTCGACGACCGCGAAGTCGAGCCCTGTCTTGGCGACGAGTTCGACGACCTGGTGCGAGGCGGTCTTGATGAACACGCCGATGACCGGCCGACCCGATCTGACCTCTTCGCGCAACGCCATCGCCGCCTCCTCCGACCCGCTTTGGGACTCGCGCTAGGGACGCGCGAGGCGGCCGTCAACTTTGGCGAAAAGAGGAGCCGGGCCGCTTGACACCGGCGGACCTAGCGGCAACCATTCCGTTATCCGAACCTATGTTTCAGTCAGCGGAACAAACTGTGGCCCTGATGAACCTTGTCGAAGCCGTGCCTCCACCGGCGCCTTCCGACCTCGAGTCGGTGGACCTGGTGCTGCGCCTGCTCGAACTGCTTGCCGAGGCGCGGCACCCCAAAGGAGTGACCGAGGTCGCCCGGGCGCTGGGAATTTCAAAGGCCCGCGCCCATCGCCATCTGCGCGCGCTGGTCCAGCGGGGTTACGCGACCCAGGATCCCCGTTCCGACGGCTACGAGGTGGGGATCCGGGTTCTCACGCTGGGCGAGCAGGCGCGCGAGCGCTTCGACGTGATCCGCGCGATCCGCCCGTTCATGGCGCAGCTGCGCGAGGCGAGCGGCCTGGCGGTGACGGCCTCGGCAATCGTCGGCGACGAAGTGATCGTTCTGGAGATGATCCAGGGCGCGAGCGTGATCGACTTCGGCGTTCGTCCGGGCTCACGCCTGGATCTGCACGCCTCGGCCCACGGCCTCGTCGCCCTGGCTTTCGGTCCGCCGCACCTGCTGGACGTTGCGCTCAATCGTCCACTTCGCCGCTGGACGCCGCAGACCCTCTCCGAGCCGGACTCGGTCCGCCGGGCCGTCGAGAAGGTCCGCCGCCAGGGCTGGGCCACCGCGGTTGACGCCGTCCAGATCGGCGTCAACGCCCTGGCAGTCCCGGTCTTCGACCACCGCAACGTTTCCCGCGGGGCCATCGCCCTGGTGGGCGCCAGCCAGTTCATCCCGGCCGAGCCTTCGGCCGCCCAGATCGATCTTGTCACCACCGCCGCTGCGCAGGCCTCGCGCAGCCTCGGATCTCAGGGGGTCTAACCGCCAGTGTCTCTTTCGCTTGCCGTCGACATCGGCGGAACCTTCACCGATGCCGTCCTGCGGTCATCCGACGGCTCCGTCGTGGTCGACAAGACCTTGACCACGCACGGCGACCTGCTGGAGGGCTTCTTCCGCGCCGCCGACCTTGTGCTGAAGAAGGCGGGCGCCCAGCCCTCCTCGGTCGACGGCGTGGTGGTGCACGCGACCACGGTGGTCACCAACGCCCTGATCGAGCGCAAGGGCCAGACCACGGCTTTGATCATCACCCGCGGCTTCCGCGACGTGCTCTCGATCCGCAACGAGCACCGCTACGAGATGTACGATCCGCAGATCGAGTTCGCCGATCCGCTGATCCCGCGCGAGCTGACCTTCGAGGTGGACGAGCGTGTCCTCGCCGACGGCCAGGTGCTGCAGACCGTTGATGCGAAGCAGATCCGCGAGCTCGCCGCGAAGTTGAAGGCCGAGGGCGTGGTGGCGGCGGCGATCTGCCTGATCAACGCCTTCCGCAATGGCGCCAACGAGCAAGCGATTGCCCAGGTGCTGCGCGAAGAGGCGCCGGAGATCTACCTCTCCTTGTCTTCCCACGTCGCGCCGCAGATCCGCGAGTATCCCCGCGCTTCCACCACCGCGATCAACGCCTACACGACCCCGATCACCGAGCCCTACCTGAAGGGCCTGAAGGTCGGCCTGGAGAAGGCGGGCGTCGCCAACCAGCCGCTGATCATGCTCTCCAGCGGCGGAGTGATCGGCGCCGAGATCGCAGGCCGCAATCCGGTGCGGATGATCGAGAGCGGCCCCGCCGCCGGCGCCCTGGCGGCGGCCTATTTCGCCGAGCGTCTCGGCCTCGACCGGCTGATGTCCTTCGACATGGGCGGCACCACCGCCAAGGCCTGCCTGATCGAGAACCGCCGGCCGCTGGTGACCGGGACCCTGGAGGTGGACCGCAAGTACCGCTTCGCCGAGGGCAGCGGCATGCCGCTGACCATCCCCTCGATCGACATGATCGAGATCGGCGCGGGCGGCGGCAGCATCGCCTCGGTGGACAGCCTCGGCCTGCTCAAGGTCGGCCCGCGTAGCGCCGGCTCCGAGCCGGGCCCGGCTTGCTACGGCCGCGGCGCGCAGGACGCGACGGTGACCGACGCCGACCTGGTCCTTGGCTTCCTCGACCCGGACAACTTCCTGGGCGGCGACATGAAGCTGGACAAGCCGGCCGCCGAGGCGGCGGTCGATCGCCTGGCCGAGCGCCTCAACACCAGCCGCGCCGCGACAGCTGCGGGCATCTTCCGCATCGTCGCCGAGGCCATGGCCGGCGCCACCCGCGCCCACGCCACTGACCGCGGCGTCGACCACCGTGGCCTGCCGCTGCTGGCCTTCGGCGGCGCCGGTCCGGTGCACGCCTGCGCCGTCGGCGAGCTGCTGCAGAGCACGGCGGTGATCTTCCCGCCGCAGGCGAGCGTCCTGTCGGCGTTCGGATCCCTGGTGACGCCGGTCCGCCTGGACCTGGTGCGAAGCGCCCTCTCGCGCCTCGACGCCCTCGATTGGGACCAGGTCGACCGTTTGCTGGGCGAGATGACCAAAGAAGGGGTCGAGGGCCTCACCGAGGCCGGCGTCTCGGAGGGGGAAATCGTCTGGGTGGTCGGCGCGGACCTGCGCTACTCCGGTCAGCAGAACGAAGTGGGCATCTCCTTCGAGGAGGACCCCCGCAAGCACCGCGATCCGCAGCGGATTCACAAGGCGTTCGAGGCCGCCTACTTCGCTCAGTACGGGGTCAATCCCTCGCACGTGCCGGTGGAGGTGGTGAGCTGGCGCCTGACCGCGCGCGGTCCGGACAACGTGGTCCACGCCGCTCCTGCCCGCAGCGGCGAACCGGCCGAGCCGAAGGGCGAGCGCGACGTCTCCCTGTGGGCCGCCGCCGGCAAGGCGAAGCTCTACGACCGTAAGTCCCTGGCCGCCGGCCAGTCCATCCAAGGCCCGGCGCTCGTCGAAGAGCGCGAGACCACCGTCGTCCTGCCTCCGGGCTGGACCGGCGTGATGGACTCCATGGGCTGCATTACCGCGACGAGGAATTCGTGATGTTGGACGGAATCGAACTCGAGATCCTCTGGTCGAACCTGATCAGCATCGTCAGCGAACAGGCCAAGGCGCTTCAGCGCATCGCCTTCAGCCCGGTCGTGCGCGAGGCTGGCGACCTGGCCAGCGGCCTGTTCGACGCTCGCGGCCGCATGGTCGCCCAGGCGAACACCGGCACGCCCGGCCACATCAACTCCCTGGCCGCGGCCGGCGAGACCCTGGCGAAGCTGTTCGAAGGCAAGCTGGTCCCCGGCGACATCGTCATCTGCAACGATCCGTGGCTGTCGGCCGGCCACTTCTTCGACATCACCGTGCTGTGCCCGGTTTTCCGCGGCGAGCGGCTGATCGGTTACATCGGCTCGACCATCCACCACACCGACATCAGCGGCTACGGCATTGGCGCGGGGGCGAGGGACGTCCACGAGGAAGGGCTCTGGATCCCGCCGCTGAAGTTCTACGAGGCGGGCAAGCCGAACGAGACGCTGCACACCATGATCCGTCGCAACGTGCGGACGCCGGACGAGGTGTTCGGCGACCTTTCCGCCCAGGTCTCCAGCGGCCGCGCCGGCAGCGAGCGGCTCAACGCCCTGTGCACCCGCCATGGTCTCGAGGACATCGAGGCAGTGGCTGACGAGATCATCTCGCGGTCCGAGAAAGCCACGCGCGACGCGATCCGCGCCCTGCCGTCGGGCGTCTGGCACGGGGAGAGCCGTTTCGACGTCCCGGGCGGCGACGTCATCACCCTCAAGACGGCCGTCCACATCGACAACAAGGCCGGCGAGGTGACCATCGACTTCGAGGGCAGCTCCGGCGCCAGCCCGATGGGCATCAACGTGGTCATGAACTACACCCACGCCTACTCGACCTTCGCCGTGCGCAGCTGCCTCAATCCCGAGCAGCCGAACAACTACGGCTCGCTGGCGCCGATCAAGGTGAAGGCGCCCAAGGGCTGCATCATCAACGCCGAGTACCCCTCGCCTGTGAACGCGCGGCACGTCGTGGGCATGTTCGTGCCCATGCCGATCCTCAAGGCCCTGCACCAGGTGATCCCGGACCGCGTCCTCGCCGAGGGCTCCGGCGCGGTGTGGACCGTGCAGATCCAGGGCAAGCACGCCACCGGCCAGGCCTTCACCTCCTCGATGTTCAACTATTCCGGCGGCATGGGCGCGCGCCTGACCAAGCCTGGTCCCAGCGCCACCTGCTACCCCACCGGGGTGGCGGCCGTGCCGGTGGAGATCCTCGAGGCGGCGATGCCGATCGTGTTCGACAAGCGCGAACTGCGGCTCGGCTCTGGCGGCAAGGGCCGCACGCCGGGCGGTGACGGCCAGA
>JAFANN010000050.1 GCA_019232665.1 Caulobacteraceae bacterium | reverse complement strand
TTTGCCCCCCTGAGACCGTCATGGCCGGGCGTTAGTCCCGGCCACCCATCGAACGGCTTGGTGAAGCGCCCGCATTGACCGCGTCGGCGCGGTCACGCTCGGGTCGTTCGGCCTGGCGCTCGTTCTGATGAGCCCGAGCGAGTGCTTCGGACTAACGGCCGTAGTTAGCCCCCTAGTCGTTTCATCCGTCATGGCCGCGCCAGGAACGCGGCCACGGCCGACCGCTCGCCAAGCCTTGCCATGGGTGGCCGGGACTAACGCCCGGCCATACGGATTTTAGGGGGATTGCGTCCTAAGGAGGTCTCACCCCCACACCTCCCGCAAACTCGCCGCCATCGCTTCGCCCTGAGCCAACCCTGCACGCGCCGCATCCGGCCGCCGGCGGGCGTCCATCAGGTTGGGGCCGAAGGCGGTGGTGCTTGCTTCATCAGGGAGGATGAGTTCGGCGCGGCCGCCATTCTCGCGCAGGACCGCCATCTCGGCGTCCAGCTGAGCGCGCGTCGCCTCTTGGACCGGGTTCGATCCGCCGGCCATGCGCAGGGCGACGACGACGATGACGTCATGGCCTTTCGCCACGTCCGCGTTGGTCGCCGAGCGCATGCCGCCGTCGATGTACGGGCGGCCTTTGAGGGTTATCGGAGGGAAGATTCCCGGAACGCTGCAGCTCGACGCCACCGCGCGGGCGAGACCAACCTTGGCGGCGGCGTCCCACAAGACGAACTCGCCGGTCTGCGCGTCCACCGCCGTGCAGGCGAAGCCCCGCGTTGGCCAGGCGTCCTCGGGGAGTTCCGATAGGCTCCGTCCGAAGCTCTTGATGAACGCCTCTTCGTCCACGGTCTCAGCGGCCATGGCCAAGGCGCCGATCTCCGCACGGACTTCCTTCGGAGCGCGACGCCCCTCGCGCGCCTCCTGCATCTTCGCAAACAGCCAGGTCACGTCCGGCGGCGGGCGCCGGGGTTCGCCAGACGGCGCCCGCGGATGGTCCGCTTCGGCGAGAATGGCCGCCGCCAGATCTTCCGCCTTACGCCCCATGGCGAGCTGCGAGCCGACGAACGAACCCGCCGAAGTGCCGACGATGAAGTCCGCCGCCCCAAGGTCCACGCCGCCTCGGGCGAGGCCCGCCAAAAGCCCCGCTTCCCAGGCGATCCCGACCGGTCCGCCGCCGCCCAACACCAGCGCGCGCGTCATCCGCTTTCCTCCCGTTTGTGTCTAAGCTGGAGCCTAGCATCCGCGACAGGAATGCGAAGGGAACAAGCGCCATGGCGGACTTCAGGGAAGCTCTGCGGCGGGTGATCACCGGCGACGACGAGGATGGCAGGTCCGTCGTCATCCTCGATGGGCCCCCGTCATCGGAGATCGGAGCCCCGGACCTGGGCGGGCTGTTCGAGATCTGGGAGGACGCCGCCTCGGGGCCGTTGGACCCGAAGGCGCAGGAGGACCTCGGCGCCAAGCGTCCCGTGCTTGGCCCAAGGCCCGGCAATGTGCAGGTCCGCTGGTTCGTCGTCGCCCCCGCGCCGGAGGGCGTCCCGAAGGCGGATCTCGACGCAGCGACGCGCGCCCGCTTCGCCGACTTCGGCGGGGCCCATCACATCATCGACCAGTCCCGCCATCCGGCGATGCACGAAACCCACTCGATCGACGTGATCTGCCTGCTTCAGGGTGACGTCTCGCTGATCCTCGAGGGCGGTGAGACGAGGATCAAACCCGGACAGGTCGTGATCCAGCGGGGAACGAACCACGCCTGGCAAGCGCACGGCGGCCCCGCGCTGCTGCTGGCGGTGCTGATCGACCGTCCACTGGCGAGGCCGCGCTAACCTCTTCCACTTCCCTTCGGGAAGCTCTCTAGAGTGGCCGAGAACAGGAGACGACCGCATGGCCGATTCAGCCGAACCCCGCGTGACCGAGACGTTCCAGGCGGAGGCCGCGGCGTGGCTGGAAGAGAACTTCCCGGCGTCGCTGCGCGGGAAGAGCGCTCTGGCTAGTGGCGAAGCGGACGAGGGCGAACTGGAGGCGGACCTCAAGCTGTGGCGCCAGAGGATCGGCGCCAAGGGCTGGGGCACGCCGACGTGGCCCAAGGCCTATGGCGGCGGCGGACTGAGCGTGCAGGAGGCGCGCGTGCTCGCGCGCGAGATGGCGCGCGCCGGGGCGTTCAATCCCCTCCTGTTCGGGATGGGCGTGACCATGATCGGCCCAACCATCCTCGACTACGGGACCGAGGAGCAGAAGCAGACGCACATCCCGCGGATCGTGCGCGGCGAGGTGCGCTGGTGCGTCGGCTACTCAGAGCCCAACGCCGGTTCCGATCTCGCTTCCCTGCAGATGCGCTGCGAGGATGCCGGCGATCATTGGCGGATCAACGGCCAGAAGATCTGGACCTCGGGCGCGGACAAGTCGGACTGGTGCGGCGCGCTGGTGCGCACCGATCCCTCGGCCAAGAAGCACGAGGGCATCAGCTTCATGCTGGTCGACATGCATCAACCCGGAGTCGAGACGCGGCCGATCAAGCTGATCAGCGGCGCCTCGCCGTTCTGCGAGACCTTCTTCACCGACGCCACCGCGCCGAAGGAGAGCCTGCTCGGCCCGCTCAACGGCGGATGGACTGTCGGCAAGCGCCTCCTCCAGCACGAACGCGCGAGCCAGACCGGCGCGGCGATGGGCGGCGGCCGGGCCAGACCCCTCGCCGAAGTCGCCGGCGCCTATGACGGCGCAAGCGACGACGTGGAGTTGATGGGTCGCATCAACCGCAACGCCATGGACGCAAAGGCCCACGGCCTGACCCTGGAGCGCGCGGCGGCGGAGGCGAAGGGGAATTCGGGCCCCGGCTTCACGCCCTCGATCCTGAAGAACTCAATGACAGGCGTCGCCCAGACTCGCGCCGAGCTGACCCTCGAAACGATGGGCGCCCAGGGCCTCGGCTGGGACGGTGACGCCTTCAGCCACGACGAGCTGGAAGCGGTGAAAGCTTGGCTCTTCGGCAAGGCGATGTCGATTTACGGCGGCTCCTTCGAGATTCAGAACAACATCATCTCCAAGCGCATCCTCGGCCTGCCGGAGAAGACGCAGGGCGAGTGAGGGTCGAGATAGTTCGAATTCGCACTGAAATCCTTGCGATCACTGAAATCGGCTGCTTAACCTCCGCTCCGGCCGAGCGGCCTTCCTGGCCCGCTGCAGCCCACCAAGGGGAGGTCAAATGAACAATCTCGCGTTAGTTGGCGCGGCGCTGATGATCGCCGCGCCTGCCGCTGCCCTGGCCGCCAGCCCGTTCGACGGAACGTGGAAGACGGATCCGAAGACCGTCACGACGTCCGGCAAGCCGACGGAGGTGCTGCTCAAGGATGGCGTCTTCTCCTGTGCGAACTGCGCCCCGCCCTTCAAGGTCAAGGCCGACGGCGCTCCGCACCCCATGCCGGCCGACACACCCTACGTGAATCAAATCGCGGTGACGGTCGTCGACAGCCACACCGTGCGGGCCGTGGGATCCCAGGGGTCGCAGCAGATGGGCGTCCAGACCTGGACCGCCTCGCCTGACGGCAAGACCCTCACCCTCAAGTTCGACACCAATCCGATCCATCCGGGCGCGCCTTCAGGAGAGACCACGAGTGTGTTCCGGCGCCTTGCTGCGGGTCCGGCCGGCAGCCACGCCATCTCGGGCTCCTGGCATCGCACGGGGATCGCCTCGATGTCGGACAGCAACGCCACAGTGACGCTGAAAGTCGACGGACCGACGGTCATCTACACTTCGGCCGGTGGGACCAACTACCATGCGGTCGCTGGCGGAAAGCCTGTGCCCGTGCGCGGCGACCCGACCGGCCTGATGGCCTCGGTCGAGAAGATGGGCGATCGCAAGTTGGTCGAAACCGACTGGCGCAAGGGCAAGAAGGTCGAGGTGGACACCTACACTGTCGCCCCGGACGACAAGACCATGACCGTGGTCGAGCACTTCCTCGACACCGGCCGCGTCACCACCGAGAAGGCGCACAAGATCTGAGGGATGGGGCGTCGATCGCCCAAGAGACCGACGCCGAACGAGCTTAAGTCGCCTTCTCCCCTTGCGGGAGAAGGTGGCCCGCGAAGCGGGTCGGATGTGGGGTCGACGCGCCTCTCCGCTCTAGTCGGGTCTGCTGCGGAGTAAAGTTTAGCCACGGACCTCACGGACAAGCGCCAGTTCTTATTGCGCCTCCGGCGCGACCATTCTGCGCGTACGTCGAGATCGAGCGGGTAAGCCGTCCGTGAGGTCTGTGAGGTCGGTGGTTAAATTCAAACCCCCGCGCCGAAACACGAAAGTCGGATAGAGCCGTCAACCCCTCATCCGGCCGCCTTCGGCGTCCACCTTCTCCCGCAAGGGGAGAAGGAACGCGTTGGGCCTCAATCACTTCGATCTACGGGCATTGACGGCAATAAGGCGGTCCCGGTTGAGGACCGCGATCTATCTTCCGGTGAACTTGCCGGGCCGCTTCTCGATGAAGGCGGCCATGCCTTCCTTCTGGTCCTCGCTGCCAAAGAGGCCGTGGAAGAGGCGGCGCTCGAAGGCGACGCCCTGGTCGAGCATGGTTTCGAAGGCGGCGTTGACCATCTCCTTGGCCGCCATGGCCGCAAGCGGCGGCATGTCGGCGATGGTCCGCGCGGTCTTGCGCGCCTCCGCGTCCAGTTCGGCGAGCGGAACGACGCGGGCGACGAGGCCGGACGCTTCGGCCTCGCGCGCGTCCATGTTGCGCCCGGTGAGGCACATCTCCATCGCCTTGGCCTTGCCCACCGCGCGGGTGAGGCGCTGGGAGCCGCCCATGCCGGGCGTCACGCCGAGCTTGATCTCCGGCTGGCCGAACTTGGCGTTGTCGGCGGCGATGATCAGGTCGGCCATCATCGCCAGCTCGCAGCCGCCGCCCAGGGCATATCCTGCCACCGCCGCCAGCCACGGCTTGCGTGTCTGAGTTAGGCGCGCGTAGCCAGCGAAGAAGTTGGAGCCGTACATGTCGGCGAAGG
>JAFANN010000040.1 GCA_019232665.1 Caulobacteraceae bacterium | reverse complement strand
CGGTCGACTGGCGCCTGAGGCGGTGGGCGCCGTGCGTCGCCTGCAGCAGGACATGGCCGTCCTGCATCGGACGATCTCGGGCGTGCGCGACTTCACTCCGCGGGTCGACTCCCAACGGGAGGCGGACGGGTTTTCCGATGCGCGCATTCGCGCGGGCGAACGGATCGCGACCGTGCTCGAACTCTCCGGGGCCGCCAGCGCTCGCCTGCTTGTCGCGCTATGCGAAAGCGCTGTCGTCGAAGGGCGCACGGCGGATTGGCGCGTGGTCGTCGAGCGTGAGACTGGCGAGCGACTCGCCGACGCCCAGGGCGCCGCTCTACGCGCAGCGTGCGAGAATCTGGCGGGCGCGTACCGAGCCTTCGACAGCCGCCGGCACGGTGGTCGTGCGCCCGCGCCGGCGTGATGACCTTTAGCCTCGCCGGGCCGCGCGCGCCTTTTGAAATTCCGCCATCGCCTGGGACGGTTCGGCGGTCTCGAAGGCGTCGGCGAAGCTCTCGACGCCGGCCGCGATGGCCTGTGCAAGAGGCAGCGTCTCCCACGTACGGATCAGGGCCTTCTGCAGACGGACGGCGCACGGCCTGGAAGTGAGCAGGGCGCTCAGACGCGCCTCGACGGCGGATTCGAGGGCGTCCGGCTGGACGAGTTGGTCGACGAACCCGATCTCGAACGCGCGGCGGGCGTCGATGACCTCCCCGAAGATCAGAAGGTCTCGCGTCCGGCCCCAACCGATCAACCCTGGCAGAATCGCAGCCTCGACCACGGAGGGGATGCCCAGTTTCACCTCCGGCATACCGAATCGGGCGGATGAATCGGCCAGCCGCACGTCGCACGCGGCCGCCAGCTCCATGCCTGCACCCAGGCACCAACCCCGAATCGCTGCGATCACAGGGACGGGAAAGTCGCGAACAGCCGCGCAGCAGGCATGGACCCTCGAGATGAATGCGCGAGCTTCGGCCGGCGAGTCGATGGCCGCCATCTCGTCTATGTCGGCGCCGCCGACGAAGGCCCGATCGCCTGCCCCCTCTATGACGACGCCTCTGAGCGCGTCATCATCGAACAAAGGGGCCATTGCGGCGACGAAGTCGTCCATCACCTGGGCGGACAGAACATTCAGCTTCGCCCGGTTGTCGATGGTGACGAAGGCGAAGCGGCCTCCCTCTCGGACTTCGTGGCGGACCTGGATCATGGTGTGGCTCATCCCCCTCCATAGCTCGCCGCCGTCGCGTCCTGAAGCTCGCGCGCAAGCAGTGAGCGGGTGGGGCAGGGCGCCGCGCCCCCCTCGGCCCGCCGTTGGCCTAGACGCGGAAGGTTGCTATCGGATCGACCTCAGGGCGCTGGGGGCGTTCCCGGCGGAAGGGTTCATCGGATCTTGGAGTCTCTGCCCCCGCGCCTGGTGATGGCTGGGCGGGTCATTGCTGGCGCCGTCGCTGTCGCTGCACTGTCCGCCGGCCTGTACGCGGGCGTGCTTTTCCACGGCATGCCGAGCGGCGAGGAACTGGCCAACTACCATCCCCCGACCGCCACCCGCGTCTACGCCTGGGACGGCACCTTGCTTGGGGAATTTTCGAAGGTCCGCCGGATCTACGTTCCCTACGACCAGATCCCGCCCCGGCTGGTCTACGCCTTCCTGGCGGCCGAGGATCATAACTTCTTCGAGCATGGCGGGGTCGACGTCGGCGGCGTATCGCGCGCGATGTTCAAGGACGTATTCTTCGTCCTGCAGGGTCGTCGTCCCGAGGGCGGGTCGACCATCACTCAGCAGGTGGCGAAGAACGTCCTCCTCAACAACCGCGTCACCGTCGGGCGCAAGATCAAGGAAGCCATCCTCGCCACGCGCCTCGAAGAGGTGATGTCGAAGAAGCAGATCCTCGAGCTTTACCTCAACGAGATCTGGCTTGGTTATCGCTCGTACGGGGTTGGCGCGGCGGCGTACAACTACTTCGGAAAGTCGATCTCCGACCTGACGCTGGCGCAATGCGCTTACCTCGCCGCCTTGCCCAAGGGACCCGACAACTACCAGCCGATCCGACAGAAGCCCGCCGCCATCCGGCGCAGGAACATGATCATCGCCGAGATGGAGAGCCTGGGCTGGGTGACGCATGCCGAGGCCCAGGCCGCGATGAAGGAGGACCTCAAGGTCGAGTCGGCGCCCGCTCGCGCGAAGTACCACGACGCCGACTATTTCGTAGACGAGGCCCATCGAGAGGCGATGCAGATCAAGGCCGTGGGCGCGGAGGTGAACCAGGGCGGCTACTACATGCGCACGACGCTGGATCCGCGCCTGCAGACCGCTGCGCGCATCGCCTTGATGGACGGCCTCGAGACCTACGACCATCGCCACGGCTGGCGCGGCGCCTGGGGCCACGTGGCCAACGAGCCGGGCTGGCAACAGGCCACGCTGGCGTCGACCCCGCCCGCCGAGCGTAGGAAGTGGCTCGCGGCCCTGGTGACCTCCGCACACGGCGGGGTCGTGCGGGTCCAGACGGCCGCGACCAACGAGGCGGGCGAGATCGTTCCGGCAGACATTGCCTGGGCCAACGCCGGGAAGGGCCTCCACGAGGGCGACCTGGTTTGGGTCGAGCCGGCCGACGGAGGCGGTTTCCACCTGCGCCAGGTGCCTCAGGTCAATGGCGCGCTCGTCGCCATGGAGCCTTACAGCGGCCGCGTCCTTGCGATGGTGGGCGGCTACAGCTTCTCGCTCTCGAACTTCAATCGGGCGACCCAGGCCTATCGGCAACCCGGCTCGTCCTTCAAGCCGTTCGTCTACGCCACGGCGCTGGAGACGGGCCAGTTCACCCCTGCAAGCGTCGTCAGCGCCGCTCCAATCAGCCTGCCGGGGTTCAACGGCGAGGCCTGGCGGCCGGAGAACTACGAGCGGAACATCTCCTATGGCTCGCTGCTCTTCCGCCGTGGCCTCGAGCTGTCCCTCAACACGATGACGGTACGCATCGCCCAGCAGGTCGGCATGCGAAGGATAGTCGCGACAGCCAAGGCGTTCGGCGTCGTGGACCACATGGATCCCGTCCTCTCGATGGCGCTCGGGGCCGGCGAGACGACGCCATTCCGGATGACCGGCGCCTATGCGTCCTTCGTCAACGGCGGCCGCAAGGTGTTCCCCCACCTGATCGAGGAGGTTGAGGATCGCGACGGGTCGATGATCTACAAGGCCGACAATCGCGACTGCCCCGACTGCGAGGCGCCCTTTACCGGCTCAGACGGTCCCGACCTGGAGCCAGCCGGCGTCCAGCTGATCGATCCGATCACGGCCTACCAGATCGACCTGATGCTCGAGGGCGTGGTCCAGCACGGAACAGCCGTCGCGGCCCAGGTCCTGGGTCGGCCGATCGGCGGTAAGACCGGCACGACGAACGACTTCCGCAGCGCCTGGTTCATGGGGTTCTCGCCGCAGATCGTCGTCGGAACCTTCGTCGGCTTCGACGACAACCGCTCGCTCGGCAAAGGGGAGACCGGCGCGCAGGCGGCCCTGCCGATCTTCATCGAGTTCATGCAGGAGGCGCTCAAAGGCCTGCCGAAGGTCGACTTCAAGGCGCCCGAAAACGCCAAGCTCGTCTGGGTCGGCCCAAACCGCGAGGCCTTCCGCCCGGGCACGGAGCCCCACATTGCCCAGGCGACGAACCTCGCGCCCGGCCAGGCGACGCCGCTTGGAGGTATCCTGCCTCCCAGCGCGCCAGCGCCCGTGCTTCCCCCGATTCCGACCGTGCCCACTCCGCAATCAGCGCGACCGCAGGATTCGCAGCACGTTCCCTTCTGACTATCTAACGTTAGGCGGGCAGCCATTGCCTTGGCCCATGGGGCACGGTAACCCCCGCGCCCTGCTGAAAGGCTGAAGAGAGAACATGAGAGCGGATATCGAGGCCCTCGCGGCCGATATCGAGCAGTCCGTCGGGCTGCTCAGGAGGCGTCTTTGACTGGGAGCCGGCCCTAAGACGCCTGGACGAACTGAATGCGCGGGTTGAGGACCCGACCCTCTGGGATGACGCCGAGGCGGCGCAGTCCCTGATGCGCGAACGGACCCGGCTGGCCGATGCGGTCGAGCGTGTCCGTCGGCTCGACCGCGAACGCGCCGACGCCCTTGAGTATGCCGAACTTGCGGAGGCGGAAGGCGAGACTTCATCCCTTGACGAAGCTGCGGACCAACTCCGCTCGCTCAAGACTCTAGCCGCGCAGGCGGAGCTGGAGGCCTTGCTCTCGGGCGAGGCCGATGGGGCCGACGCCTATGTCGAAGTCAACTCCGGCGCCGGCGGCACCGAGAGCGCCGACTGGGCGTCGATGCTCCTTCGGATGTACACCCGCTGGGCCGGCGCCCACGGGATGGACGTGGAGTTCATCGAGGAGACCGCCGGCGAACAGGCGGGAATCAAGTCCGCGACGGTGAAGATCAGCGGCGCTAACGCGTACGGTTGGCTGAAGACCGAAGCGGGCGTGCACCGGCTGGTGCGAATCTCGCCGTTTGACTCGGCGGCCAAGCGCCATACGAGCTTTGCCTCTATCTGGGTTTATCCGGTCATCGACGACAAGATCGAGATCGACATCAACCCGGCCGACGTGCGCACCGACACCTATCGCTCCAGCGGCGCGGGCGGCCAGCACGTCAACAAGACCGACTCTGCCGTTCGCCTCACCCACATCCCGACCGGGATCGTGGTCGCCTGCCAGACGCAGCGCTCGCAGCACCAGAATCGCGACCAGGCGTGGAAGATGCTTCGCGCTCGCCTCTACGAGGCCGAACTGCAGAAGCGCGAGGCGGCGGCGCAGGCTGTCGAGGACGCCAAGACGGACATCGGCTGGGGCCACCAGATCCGATCCTACGTGCTGCAGCCGTACCAGATGGTGAAGGACCTGCGGACAAACGTGGAAACCTCCGACACCTCCGGGGTGCTCGACGGGGATCTCGACCAGTTCATGGCCGCCTCCCTGGCCCAGCGGGTCGGGGCGAGCCGTGTCGCCGCCTGAGCCGACCGAGGGAAGCATCCTCATCCTCACCGGCCCCCCGGGCTCGGGTAAGAGCACCATCGCCCGGTCGCTGGCTAATGAAGAGCCCGGCCCCAGGGTCTGGCTTCATGCAGACGACTTCTGGGCGGCGATCGGCGCGGGGGCGATGGAGCCCTGGCGCGTGGAAGCGCATTCGCAAAACGTCGTCGTCATATCGGCGCTCGCGAGCGCGGCGGCTGCGTTCGCCGATGGAGGCTATCTTGTCATCGTGGATGGAATCGTCGGGCCGTGGTTCCTCGACCCGTTTCGCCGTCTCGGCAGGTCTCTTCGCTACGTCGTTCTGCGACCCGCGGCGGGCGTCGCGCTCTGTCGGGCCAAGGCGCGGGCCGAGGGGCTGGCTCAGTCAGGTCCGATCCTCGACCTTCACCGACAATTCTCGTCACTTGGCGATCTGGAGCGCTACGTCCTCGATACGACTTTACAGACGCCGGAGGAGACGCTGAACGCGGTGCGGCGCGCCGTGGGATCGTCGCTCTTTGAGCTGCGCGGCGACTAGCGAGGCCTTAATGGAACGTCACTACGTCGACCGAACCAATTGGCTCAGGGCTGCGGTCCTCGGCGCGAACGACGGCATCCTGTCGACCGCCAGCCTGATCCTGGGCGTCGCCGCCGCCTCCGACGGGCGGCGGGCCCTTATCGTGGCGGGCCTGGCGGGCCTGGTGGCGGGCGCGACCTCCATGGCGGCCGGCGAATACGTATCGGTCAGCTCCCAGGCCGACTCTGCGGATGCGGACCTCGGGCGCGAGCGGCGAGAGTTGAAGGAGAATCCCCGGGGCGAGCGCCATGAGCTGGCGGGAATCTACATCCAGCGGGGACTCGAACCGCGCCTTGCCGACCAGGTTGCCGAGCAACTGATGGCCAAGGATGCGCTGGAGGCGCACGCTCGCGACGAGCTGGGCCTCACCGACGAGATGCGCCCCCGGCCGATCCAGGCGGCGCTGGCTTCGGCTGCAGCCTTCTCGTCAGGCGCTGCGCTTCCCCTCATCGCGGCTGCGCTCGCGCCCGTCGGAATCGTCCAGGCGGTGATCGCCGTCGCCTCCCTGGCTTGTCTCGGGCTGCTCGGCGCCGTCGGCGCACGCGCCGGGGGCGCTCCGATGTGGCGAGGAACCATCCGCGTCCTGATCCTTGGGGCTCTGGCCATGGCGGTGACGACCGGCATAGGCGCGGCCGTGGGACGCGCCGTCTGACGCTGTTCCTATAACTCGGGGTTCGCCTTCCTGACGACCAGCGATAACGGCGTTCCTCGCAGGCTCGACCACCGAGTGGTTTAACGGGGATCTCCTGTTCGAGGGGGAGTCGGGGTTCCGGTGCCAAAGTCGGCCGCACAGCTGCTGTTCTCGGTCAACAGCTTCGCCGCCGCGGCTCTCGCACTGTACCTGGCGTTCCTGATCGGACTGCCGCGACCGTATTGGGCGCTGGCGACCGTCTATATCGTCAGCCAACCGCTCTCGGGCGCGATGCGATCGAAGGGGATCTTCCGGCTGATCGGAACGCTGGTCGGCGGCGTAGCGTCCATACTGATCGTCCCGACGACGGCCGATGAGCCAGTGCTGCTCTCCATCGTCCTGGCGAGTTGGGTCGCCTTCTGCCTGTTCGTTTCGCTTCTCGATCGGACGCCTCGAAGCTACGTCTTCATCCTCGCCGGCTACACGGCGGCGATCATCGGCTTCACCTCAGCCACCCAGCCCGAGGAGATCTTCACGACGGCCGTCGCCCGGATGGAGGAGATCGGACTGGGCGTGGTGTGCTCAACCGTCGTCCACACCCTCATCATGCCCAAGGCGGTCGGGCCGGTGATCGAGCAAAGGATCTCCGCATGGTTGGGCGAGGCGGAGGCCTGGATCTCCGATGGTCTTGTGGGGCTCGAAAGCGCCGATCGGAACGCCGCTCGACGACAGCTGGCCACCGAGGCGACCGACATACGGATACTCTCGACCCACCTGCCGTTCGACACCTCCAATCTGAGCGATACGGTTCAGATCGTGCAGACTCTCCAGGATCGGATGACGTCCCTCACGCCCTTGATCCCCACTGTGGCGGACCGACTGAAAGTCCTGAGGGCCGAAGGTGGGCTCCCTGGCCCGATCGCCGCCGATGTGGCCCGGGTGAGGTCCTGGACGCTTCGAGAGGATATGCCGCAGGGCGAGGCGGCGAGGCTGGTCGCGGAGTTGCGCTCCAAGGCGCCGGCTATCGGGGAGACGGCCTCATGGCGGGAAATCGTGCTCGACAATATGATCGACCGATTGTGTCTCCTCGTGCAGACGCTCAACGACATTCGCCAACTGCAGCAGGCGATGGCGGATGGCGGCAGGCGGCTTCCGCGTGAGCTCGCGGCCGAGGTGAGCCGACGCCGATCGGCGCCGCTCCATCGCGACGCCTACCTCGGATTTCTTTCGGCTTTGGCGGCTTGGGTGGCTGTCCTCGTGTGTTGCGCCGCCTGGATCGGGCTGGGCTGGATCGAGGGGACCGTGGCGGCAATGAACGCCGCCGTGTTCTGCTCCTTCTTCGCCAGCCAGGACGATCCGGCGCCCGCGATCACGACTTTCCTATGGTTTACGGTGCTGTCGATCCCTCTGGTGGCTTTGTACCAGTTCGCAATTCTCCCCTCGATCGACGGCTTTCCGTTGCTCATCGCCAGCCTCGCCCCTCCGCTTCTCGTCATCGGCTATTTCGTCGGCAACCCGGCGACGTCGAGCCGGGCCTTGCCGGTTGCGCTTGGGATCGCCAACGGCCTGGCCCTGGCTGAAATCTTCAGCCCCGACTTCGCGGGTTACGCGAACACCAACATCGCCCTCGTGCTCGGTTTGCTCGCCGCACTCCTGATCACTCGCCTGTTTCGTTCCGTGGGCGCCGAGTGGAGCGCCCGGCGCCTCCTGCAAGCGAGTTGGCGGGAACTGGCGCGCGTCGCAGCCTCATCGACCGGCGTCGACCGCGCGGCCTTCACCATCACCATGCTTGACCTCGCCGGTCTGCTCATGCCCCGGCTTGCGGTGGCGGCGCCAAACGCGGACGCCACGGCTGCAGAGGCGCTCCAGGATTTGCGTATCGGCCTCAACATCGACAACCTGCAGAGGGCGCGGCCGGCTCTGACGTCCGCCGGCGGCGGTGACGCGCTGCGTCGCTTTCTGGCAGGCATGGAGCGTCACTATCGGGCCCTCGGCGCGCCGATCGGCGGAGCCTCTTTCGCTCTGCGGAACATCCCTGCGCCACCTGCGCCATTGTTGGGCGAGCTCGACGCGGCGATCGTCGCATCGACACGCGTCGCCGCGGCTAGGTCAGAGGTTCGCGAGGGCCTTCGTGCGCTGGTGAGCCTGCGCCGTAGTCTTTTCCCCTCGGCCGCGGCCTGGCGAAATCTCGCCGAGGCGAGCGCGTGAGGGCCGAACTCGACATCAACGGCGTTTTCGTCCCCTCGCTGCTGGTCTTGGGGGTGGTCGCCTGGCTTCTGACGGCGGTGGCGGCACGCGTCCTGGCCCGGGTCGGCGTCTACAAGCTGGTCTGGCACCGCGCTCTTTTCGACCTGGCGCTCTTCGTGGTCGTGTGGGGCGCGGTGGTGGCGCTCACCGAGACTGGTCGCATCGGCGGTTTCCACACGTGAGACGCTGGCTCTCCACGGTCGGCCGGCTGCTGATCACTCTGGCGATGGTCGCGGCCGCCCTCCTCGTGGGGCGCTGGTTGTGGATCCGTTACCAGGTGGATCCCTGGACCCGAGACGGGAAGATCCGCGCCGACGTGGCCGAGATCGCCCCTGACGTGCCCGGCCTCGTGACCGAAGTGGATGTGCGCGACAACCAGGCCGTGAGGCGCGGGCAGCTCCTGTTCGTCGTCGATGAGCCGCGCTACCGGTTCGCCGCCCATCAGGCAGCGGCCAACGTCCAAAGCGACGAGGCGATCCTGGCCGAAGCCAGGCGCGAAGCCGCGCGGGACGTCGCCCTCGGCGAGCTGGTCTCGGTGGAGCAGCGCGAGCAGAGCGCGTCGCGCGTGCGCGAGGACGCGGCCGCTCTCGCCCAGGCGCAGGCGACCCTCGAGACCGCCAGGCTGAACCTCACGCGAACGCGGGTCCTCGCGCCGGTGGATGGGATCGTCGCCAACCTCGAGCTCGAGCCGGGAGACTATCTGACGGCAGGCCGCCAGGCGCTCGCGCTGGTGGACACGGACACCCTTCGGATCGAGGGTTATTTCGAGGAGACCAAGCTCCCGCGGATCCATCTCGGTGACCCGGTGAGCGTGCACATCATGGGAGAGGCGGGGATATTGCGCGGCCACGTGGTCGGCATCGCGCCGGGCATCGCGGACCGCGAGCGCACACCCACGACCAACCTCCTGGCGAACATCAGCCCGACCTTCAGCTGGGTGCGCCTCGCCCAGCGGGTTCCGGTCCGGATTGTTCTGGACAATCCGCCCCCGGGCGTGCGGCTGATCTCCGGGCGTACGGTCACGGTCACGATCCTCGGGCCCGGCCACCATCCGCGGCGCGAAGCTTTCTGGCCCTGGCGCTGGCCTTGGAGCCGGCGATGAGGCGCGCGCTTCCGCTCGTGGCGGCGCTGGCGATCACCCTGGTCGCGGGGTGTACGGTGGGACCGAGATACACAGGACCGCCGGCCAGCGCCGTCGTCCACGAGCCGGAAGCCAACGCTCCGTTTGTCAGCGCCCAAGGGCCGGCGTTCTCGACCGATCCGGCCCCAGGCGACTGGTGGCGGCTCTATGCGGATCCTCGCCTCGACCAGCTGATCTCCGAGGCCTTCGCGGCGAACACCGACCTCAGGATCGCGGAAGCCAATCTGGAGAAGGCGGCGGCCCTGGTCGGCGAAGCGCGCGCCCGCCGTCAGCCGAGCATCGAGGTCAACGTCAGTCCCAGCGCTCAGCAGCTTTCCACCCAGAGCTATCTGCTGTCAGGCGTCCTTCCGCCCTTCGGCCTGATCGATACCGGCGTGTCGATCAGCTACGAGGTAGATCTCTTCGGCCAGCTCCACCGTGGGGTGCAGGCGGCGCGCGCGGACGAGGAAGCGGCGCGCGCCGCGAGGGACCTGGTCAAGATCAATGTCGCGGCGGCGACCGCGAGGGCCTACGCCGAGGCCTGTGGGGCCGGCGAGGAACTGGTGCAGGCGCGGCGCGCCGTGGCCTTGCAGCAGGAGACGAGGCAACTGACGGAGCGCCTCGTCCGCGCCGGCCGCGGCACGGCCCTCGATCTCACGCGCGTCAACGCCCAGGTCTCACAGTTCGAGGCGGATGTGCCGGCGCTCTTGGCGGTCCAGCGGAACGCGCTCTACCGCCTGGCGGTGCTGACTGGTCGTCCGCCAGCTGACTATCCACGGGACCTGGAGTCGTGCGCGACCGCGCCCCGTCTCGTCAAAGCCATTCCCATCGGCGATGGCGCGGCCATGATCCGCCGCCGGCCGGACATCCGCGAGGCGGAACGTCTGCTCGCGTCGTCGACCTATCGGATCGGTGTCGCCGTCGGCGATCTCTATCCCACAGTCACCTTCGGTGTGACCGCCGGATCGACGGGTTTGTTCAAGGACGTGTTCAGGCCCGAGACGGACCGGACTGGGGTCAGCCCGAGCCTCGTGTGGCAGGCCAATCGGAATGGGGCGCGGGCCCGGATCGCGGGCGCGCAAGCGGACGACCGCGCCGCACTGGCAAGGTTCGACGGCGTTGTTCTGAGCGCGCTCCGTGAGACCGAAAGCGACCTCACGGACTACTCGCACGACCTCGATCGCCACGCTGCGCTCGTCGCCGTCGATACCCAGGCGCAGACGGCTCTGGATCAGGCTACGGCGCTCTATGCGCGTGGTCGTGTCGGCTCGCTGTCGGTGCTCGACGCGCAACGCACCGCAGCCTCCGCGGCGCGCGCCGTCGCGACCTCCGACGCCCAGTTGTCGGCTGATCAGGTCGCCCTCTTCCTCGCGTTGGGCGGTGGATGGGAGTCGTCCGCAACATCGGCTGCGCGCTGATCCGCCTCGGCCTCAGGCGGCGCGGAGTCGGAACTCGATCGGTGGCCGGCGTCCGGCAAGGTCTTCCGGTCCAAGCGCCCCGATCACCGCCTGGGGCTCGTACGGCGCCTCCAGCTTGGCGATCTCCTCGAGGCTCAGTGGAGAGTCGAGAGCGGCGAGCGGCGCGTCGAGGTGGGAGAGCTTTGTCGCTCCGACGATCGGCGCAGTGACCGCCGGCTTCGAGAGAAGCCAGGCGATCGCCACCTGGGCGCGACTTTCTCCGCGCGCCTCGGCCACCTCGCGAAGGGTGTCGATCACGGCCTGGTCGGCGGGCCGGTGATAGCGGTCCCGGCCGAGGGCCGACTTCGACCGAGTCGTGCCCGAATCGCGGGAGCCGGCCAAGACCCCGCCTGCCAGGGGACTCCACGGGATCAGGCCGACACCTTCCTCCAGGCAGAGCGGATTCATCTCCCGCTCCTCCTCCCGATAGAGCAGGTTGTAGTGGTTTTGCATCATCGAAAAGCGCGTGCGGCCCGTCTGATCGGCCCGGTTCAGGTACTTCGAGAACTGGTAGCCGAACATCGAGCTGGCGCCGACGTAGAGAGCCTTGCCGGCTTTCACGACGTCGTCGAGGGCCTCGATGGTCTCCTCGATCGGTGTCTCATAGTCGAAGCGGTGGATCTGATAGAGATCGACGTAATCCATGCCCAGCCTCTGCAGGCTTGCGTCGATAGACTGATGGATATGCTTGCGTGACAGACCGCCGCGATTGGGGCCGCGGCCCATGATGTTGAACACCTTCGTGGCTACGACAGCCTCGTCCCGGCGCACATTCAGCGCCTTCAGCGACCGGCCGAGGATCTCCTCGCTCTGACCGCGGGAATAGACATCGGCGGTGTCGAAGAAGTTGACGCCAGCTTCGACGGCTTTGCGGACGATCGCGCGGCTGTCGTCTTCGCCCAGCATCCAGTCTGCCCCCGCGCCGAAGCTCATGCACCCCAGGCAGAGGCGGGACACCTGAGCCCCGGTGGATCCCATGCGGACGTATTCCATCGACGTTCCCTCCTGCGCTTGATCGGAGCCATCTAGGCTCCTGGCCGGACCAGGAACAGCCGTCGCGACGATCGGCGGCCCAAAAGGCTCCCCCAGTTTGGGGAGCCCACCGGCGGCGCCCTTACGCCCTGAGCGCCTCGCCCTCGTCCCACGCCACGCCTTCACGGGCGAGCAACTCGCGCAGTGCGGCTTCACCGACGAATACCTCGGCTCGGAAGCCGGCGGCGCGGGCGCCCTCGACGTTATCTGCGCGGTCGTCGAAGAAGATCGATCTCCCTGGCGCGATATCGCCGGCCTGCGCCACATGCCGGAAGGCGTCGGACGAGGGCTTCAGTAGGCCGATCTCGTGGCTCAAGTAAGCTTCGAAGGCGGCGAGGCGGCCGGAGGTGGCGCGGACGAGATACTCCCAGTGTCCGGCGTTGGTGTTCGAGAAGATCAGGACTCGGTTGCGCCGACCGAGGGCCTCGACGAACTCGAGCATCGAGAAATCCACGGCAAGGTGGCAGCACCAGTCCGCCGAGAAGGTCTGCCAATCGCTTCGATAGCCGAGTTCGTCCGCCAGACGCTGGTGGAGCGAGGCGAGGGGAGTTCCTGTCCCGTACGCCTCCGCCTCCGCGATCGCCCGCAGCGCCGAGGAAGACGTCCCCGCCGCGCATCGCGAAAGCAGGCGCTCGCCCAGCACGGCGTTGTCGTGGCTCACGATCACGCCACCGAGGTCGAAGACCAGCGCCTCGAAGGGCGCGGAGGAAGTCAGGCGAACACCTCCGCCAGAAGGTCGCTCATCTGCTTCCACGAGCGCCGGTCGGCGTCTGCGTCGTAGCGGAGGAACTCGGGTCGACCAGCGCGGTCGGCCTGCTCGTTGGTGAAGCTGTGGACCACGCCGCCGTAAAGGGTCATCTGCCAGTCGACGCCGCCCTCGCGCATCATCGCCTCGAACGACGCGCGCTGGTCGGGCGGGATGCCCGGATCGTCGGCTCCGAGCAGGGCCATCACCTTGCCCTTGATCTGCTTTGCATCGCCCGGCGAGGTGACCTGAAGGCCGCTATGGAAGCCGATGGCCGCGCGCAGGTCGGCGCCGCTGAGCGCCAGTTCGAACGACATGGTGCCGCCAAAGCAGAAGCCGATCGCGGCCACCCGGCGGGCGTCGACTTCGGGTCGGGCGGTCAGGGCTTCGAGCGCCTTGACGGTGCGGGCACGGACCTTGGCGACATCGGAGCGGAGCGGCGCCAGAAGCGGCATGACCTGCGCCAGGTCGGAGATCACCGTCTGCTCGCCATGCAGGTCGCACGCGAGAGCCGCGTAGCCGAACTCCGAGGCCAGCCTCTCGGCCCGCTGCTTGGCGTGGTCGCCAAGCCCGAAGGCCTCGGGAAACACCAGGACCGCGGGGCGCGTGCCGTCGGCGCGGTCGTCCCAGGCGAAGTGGCCGATCATCTGCAGGCCGTCGGCCTGATAGCGAATGCTTTCGGTCTTCATCTGCAGGATCCCTCGTTTCCGACGTGGACCTATGGAACGCCAAGCGGCGGCGGAGCAAGTGCGCCGCGCACACGCTGCTCACGAAGGCGAGGCGGTGCGCTCTGACGCTTCGAGGAGTTCCGACAGCCAGCCACGGGCTCTCTCGAGCTCCTCCCACGGTGCGTTCCCGAGCGGGAAGTGCACGGCCGCAACGATACTTAGGACCGCGTTGCAATGTTCCAGGCGGCGACGATCCTCTGCGCCACCCCGTCGTCCCCTTGCGATCAGTTCCTCTCGGTAGAGGCAGAGGGCCGCGGTCGCCTGGGTGAGGACGTGGCCGTCCTTCTTCGGCCGGGCGGCCAGAGCCTGGTCGATGCAGGCCAGTCCCTCGCGGCCGCAGTCTTCCGCCTCGTTCATCAGCCTTCGTTCCTCCCGTGGCGGTGTGCGCGTCCAGGCCGGATATTGCAGGTCACGGCCTTGGTCGTGTGGATCGAGGTGTTCGGATCGCCGGTGATCGCCAGCAGGACATTGGCCGGCGCACCGCTCGCGTAACCCTTAGGGCCGAACACCCACGGCATTCCTACCTGGTGCACCTTGCGGCCCTGGATCATGAACGGGCGGACGCGCTCGGTGACCAGGGCGCGCACCTCGATCTCGCCGCGTAGGCTGGAGAGCACTGTCCAGCCGAGATGGTCGATCCCGAGTTCCTCGGCCAGCTCCGGCGAGATTTCCACGAACGCCTCGGGCTGCAGCTCCGCGGTATGGGGCATGATCCGGGTCGGAATGCCGCCGCAGTGGAGCTCGGTCAGCCGGTAGGTGGTGAAGACGTAGGGGAAGCGGTCGTCCCCGACATCGTGCAGTTCGTTGCCCGGGCGGCTCCAGATCTTCGCGCTGGGGTTGCTTTGCTGGCCATAGAGCGCGTTGCGAACCGGGCTTTCCACCGGCTCGTAATGGGTGGGCAGGGGACCGTCCTTGATCCCGCTGGGGGCGAAGACCATCGCCTTGCCGTCGGCTTCCATGATGAACGGAGCGTCGCCGCCGATCGCGTCCATCCCGCGCGGTCGCTTGGACCAGTCAGGTCGATAGTCGGGGCGCTTCTCGAGGACGAAATCGGGGACGTCGAGCCCGGTCCATTTTTCCTGTTTCTCGTCCCACCAGACCATCTTCTTGCGGTCCGACCAGGGGAGTCCCTGGGGATCGGCGGATGCGCGATTATAGAGGGTGCGCCGGTTGGAGGGCCAGGAGAACGCCCAGCCAGCGTGGCTAGAGGACTCGCCGGGGCTGTCGGGCCGACGCTCTCGGGTCTTGTTCACGCCTTCGGCTGGGAACGCCCCGGTGTAGATCCAACAGCCGCACGCGGTCGAACCATCGTCCTTGAGCGCCTTGTACTCCGCGACCGGTTTCCGATCGCCGACGGTATAGCCGTTGATCTCCTTGAGCACCGCCTCCGCGTCAGGGCTCAGCTTGCCCTTTTCGGGATAGTCCCAGGTGAGCGCCTGGATCGCCTTGTCGCGAGGGAGGGGGCTGTCGGCGTAGAGCGCCTTCAGTCGCTTGCCGAGATCGTAGACGAACCAAAGGTCGGACCGGCTCTCGCCAGGGGCGTCGAGGACGGCGTCGTGCCACTGCAACAGACGGCTCGTGTTCGTCACCGAGCCCTCCTTCTCACCCGGCATTGCGGCCGGCAGGAAGAACACCTCGGTCTCGATGTCCTGGGGGCGGATTTCGCCCGCGCGCACGCGCTGGCCATCGCGCCAGAAGTCCGCCGTCTCGGTCATGGCGAAGTCGCGCACGACCAGCCACTTCAGTTTCGCCATGCCGTCTTCGACGAGCTTGACGTTCACCGCCCCGACCATCGGGTTCTGGCCGAAGACGAACTGGCCCCTGATCAGCCCGTTCGACATCGCCAGCGTCATCGGCTCCTGCGAGACGTCGCCCGTGAGCTTAGGCACCCACTGATAGCCGAACTCGTTGTCCGGGCTCGCTGCCTCGCCGTACCAGGCCTTCAGCAGGCTGACGGCGTATTTGGGAAAGTTCGCCCACCAGCCGGTGGTTGGAGTCTCGGTCTTCAGATAGCTCTTCAGGTCGCCGTGTTCGTGGAAGACCACCGGCTGGGTGAGGTAGCCCGGCAGCATGTTGTAGAGCGTGGGGATGTCGGTGGACCCCTGGATGCTGACGTGGCCGCGCAGGGCCATGATCCCCCCGCCTGGGCGCCCGACATTGCCTAGCAGGCTCTGCACGATCGTCGCGGCGCGAATGATCTGCACACCCACGGAGTGGTGGGTCCAGCCCACGGCGTAGCAGAACGCGCCGGTCCGTTCGCGGCCCGAGCTCCGGGCGAGGGCGTCCGCCACTTTGAGGAAGGTCTCCTTCGGACAGCCGGTGATCTCCTCGACCG
>JAFANN010000261.1 GCA_019232665.1 Caulobacteraceae bacterium | reverse complement strand
GAGACCGCGATCCGCCGCGCCCAGAGCGCCTCGGGGTGGTGAGGCCTGACTTAGTCCAAATCTGTTGTCCCCCTAAGCTCGTCATCGCCGGCCGTCAGTGCCGGCGACCCATGGTCAGGCTCGACAGGCGCTGGCAGTGACCGCGCCGGGCGGCGCGGTCATGCGAGGCCGATGGCGCTCACGCAATCGTTCCGTGCGTCGTGGCCGCGCCAGGAACGCGGCCATTGCGAGCTGTTCGCCAAGCCTGGCCATGGGTGGCCGGCACTTCGGCCGGCCATGACGGAGCTTAAGAAAGGACGGTCCGCCGGCCTCTACAAAATGAACCTCGACAGGTCGGCGTTGGAGGCGAGGTCGGCGATGCGCTCGCGGACGTAGGCGGCGTCGATGACAATCGTTTCGCCCGAGCGGTCCGGGGCTGTGAAGCTGATCTCCTCGATCACCTTCTCCATCACCGTCTGCAGGCGGCGCGCGCCGATGTTCTCGACCTGGCCGTTCACCGCCTGGGCGGCGTCGGCCAGCGCGTCGACCGCGTCATCGGTGAAGCTGACCTGCAGCCCCTCGGTCGCCAGCAGGGCCTGCTGCTGGCAGATCAGGTTGGCTTCCGGCTCGGTAAGAATGCGGCGCAGATCGTCGCGGCTCAGCGCTTTGAGCTCCACGCGGATCGGCAGGCGGCCCTGCAACTCGGGCAGCAGGTCCGAGGGCTTGGCGACATGAAAGGCGCCCGAGGCGATGAAGAGCACGTGGTCGGTCTTGGCCGGACCGTGCTTGGTCGAGACCGTGGTGCCTTCGATCAGCGGCAGCAGGTCGCGCTGCACGCCCTCGCGGGAGACGTCGGCGCCAGCTCGCTCGCTGCGCGAGGCGACCTTGTCGATCTCGTCGATGAAGACGATGCCGGAGCTCTCCGCCAGGGCGATCGCCTCCTGGGCCAGGGATTCCTGGTCGATCAGCTTGTCGCCCTCTTCGGCGATCAGGGGCGCCCAGGCCGCCGCAACTGTGGTGCGCAGCGGCTTGGTGCGGCCGCCGAACGCTTTTCCCATCATCTCGCCGATGTTGAGCATGCCGACCGACGAGCCCGGCTGGCCGGGGATCTCGAAATTGGCGAACGGCGAGCCGGTGTCCGCCAGGGAGATCTCGATCTCCTTGTCGTCGAGCTCGCCCGTCCGCAGACGCTTGCGGAAAGCCTCGCGCGTGGCGGCGGAAGCGCCGGGTCCCACCAGGGCGTCGAGGAGGCGGCCTTCCGCGGCGGTCTCGGCCCGAGATTTCACGCCCGTGCGGCGGCGTTCGCGCACCATGCCCATGGCCACTTCCACCAGATCGCGCATGATCTGGTCGACGTCGCGGCCGACGTAGCCGACCTCGGTGAACTTGGTGGCCTCGACCTTCAGGAAAGGCGCCTGAGCCAGGCGCGCGAGGCGCCGGGCGATCTCGGTCTTGCCGACGCCAGTGGGCCCGATCATCAAAATGTTCTTCGGCGTGACCTCGTCGCGCAGGTCCTCGGGCACCCTTTGGCGACGCCAGCGGTTGCGCAGGGCGACAGCGACGGCGCGCTTGGCCTCGCCCTGACCGACGACGAAACGATCGAGCTCGGAGACGATCTCGCGGGGGGTGAACTCGTCCATCAGTCTCCGATCTTCTCCAGGGTCAGCTCCCCGTTGGTGTAGACGCAGATGTCGGCGGCGATCGCCATCGCCCGGCGGGCGATCGCCTCGGCGTCGAGGTCGAAATCCATCAGGGCGCGGGCGGCGGCCAGGGCGTAGGAGCCGCCCGAACCGATCGCCGCAACGCCCGCTTCCGGCTCCAGCACGTCGCCCACGCCCGAGAGGGTGAAGATGGTCTGGGCGTCGGCAGCGACCAGCATGGCCTCGAGCCGGCGCAGATAACGGTCGGTGCGCCAATCCTTGGCAAGGTCGACGCAGGCGCGGGCGAGCTGGTCGGGATACTGCTCGAGCTTGCTCTCCAGGCGCTCGAGCAGGGTGAACGCGTCGGCGGTGGCGCCAGCGAAGCCGGCGATGACTTTGCCGCCGGCCAGCCGGCGCACCTTGCGCGCGTTGCCCTTGACGATGGTCTGGCCCATGGAAACCTGGCCGTCACCGGCGACCACCGTGGCGCCGCCCTTGCGGACGGCGAGGATGGTGGTGCCATGCCAGTAGGGAAATGCGCTCGGCTCGCTCATGACGGGGCGCGATGTGGCGGCGTAACCGGGTCCGGTCAAGGCGCAGGGAGCCTCAGCGCATGAGCTTTTCCGACGAGGAGGTGGAGCGCTACGCCCGCCACCTGGTGCTGCGCGAGATCGGCGGGCCGGGCCAGCAGGGCCTGAAAGCAGCGCGAATACTCATCGTCGGCGCCGGCGGCCTGGGGGCGCCGGCGGCGCTCTACCTGGCCGCGGCGGGAGTCGGCGTTCTGGGCCTTGTCGATCCCGACACCGTCAGTCTGTCGAACCTCCAGCGGCAGGTGCTGTTCGGCGTGGAGGATCTCGACCGGCCGAAGGTCGAAGCGGCGGTGAAGCATCTCGCCGAGCTCAATCCGAACGTGCGGGTGGAGGCTATTCCCCAGCTCGTGAACGAAGCCAACGCCCACGAGCTGGTGCGCGGCTACGACCTCGTCCTCGACGGCACGGACGACTTCGCCACGCGCTTCGCGGTGAACGCAGCCTGCGTGGCCGAGGGCAAGACCCTGGTGAGCGGGGCGATCGGCCGCTGGACGGGTCAGGTCGGCGTTTTCCCAGGCCGCCCCTGCTACCAATGCCTGGTGCCGGAGATCCCGCCGGATGCGGAGACCTGCTCGGTTGTGGGCGTGGTGGGGGCTCTGGCGGGCGTCATCGGCTCGATGATGGCGCTTGAAGCGGTGAAGGTGACCGCCCGGGCGGGGGAACCCCTTTCGGGCCGGCTGATGGTCTACGACGCTCTAGAGGGCGAGGCGCGAACCGTCCGGCTGCCGGCCGACCCGGAGTGTCCGATCTGCGGGGCCCCTGCGTCTTCCTGACAACGCCGAGGCCCCGGGGCGGCGCCGTACAGACCCAGACCAACGGCTTGACCGTGC
>JAFANN010000174.1 GCA_019232665.1 Caulobacteraceae bacterium | reverse complement strand
CAGCTGAACCGGGAGGTTGGTGATCGAGATCAGGACATTGATGATCGCCGTCGCGGCCACGCCAACCTGCGCCACGATGGCGTAGGCGACGACGTATCCGCATTGCAGCGAGGCCTGCTGCAGGCTGATCGGCCAGGCGAGGGAGATGGTCTGGGCGGCGCCAGCGGGCGTCGGACGGCGGTCGAGGACGCCGGCAATGCCGCCGCGCTTCAGGACGAGGATCGCTTGCAGGACTAGCCCGAAGAGGGTCGCGACCGACTGCCCGGCGCCTGCGCCGGCGGCGCCGAGGGCGGGGACCGGGCCGGCGCCGGATATGAGAACTGCGCTGGCCAGAAACTGCACGGGCGCGACGGCGAGGGCGACGACGAGCGGGTAGGATGGCCTGGCCGATCCGATCCAGGCGGCGTTGATCGGCACGGTCACCGCCAGGAAGACCAGCGAGGGCGCGAAAGCCCGCGCGTAGGCTGCGCCCAGATCGGCCGTCGTCCCGGCTCCCAGCATGAGGCGAAGCAGCGGCGGCGCGCCGATCCAGACCGATCCGGCCAGGGCGAGACCGATCGGAACGCCCACCGCAAGAGCCTCGCCGAGCAGGAGGCCGACCCGTTCCCTTCCGCCCGCTCCCACAGACCGGGAGACCCGCGCCTGCACCGCCGCATCCAGGCCGAACAATATCGCCAAGGCGACGCCGGTAATGGAGCTCGCCGTTCCGACCGCGGCGAGGGCCGAGGCTCCGAGGCGACCGACCATGCCCAGCACCAGCAGGTTGACCACGCTCTGGCTGAGGAAGAACCCCGCTAGGGGAGCTGACAGCCGGGCGAGTCTCCAGCTGGGAGCTCGTCCGCCCACGGCTGTGGCGCTAATGACGGTCATCGTCTTTTCCCTTCGCGCGAAGGCTAGGCGACCCGTTCATCGCGCGGTACTGAAATTGCTGGATGAGTGAGTTCGACCAGCTTCAGATCAGAAGGGTCGATGGAGGCCTGCTGCTTGTCTTCCGCGAGCTGCTGCTGCGTCGGCGGGCCACGGCTGCGGCCGATCATCTGGGGTTGAGCCCTTCGGCGATCAGCCACGCCCTGACCCGGCTGCGCGACCTCTTTGGCGATCCCCTCTTCATCCGCCGGTCGCACGGGCTGGAGCCAACCCAGAGGGCGCTCGATCTCGGGCCCCAGATCGACGCGGTGATCGCCGCCCTCGGGCACGCCGTCGCCGGGGAGGCGACTTTCGATCCGGCCAGGAGCAACCGCCGGTTCCGCATCGGCTGCCCTACACAGGTGGTTTCGCTGGTCGGTGATCGGATCGTCGAGACCTTCCGGCGGGAGGCGCCGCGGGCCAGCGTGTCGATCCGCCCTGTCTATCTCGAACGCGCTCTACGCGCGGTGCGCCGGGGAGAGGCGGATGTCGCAATCGGCGCTTTCGACCGCATCCCCCGCGGACTCGTCGCCTCACAGCTGTACGAGGACGAGTACTGCCTCATCGCGCGCAAGGACCATCCGGTGGTGCAGGGCAAGGTCGACCTGGCGACCTATTCGCGCATCGGCCATGTCTTCATGGGCAATCCCGACGGCGCCCTGGCCGACGAGACCCCCATGGATCGCGAGACCATGGATGCGACCTACGGCGCCATTCCAGGGCCGGACCTCGTCAGCACCCAGGCCTATGTTCCGGAGTGGGAAACAGTGATGCTGATCGCCTCCGGCAGCGATGTCCTCGCCGAATGTCCGCGCCGCCTGGCGAACCGTTTTGCGCAACGCCTGGGCCTGCAGGTGTTCGACCCGCCGTTTCGGCCGTTCCGCTTTACGATGCAGGCCGTCCGGCGCGCCGACATCGCCGATCCCGGCCTTGATTGGCTCATGGCCCGGCTGCGCGAGGCGCTGGAACCCTGACTCAAAGGGTCAGGTGCGTCCTACTCTGCGGCTTCCTGGGTCGGCGGGATCTGACGCGCGCCTGGGCCAAAGCGCCTTAGCGTGACCGTGATGGTCTGAGTGTCGTCCCCGTGGATGAACGAGGCGCGCCCGAACTTGGGCCCGTGCAAGCCCACCGGCGCGTTGTTGGAGAAGCCGATCGCCACCTTCGGAATGCCGAACACGCCACGATCCACGTGTCCGAGATCCCTGGGATCATCGAACAGCTGAACGGCGTAGACGCCCGGAGGCACGTCGTTGACGGTGACGGTCGTCACCCCCTGCACGGCTGGCGCGGCGCCGGAGTAGGGACAGCCCCCCTTCAGGAACGTCCCAAGGGTGCAGACATTGACCCGCACCAAGCCCCTGTTCGATGGGACGCCGCTCACCTGGATTATCAGCGGCGAACCCTGAGAGTTGGCGGGCGATGCGAAGGCGCAGGGCGCCAGGCACGTCATGGCGGCAGCCATTATCGTCACGGTTCTGATCAACAGGCCTGACATTGAGGACGCCTCGTATTGGACGTCCGCGCCCCACCACGCGGCGGCCAAAACCTAGTCGGTTGGCTCACTCGAAGCCAGGGACCTTAGTATCAAAATTTGAATACATCGGCTCATTTTCCGGCAGCCGACGAAGACGTCGACGAGGCCCATCCGCCTCCCAACGCCTTGAAGACCGAGACCTGATCCTGGATCAGCGCGGCGTCGGAGGCGGCGACCGCCGCGTCGGCGCTCACCACCGCCTGTTCGCTTGTGAGCACGTCGAGCGGGCTCGCTGCGCCAGCCGCGAACTGGCCATTCGCCATGTCGAGCGCTCTCCTTGCCTTGTCCTGCGCATTGGCCAGGGACTGCCGATGGTCAAGTTCGTGGCCATAGGTGGTGAGGGACTGCTCGGTCTCCTTCAGGGCTTGCAGGACCGTGGAGTCGAAGCTCGCCAGGGCGGCGTCCGACTGGGCTGACGCGTAGTGAATGCGCGCGCGCACGCCCACCTGATTGGGAAAGGTCCAGTTTATCTTCGGGCCCACTCCCCAGACGAGGCCGGGATTGGAGGCAAGCTGGTTCAGGAACGGCGCCGCGCCGCCATAGAAGGCGGTCAGGCTGATGCGCGGATAGAGATCGGCCGTGGCCACGCCGACCCTCGCGATGGCCGCGGCGAGGCGTCGGTCGGCAAGCCTCACGTCTGGCCGTCGCCGCAGCAGGCTGGCGCCGTCACCCACCGGGACGAGGGAAAAGAGGCGTGGAGGGGTGACGCAGGCCTCCGCTTCGAAGGGGGCGTGGGAGGGCGTCTGTCCCACCAGGGCCGTGAGTTGGAACAGGGCCGCGCGCCTTTGACCCTCGAGTGGAGGAATGGCTGCACTGGCGTTGGCGACGACCTCCTGGGCGCGGACCAGGTCGAACTCGGAGCCCCCGCCCGCCTGGAGCCGGCGGTTGAAGATGTCGGCTTCGCGAGTGGCGATCTCGAGCGAGTGGCGCGCGACGGCGAGCTCTTCGCCAATTGCGCACACCTCGGCGTAGGCGCGCGTGGTCTCGGCGGCGACGGTGACCTTGACACTGTCGCGTGCGGCGATCGCCGCCTGGGCGTCGGCCCGCGCGGCCTGCAGGGTGCGCCGCACCCGACCGAAAAGGTCCAGTTCGTAGGAGACGTCGATGAGGTCGTCGTAGAGCCAGACCGTCCGTGGCTTCTGGCCGCCGATCTCCATGATCTCACTGGTGGTCGGGTCGCGACCGCGGATAGCGCCAAGATTGATGTTGGTCTGCGGGTAGAGGCCGTTGCGGGCCTCCTCGAGGGAGGCGCGGGCGGCGGAGAGGTTGGCCTCCGCCACCGCCAGATCCTCGTTGTTGGCGAAGGCGAGCTGGATCAGGTGATCGAGTTCGGGGTCGCTATAAAGCCGCCACCAGGTGTCGGGGGGCTCGGTCGGGGTCTCCAAGGCAGGGTTGAGCGAGACCAGCGGGGAGTCTGCTCCAGCCGGCGGGGTGGGCGGATGGTAGTTCGGACCCACGACGCATCCGCCGAGGCAGGCGACCAGCAATATCGCGGCGGCGAAGCGAGCCCGTAGGATCATTGGGATCCTCCGGATTTCGACGCGAACAGCGGCATGTGGGAAGCGGGCCCGATCGGCGCCGGCCGGTTCGTGACTTCGATGATGAGGGCGACCGCGGTGAGTGCGCCAATCGCGACGAAGGCGTCGATCACGCCCTGCGTCGCCGCCGCGGTCCGCACGGTCTGCGCCAGGATCGCGGTGGCTCGCTGCGAGGTGGCGCCTGGGTCCGACCCGGCCCGGCTGGCGATCGCCGCATAGTAATGCAGTCGCTGCATGACCTCGCCGTCGCCAATCTGGACGTGAAGCCCGATCAGGTTCGACGCGGTCTGACTGCGCACGCGGTTCAGGGTGGTGACGAAAGCCGAACCGATCTCGGCCCCGAACAAGCGCGCGATCTGCAGCATCGCGCCGAAGGTCAGCGCGTCCTGGGGCTTAAGGTGCAGGACGCCGAAGAACACAATGCCCGACAGGGCGAAGCTCTGGCCAAGCGCCTGGAGGACCGCGGAAGGCAGGAACTGATCACTGCCCCAGAGCTCGGTGAGGCCGTGGGCCACCAGCAGGCAGGCGATGGAGACGAAGACGAAGCCGACCGAGGCGACGATCCGCGCGTCCGTCCGCCGCAGCGTGAGAGCGGCCAGGGGGCAGAAGATGAGCTGGGGCCCGGCGATCCACAGGAGCGACGGTCCGACTTCGATCGCGCGATATCCCCGCACCGTCTGGAGATATTGGGGGATCAGAAAGGACGTCGACAGGATGGTGAGCCGCAGGAAGCTGATCAGCACGAGAAGCCGTGGCAGGGGCCGGCCGAAGACGACCTTCAGATCGAGGAACGGGTTTGGACACGTGACCTCGTGGATGAAGAAGCCCACGACCAGCAATGCCCCCGACCCAAGGAGGGCCCAGACCTGGCCGGAGTTCAGCCAGTCGAGTCGGTTGCCCTGGTCCAGGCCGGCGTACATCAGCGCCAGACCGAGGCCCAGTGAGGCCATACCAAAGATATCCGGTCGCGGGTGCTCAGGACCCGGAGGCGTGCGGGCGACGCCGAAATACAGGCACAGCGACATGCCGATCGCCAGCGGCACGTTCTGCCAATAAATCCATGCCCACGAGAGGTGATCGACGTAGAATCCCTCGAGAGACGCTGAGATGTTGAGGGAGAGCTCCAGGTTGAGGGCATAGAGCGCGATACCGTAGGCCCAGTACTTCGGCCGCATCGTCCGCAGGATGAAGCTCAGGGTCAGCGGTATGAACGTGCCGCTGGCAAGGCCGCACAAGAACTGCATCCCAAGCAGCATTTCCAGGCCGGTGGAAAACGGCGCAAGGATCGATGTGACAGCGAAAATTGCTGAGGAGTACATCAGCACCCGCCGCGGGCCGAAGTGCGCGCCCATGCACACGGCGATCGGCGCCATGAGCATCTGCGCGGTAGTCTGGGCGGTCGTGATCCAGGCGCCGTCGTCGAATCCCGCGTGCACGCCCCCGCGGATGTCCGCCAGACCAAAACTGGACAGCCTGCCGTTCAGGGTCGAGATGAAGGTGCCCAGCAGCACCGCCGTCAGTCCGAGCCACGGAATCGGCATGGGCGCCGGCGGCGCGGGGGGCGCGATGGCGACAGGCGGGGCGGCCGCGTCGCTCACGGCCGACCGTCGTGCGCGTCGACCTTGGCGATCACCGACATGCCTGGGCGCAGGCGATCGCCGATGCCGTCCGCGTCATCGATGACGATCTTCACCGCAATCCTTTGGACCACCTTCGTGAAGTTGCCCGTGGCGTTGTCCGGCGGCAGCAGGGCGAAGGTGGCGCCCGACGCGGGCGAGAGGGATTGCACGTGTCCCTTCATCAAGTGGCTTGGGAAGGTGTCGACGCGGATCTCGGCCTTGTCGCCGACGACCACGTGGGTGAGCTGGGTCTCCCGGTAGTTGGCAACCACCCAGACTCGGGGGAGCGGGATGAGGGTGGTGATCTGGGTCCCGACGCCGACATATTGGCCGGGTCGGACCTGCCGCTGACCCAATTGCCCGTCAACCGGCGCGATGATGTGCGTGTAGGCGAGATTGATCCGAGCGGTCGCCAGGGCGGCCCTCTGCGCCGCCAAGGTCGCCTCCGCCTGCTGCTCCTGGGCCTCCAGTACGGCGATCTGGCGCGTCGCGGCCTCGGTCTGCGCGCGGTTCTGCGCCAGCTGGGCGTTCAACTGGTCGTGGGTCGTCCTCAGCCTCTCACCCGTCTCGGTGGTGGATGATCCCGCCTGCAGCAATCGTCCCTGACGGACGAGATCGCGTCCGTTCTGGTCAAGGTTGGCCACTGTCGAGGCGACGACGGCCCTGGCCGCTGCGACGTTGGCCTTCTGGAGCTCGATCTGGGCCTTCAGCGTCTCGATCTGGGCGGTCGACGCGGCGACGTTGGCCTCCGCCTGCGCGACCGTGGCGCGGTAGTCGACGTCGACGACCTGGGCCACCAGCTGGCCCGCCCGCACGCGCTGGAAGTCTTGCACCGGTATGAAATCGACATAGCCCGGCACCTTGGCGGCGATCGGCGTGGGGTCCGACTGCAGATAGGCGTCGTCCGTGCCCTTCCAGCCCGGGGCGCCTTCCCAGGTGGTCCAGCGGGTGATGACGAAAATGAGGATCCCGGCGGCGACGACAAAGAACAGTCCGCGCCAGGCGATCTCTCGCGCCTGGCGCCAGTCGACGGTGACAGCGCCAACCTTCACCCCGTCTTCCCCAGAAGGCGTGATCGTCCGGTCACGATCACCTAAAGCGACGCCCTTCTCAATCGCTTAATCGGGAGTCTTGGATGCGTTGGGGCTTCTTGAACGCGTCTGCTGTTGGGCGCCTCACCCGCGAACCAGGACCGAGGTCAGGCCATGGAACGCTGCGTTGGGCCGCCAACGCTGGGGAGCGTGGGGATCAGCGAGTGCGAGGCCCGGGAAGCGGTCGAGCAGGGCTTGGATAGCGATGCGCGCCTCAAGCCGCGCCAAGGCCGCGCCGATGCACAGGTGCGGTCCCCCACCGAAGGCGATGTGCGAGGCCCCGCGCCGACGGATGTCGAAGCTGTGCGGGTCGGGGAAGACGGTCGGGTCACGATTGGCCGCGGCGATCATCACGGCGGCGACCTGGCCCTGGCGCACTGGGAAGCCGCCGATTTCAACGTCTCCAGAGGCCACCCTTTGAGTTCCATTCGTCGGCGGCTCGAAGCGAAGGATTTCCTCGATCGCCGCGCCGATCAGGGCCGGTGAAGCGCGCAGGCGCGCAAGCTGGGCCGGATGGCGCAGCAGCAGGTCCACGCCAGTGGCGATGAGATCAGCCGTGGTGACGTTACCGCCCAGCAGCAGGTTCATGCAGTTGACCCGGATCTCGCTGTCCGAGAGCGACTTGCCGGCTGTCTGCGCGGCAAGCAGGTCCGAGATCAGGTCGTCCGCGGGCGCCGCGCGCCGCCGCGCCATGACCTCGTCGAGCAGATCGTCGATCTCGTCGCTGGTCGTCTTTGTCGCGCGGCGAGCGTCCGCGTCGGCGCCGATGTCGAATACCGAGAGCGCCGCCTCGGACAGAGATCGAAACCGTGCAACCTCGGCCGTGTCCACGCCCAGCAAGCGGCCCATCACCGCTATAGGAATAGGCAGGGCGTAGTCGGCGAGGACGTCGAAGCCCTCCGCCGGGAGCTCAGCCAGCTGCGCCTCGACGATCCCGCGCACTTCCGGCGCGAGGGCCTGCACCCGCCGGGACATGGCCAGCTGAATGGGTCCCCTGACGCGACTGTGGTCGGGCTCGTCCATCCAGCCCATTCCGCTGTTCCGGTCGCCAGGCCGGTTCATGTCTGGCGGCTTGAAGGCGTGGACGTAGGCGCCCGGTTCGGCCCGGTCTGCGTCCCTCCACTGGGCGGCGTCGTTGAGCCAGGCTCGCGCGTCAGCCATGCGCGTCAGGATGAAAGTCCGGTTCGCCTCGTCGCGGAACACGGGCTGTTCCGCTCTTAACCGGTCGAATCGATCGTGGCGGTCGTCGGCGTCGCCTGCTGGGATTTCTGACATCGCACGCCTCCTTTTCCTGAGGAGAAACCCAGTCTGTTTCTCATGGAAGTGAAATCGGTCGCTTCGTGAATTCGACAAGGATCAATACGCGACCGGGCGAGGCTCCTGCATGTCAGACGCAGCCGAGGGCCGCGTCGATTTTGATCCGGCTTTGATGCTGCGCTGACGCCGCCCTGACGGTCCCACATGCATAAGCCCGCCCGGTTCTGACGAACCGGACGTCGAGCGCATCCCCTGGCGCAGGCGTCGCTCCCTCGAGACACGAAGGACGTCCGATGCTGCTGAGGACCTTCCTTGCGAACATCCTGTCGAGGTCACTGACCGCGAGCATGTGCATCCTCTTCGCGGTGCTCCTTGCGGCCTTCCTGACCAGCGCACACGCCGCGAGCGTCGAGCCCGCACCCGTCGCTGCGGCGATCTTGGGGGGCCAGGGCTGAACGCCCAAGCCGCCTCTCATTCCGGCGCCTGTCTCCTTCCTCCGCGCCGGCTCTTCCCCCGGGTTCGCCAGCCCGGGGGATTTTTTTGCCCGGTGAGAGCGGCGCCTTGCCGCCGACAAGGCGAGCCGGGCGCGCTATATCGGGGGCTATGCCCGCCCGCCTCCGCCCGATCCGTCTCGAATACGTCGTGGACGGCCCGCGCCTGAAGGCCCTGCTCGCGATCCACGCCCGCGACGCCTACGGCGACCCGGTGGAACAGCGCCGCCGGGCGATCGAAGTGCTCAAGGGCGCCCTCTCGCGCGGGCGCATGATCGCCAAGGAGCGGCTCGAGAACGGGGCGGGCGGCATGGAGACCGCGCGGCTCCTGTGCGGCCTCACCGACGAGGTCATTCGCGCGCTATGGGATTTCGCTCTCACCCGCGCCGTGCCGAGCGCCCAGGAGGAAAAGATCGCCCTGATGGCGGTCGGCGGTTACGGCCGCGGGGCCCTGGCGCCCTTTTCGGACATCGATCTTCTCTTCCTGCGAGGGGACGGCGGCGGGGGCGAGACCGAGCGGCTGATCGAGTTCATGCTCTATGCGCTGTGGGATCTGGGCTTCAAGGTCGGCCACGCCTCGCGCACGGTCGAGGATTGCCTGGTCCAGTCGCGCGAGGACATGACCATCCGCACCGCGCTGCTTGAGGCGCGCCGGCTGACCGGCGACATCGAACTGGCGGAGAGCCTCAAGCGCCGGTTCCGCAGCGAAATCCTGGCCGGCACGGGCGCGGAGTTCGTGGCCTCCAAGCTTGCCGAGCGCGACGCGCGGCACGCACGCTCCGGCGCCAGCCGGTTCATGGTCGAGCCCAACGTCAAGGAGGGCAAGGGCGGCCTGCGCGACCTGCACACCCTGTTCTGGATCGCCCAGTACCTGCACCCGACGATGAACGTCGATGAGGTGATCCGCCTGGAAGTCTTCGAGGGGCGGGAGGTGCGCGCCTTCCTCCGCGCTTTCGATTTCCTGGAGTCGGTGCGCGCTCACCTCCACTTCGCCACCGGCCGGCCGGAAGAGCGGCTGACCTTCGACCTGCAGCCCGAGATCGCCCGTCGCATGGGCTACCAGGACCGCGCCGGCCCTGGAGGCGAGCCGACGCAGGCGGTCGAGCGGTTCATGCGCCGCTACTTCCTGATCGCGAAGGACGTGGGCGTGCTCACCCGGATCTTCGCCGCCAAGCTCGAGGCCGAACACCTCAAGCTCACACATGGGCGCAGGGGCGATGCGGCCCGTCCGGGAGCTCCCGGCGAGGTCATCGAGGGCGCCTTCGTGATCGACGGCGGCCGTCTGTCGACCGTGGCGCCTGGCGTCTTCGAAGCCGATCCGGTCAACCTGCTGCGCCTGTTCCGGATCGCGGGCGAGCGGGGCCTCGATCTCCACCCGGACGCGATGACCGAAGCGACGCGCAAGACGGGCCTGATCACTGCGCGCCTCCGCCGCGATCCCGTCGCCGCCCGGGTCTTCCTCGACATCCTCGCACGTCTGCCCCACCCGCGCCGTGCGCTCGAGCTGATGAACGAGGCGGGCGTGCTGGGCCGTTTCATCCCCGAATGGGGGCATGTCGTGGCGAAGATGCAGTACAACATGTACCACGCCTACACCGTGGACGAGCACACGCTGCGCGCCGTCGGCGTGATCGCCGACATCGCCGCCGGCCGGCTGCACGAGGACCATCCCAGCTGTACGGCGGTCTTCCCGCTGATCGAGGACCGCGAGGCCCTCTTCCTGGCGATGCTCCTGCACGATACCGGCAAGGGCGGCGTCGGCGGACAGGAGAAGGCCGGCGCGCGCGCGGCGCGGCAGGCCTGCGAGAGGCTTGGCCTCGAGGCGCCGCGCATCGATCTCGTCGCTTGGCTGGTCGAGCACCACCTGGTGATGAGCGACATCGCCCAGAAGCGGGACATCTCAGATCCGGCGACCGTCGCCGGCTTCGTCTCCCTCGTCGAGACGCCCGAGCGTATGCGGCTGCTGCTGGTCCTCACCACCGCAGACATCCGCGCCGTGGCGCCCGGCGTGTGGAACGGCTGGAAGGGCCAGCTCCTGCGCGAACTGTTCACCGCGGCCGAGACGGTCTTCCGCGGCGGGCGCCCGTCGGACGCGGCTGGCCTGGGACGGCGGCGCCAGGAGGCCGAGGCGTACGACGCCCGCATCGCGCTGGTGAACGCCGATCCTTCCGCCCGGCCTTGGGCAGCGGCGATGGAGGACGCCTATTTCGCCGCCTTCACCCGCGCCGAGCAGGCCAGCCACCTGGAGCTTTCGCGTCGCGCCGCGGTGATGGGAGGCTCGGCTGCAAAGGCGCAGGTCCGCCCGCATCGAAACGCCACCGAGGTGGTTGTCGCGGCGCGCGACCGCCGCGGGCTCTTCGCGGACCTCGCCCTCGCCATCGCGCGGCTGGGCGGCAATCTTGTCGGCGCACGCATCTTTACCTCTCAGGCTGGGGAAGCGCTCGACGTCTTCTACGTCCAGGACGCAGCTGGTCGCGCCTTCGGCGAGGACCGGCCTCGCGGACTCGATCGGCTGGTCCACGCCATCGAAGCGGCCGCCCGCGGCGAGATCCCGGCCAATAGCGCAGATCGACCCGCGCCCGACCTTGGGCGCGCTTCGGCCTTCGCCATCTCGCCGGGCGTGGTGATCGATAATGACGCCTCACCCATGGCCACCGTCGTCGAGGCCACGGGGCGCGACCGGCCGGGCTTGGTCCATGCGCTCGCCCGCGCGCTCGCCGACGCCGGGCTTTCGATTCAGTCGGCCCACATCGACAACTATGGCGAGCGGGCGGTGGACAGCTTCTACGTCGTCACCTCGGACGGGGGAAAACTGACCAACCCTGTCCACGCCGCCGAGGTTCGCCAGCGCCTTGTCGAGGTGCTCGACGCCGCCAACGCCGGGGCGCGCCGCGCGCGGCTGGCCCGCGCCCAGGCCAGCGCTGCGCGCTGACTTGCGAACGTAACCGGCGCCCGATACACCCCCCGCATGCTTCGACCGGGACGTACCCTCGCACGATGGCGTGGTCTCTAAAGACCCCAAGACCGTCAGCTGGCGGCCGGTCGCGGCCGCGCCCGTCCCAACCGTTTCGGACCTGAAGCCAAATCCATGAGCGAGACCCTTCCCGAGGCCTATCTGGGCCCGCAGCGCGTGTTCTCGGGCGTCCAGCCATCGGGCGCCCTGCACCTTGGCAACTATCTTGGCGCCCTGGTGAAGTTCGTCGCCCTCCAGGAGAGGATGGAGTGCATCTACTGCGTGGTCGACATGCACGCGATCACCCTCTGGCAGGACCCGGCGGCGCTCGCTTCGCAGACGCGCGAGATCGCCGCCGCGTACATCGCCGCCGGCGTCGACCCCACGCGCGCGATCATCTTCCCGCAATCGGCGGTTTCGGGTCACGCCGAGCTCGCCTGGATCTTCAACTGCGTCGCTCGGATCGGCTGGCTCGACCGCATGACCCAGTTCAAGGAGAAGACCGGCAAGAACAAGCAGGGCGCCAGCGTCGGCCTTTACACCTACCCGGTGCTCCAGGCCGCCGACATCCTGCTCTACAAGGCCACCCACGTTCCGGTGGGCGAGGACCAGAAGCAGCACCTCGAGCTGACCCGCGACATCGCCGGCAAGTTCAACAACGACTTCAACGCGCCGGGATTCTTTCCCCTCACCGAGCCGATGATCGAGGGTCCTGGGGCGCGGGTGATGTCCCTGCGTGACGGACAGGCGAAGATGTCGAAGTCCGATCCTTCGGACCAGTCGCGGATCAACCTCCTCGACGACGCCGACACCATCTCGCAGAAGATCCGCCGCGCCCGCACCGACCCGGCGCCCCTGCCGGAAGCAGTCGCCGGCCTGTCGAACCGGCCCGAGGCGGCGAACCTCGTCGGCATCTACGCCGCCATCGCGGGGATGACCGACCAGCAGGTGCTCGACCGGTTCGGGGGCAAGGGCTTCGGCGAGTTCAAGCCGGCCCTGGCCGACCTGATGGTGGACAGGCTCGCCCCTGTCTCGGATCGCATGCGCCGCCTGATCGCCGACCCGGCCGAGATCGACCGCATCCTTGCCGACGGAGCCGCCCGCGCCCGCGCGATCGCCGAGCCGATCCTGGAGGAAACCCGTCGCATCGTCGGCTACGTGAAGCTCTGACACGGCGCGATCTGTCGCGACCGACCGGACCCACGCCTTGACCTGCAACCCAGGCGACGCCAAGCCTTCAACGGCTTTGCGGAGGATCGAGGGTGGTGACCAGGGACGTTCCGTCTGTCGCCGATCGCCGCCAGCTACACTGGCCGGCGTCGGTCGCCGACCTCGTCCGCTCGCAGGGACCCTCCAGGCCTGTCCGCGTGTTCGTGCCCGCCGGCGCTCTCGGATCCGGAGTCCGGGCCCATGAGGTCGAGTTGGCGCTCGAAGCGGGCTTCGACGCCATCGCCCTCGACGCCGGCTCGACCGACAGCGGTCCCGCCTATCTCGCATCGGGCGTATCGAAGTACAGCCGCGA
>JAFANN010000265.1 GCA_019232665.1 Caulobacteraceae bacterium | reverse complement strand
CTGCGAACATGTTGTTGGTCGCCAGCATGACCGCCTGGCCATCTATTGCCTGCCAGAGCGCTGCTCTCGCGCTGTCCAGTGGGATACCGTGCGCGAGCATTGCCTCGATCGTCGCCTGGCCGTGCCTCATGGCGTTGACGATCTCGTTGTCGTTGCGGCGCGTCGCGTTGGACCAGCCGGTCTGGACGAGATTGGTCGCGAAAGCCCCAGCCAAGGTCCGCATGAAGTTCGAGAGGCCGGCGGCGCTCGCCTGTTCTTCATGATCGACGCTGGCCATGGCGAGCCCGGTCACGGGGACGAAGAACATGACCATGAATGGACCTGTCCAGAGTGTCGGCCACGCCGCCTGCAGGAAGGTGACGTCACTGCTGAACTCGAACATCCGCCAGATCATCATCGCGGCGATGCCGAGTACCCCCAGGCAGACGATCAGTCGTGGATCGAACTTGTCGACGGCCTTGCCGACGAATGGCGCGGAGACGACCGAGAGGATTCCCATGATGCCGGTCGCGTAGCCGGCCCAGGTCGCGGTGTAGCCCATATTCTGCTGCTCCCAGAGCGGCAGGATCACGATGCTGGCGAAGAAGGCGCCGTAACCGACCGCATAGGTTACGGCAGCTCCGACAAAGCCGCGGTGCCGGAAAACTCGGAGATCGACGATCGGATTCTTCTCGTTGAGAACCCAGATCAGGAACGCGAGGAAACCAACCAATGCGACGGCGCCAAGGGTGCAGATTTCAGGCGAAGCAAACCAGTCGTGATCGAGACCCTCGTCGAGCATGATCTCCAGTGCGCCGACCCAGACGGCGAGCAGCGCAAGTCCTATCTTGTCGATGGACGCGGAGCTCTTGGGATCTGGTTGGCCACGCATCATGAGCATCAGGACAATGCCTGCCGCCGCCGCGAGAGGAACCTTGATGAAGAAGATCCACTGCCAGCCGTAGTCGTCGCAGATGATCCCCCCGAGGATCGGCCCGGCCACCGGCGCGACGAGGGTCGTCATCGCCCAGATCACATTGGCCAGGGTGGCCTTTTCTTTGGGGAAGATGCGCAGCAGGAGCATCTGCGAGAGCGGCATGATCGGGCCGCCGACGAGGCCGAGCAGCACCCGCATGGCGAGCAGCATCCCGAGCGAGCTCGACATGCCGCACAGCACCTGAACGACCGCGAAACCAAGATAGCAAACTATGAAGGTGCGGACCGCGCCGAACTTCTTCGACAGGAAGCCGGTCAGGGGAACGGTGATCGCCTCCGCTACCGCGTAGCAGGTGATCACCCATGTCCCCTGGTTGGACGACACGCCAAGGTTGCCCGCGATCGTCGGGACCGAGACGTTGGCGATCGTCGTGTCGAGCACTACGAGAAAGTTCCCGAGGCCGATCAGGATCGCCACCGTGTACAGCGCCAGGCCGGTGAGTGAAGGCGCGGCCGCCTCTCGCCGCGGCGGAGCCGCGGCTACTGCAATTGTCGTCATGGCTTTGCGTGCCCTTGCTCGGGATTACTTCGAGACGTCGACGTCGACGGCCATCGAGAGCCCCACCCGTAGGGGGTGGGCGGCGAGCTCCTGCGGGTCGAGCGCGATGCGGACGGGGAGGCGCTGGACGACTTTGATCCAGTTGCCTGTGGCGTTCTGGGCCGGGACGACGGCAAAGGCTGCGCCGGTGCCGCCGGAAAAGCCAACCACGTGGCCGTGGTACTTCACCTTCGTACCGTAGAGGTCGGACGTCAGCGTCGCCGACTGCCCGGCCCGGACCTTAGTCAGCTGGCCTTCCTTGAAGTTGGCGTCGACGTAGGCGTGCTGGACGGGCACGACCCACATCATGGTGTAGCCGGCCTGGACCTTCTGGCCGACCTGCACCTGCCGTCGCGAAACCACGCCGTCGATCGGCGCCCGGATGATCGTCCGCTCGAGATCGACCATCGCCTGGTCGCGGGCGGCGCGGGCGGCGAGCACCTGCGGGTTCTGGTCGACCGAGCTGTCCTTCACCTGGTCCGCGTTGGCCGCCTCAACGCTTCGCGCGGAATCCTGGTTCGCCGCGGCCAGGGCCTGCGCCGCCTGGGCCGCCTTCAGGTTGGCCGTGGCCGTCTGGAAGGCGGTGCGAGCGGTGGTCAGTTCGTCTCCCGAGACCGAACCCGATGCCGCGAGGGCCTCGCGCCGGTCCAGATCGATCTTGGCCTTGGCAAGGTCGGCATTGGCCGACGCGACTTTGGCGGCGGCCTGCGCCTCGTCGGCCGAACGGGCGACGATCTGAGACCGGAGCGAGGAGTCGGTGTCGACGAGGCCGCGCACCTTCCGCTCGGTGGCGGCGAGGTCGGCCTCGGCGTGTTCCAGTGCGAGGCGCGCGTCGGTATCGTCGAGCCGCACGAGGATATCGCCGCGCTTCACCGCCTGCGTGTCCTCGACCAGCACCTGGGTGACCGGGCCGCCGACGAGGGGCGTCACCTCGGCGATGTCGGCGCCGACATAGGCGTTGTCGGTCGTCGCGTGCCGCGAGGAGACGACGTTCTCATAGGCGAAGCCGCCGGCGAGGGCCGCCGCCACGGCTCCAGAAAGACCGATGAGGAGGCGCTTGCGCCGGGACTTCCGGTGGGCGTCGGCCTTGGTGTCCGACGCCTCGAGCGACGGGTCGAATGTAGCGATCGCATCCATTGTAGGGATCTCCGGGTTAGGATTGGAAACCGCCGCCCAGGGCGCGGACCATGGCGACGTCGAGGGTGAAGGCGCGGCTCTCGAGGCTAGCGACCTGGCGTTGCGCCGAGATCATCGAGTCCTCGGCGGTCAGCACTTCGAGGTAGGTGGCAAGGCCCCCGCGGTACCGGTTGTCCGTCACGGTGTAGGCAGCCTTCGCGTCCGCCAGGGAAGCGCGGGAGTGGGCGAGCCGGACCTCCAGTTCCTTTCGGCTGGTCGCGGCGTCGGCGACCTCGTTGAAAGCGTGCGAGACGGTGCGGTCGTATTCGGCGACTGCGAGGTTGTAGTCGGCCTCGGCCCCGCGGTAGTTCGCCCGCAGCCGCCCACCGTCGAAGATGGGAAGCGACAGCGCCGGCCCGATCGCGCCGACGATCGAACCCATCCGGGCTGCGTGGCCGAGATCGAGGGTTCCCCCGCCGATCACGCCCTGCAGATTGATGTTCGGATAGAAGCTTGCCTTGGCGGCCTTGATGCGTTGAGCGGCCGCCTCGGCGCGAAGCCGCGCCGCGACGATGTCCGGGCGCCGGCCGAGCAGGTCGGCGGGCAGGTTGGCCGGGACGCCGGGCGTGTTGAGCGCCTCCGCCGTGGGCCTGTGGATGGCTAACCCGCGGTCGGGACCGTCGCCCATCAGCGCCGCGATGGCGTGGCGCGTGTTGTCGATCGACTCGTCGAGGGCGGCGACTTCGGCCTCGGAGCCCTCGGCGGCGGAGCGGGCGCGCTCGGTGGCGGCGGCGTTTTCCAGGCCCTTCTCCTGGCGGCCCGCCATCAGCTCGGCCGTCTGCCGATGGATCGACGCCGCCGCCACGACCGTGTCGCGGTCGGCATAGAGCGCAGCGAGGTCCGCGTAGTCGGAGGCGATGGCGGTGGAGAGGACGAGCCTGGCCTCCTCCCGCTCCTCGGCGGCCGCTCGATCCTCCGAGGTCGCCGCCCTCAGCGAGGCGCGATTCTTGCCCCAGAAGTCGAGCTCCCACCCTAAGCCCAGGCCGGCATAGCCGACGTTGTGGCCGCCGGCGAGCGCCGGGACTCCGAGGCCTTCGGCCAGTCGCGTGTGCCCCGCGCCGCCGTCGAATTCGACCGTGGGCAGCAGTTTGGCACGGCTCGCGGCGCGGAAGGCGTCGGCCTTGCGCAGGCGGGCTTCGGCAATGGCGAGGTCTGGCGCGCCGGCAAGGGCCTCGGTGATCAGGCCGGTGAGCTGGGGATCGCCATAGCCGATCCACCAATGGTCGCTCGGCCACGCGGCGGACGGGCCGGCGAGGCTCTTCTCCGTCTCATAGGACGATGCAGGCTTCGGCGTTGCGCGCGGTCCCGGGCTGGGCAGCGCAGCGCAGGCGGCGGCGGCGAGCGCCATCACGGCGGCCGCGGAAGATTTGAGGATGCGGCGGCGGGCGGCCGCCTTGGCAGACGCATGCGAGGAATGCACGGCTCGACTCCATAAGTGGACTGTACAGGCCAGTATGCTTATATGCGGGGGGCGTCAAGCCAAAACTGGACGACGCGGTATAGAAATGAGGTGCCCCATGCGAGTCAGGACGGAACACCGCCGGCAGGCGATTGTCGGAGCCGCCGCCGCCGTTTTCCGTGAGAAGGGCTTCGATCGGGCGAGCATGGACGCGGTCGCCGCGCGGGTGGGGGGGTCGAAGGCGACCCTCTACGGCTACTTCCCGTCAAAGGCGGAGCTGTTCCTCGCGGTGGTCGAGGACGCACTGCTCGCGCCGGCCGTCGCGCCCTTCGACGCTCTTTCGGCTCAGGGCGATCTTCGCGAGCGTCTAGCCCGTTTCGCTGGTCTTCACCTGGAGTTCCGCCTCCAGCCCGACATCCTCGCCCTGGAGAGATTGCTGATCGCGGCTTCGGAGCGATCCGACCTGGGCGGCGAGATTCACGCCCGATATGTAGAGCCCCAGATGCGCCGCCTGGGCGAGACCCTCGCCGCGGAAATGGACTCCGGCCGCCTCAGGCGCGCTGACCCTCAACGCGCGGCAAAGCACTTTCGTCTTCTCGCAGAAGGGGATCTGATCGAGCGTCGCCTGCGCGGCGACGGCGCTGTCGACGAAACGACGGTCACGACGGAGGTCGCGGAAGCCGTCGACGCTTTCCTACGAGCTTACGCCCCGCGCGCCGGGCGGCGACGTTAGCGGCGTCGCCGGGTCGGTTTGCAGGAGCGGAAGAATATACCGCTCCCGCGGCCCATCAGGTCTCGACGAAGGCCCGCTCCAGCACGAAATCGCCTGGGGTCGCGACGGAGCCTTCCTCATAGCCACGCTCGAGAAGGAGCGTCTTGAGGTCAGCCAGAACCGACGGACCGCCGCAAAGCATCAGGCGGTCGCGGGCCGGGTCCAGAGGCGGAAGGCCCAGGTCCTTGAAGATCTTGCCCGATGAAATGAGGTCGGTGATCCGCCCCTGGGTGTGGAAACCTTCGCGCGTCACCGTCGGGTAATAGACAAGCTTGGGGGCGATCAGTTCGCCAAGATCGGGGTCCATCGGCAGCTCATGGCTGAGGAACTCCCGGTAGTTCAGGTCGGCGACCTCGCGCACGGTGTGGGTGATGATGATCTTGTCGTAGCGCTCGTACACCTCGGGGTCGCGCACGAGGCTGAGGAAAGGCGCCAGGCCCGTGCCGGTCGCCAGCAGGTAGAGATTCTTGCCGGGACGCAGGCCATCGAGCACCAGGGTGCCCGTCGGCTTCTTGCCGACCAGGACCTCGTCTCCCTCGACGATCTTCTGCAGCCGCGAAGTGAGCGGACCGTCCTGCACCTTGATCGAATAGAACTCGAGTTCGTCGGCGTAGTAGGCGCTGGCGATGGAATAGGCGCGCAGCAGCGGCTTGCCCTCCACTTCCAGGCCCAGCATCACGAACTGGCCGCTGGCGAAGCGGAACGAAGCGTCGCGGGTGGTGCGCAGGGTGAACAGCGACGGCGTCCAGTGACGGACGTAAGTGACGCGCTCGACGTTGAAAGCTCCGCGCGCCTTGGGGGGTGCGGCGGCGACGTCGGCCTGGGACATGCTCAAGAGTTCTTGCGCCTTTCGTCAACGTGGCAGTTGAGCTGCGGGTTCGCCATCGGCGGCCCCGCGAGCGTTAGATGTCGCCGCCCAGGAAGGGAGCGGCGCCTGGCGCCCGGGCGGTATGTATGCCGCATTCTGACTTTTGCGAACCCGCCCAACGTCCGGACCTCACATCGGCTCCTTCTTCCACAGGATTCGTGCACGGCCAGCAGCCGATCGAGGGGAAGCCTGCCGCGACCAGCGGGTGCGCCGGCAGATCGTGTTCGGCGGCGTAGGCGTCGAGCTCGGCCTTGCCCCAGGTCGCCAAAGGGTTGAACTTCACCTTCCCCTCGGCGGCCTCGACCACGGGCAGACGAAGCCGCGCACCGCCATGGAAGCGCTTTCGGCCCGTGACCCAACCGTCGAACCCCTCCAGGGCGCGATCCAGCGGAAGGACCTTGCGAACGTGGCAGCAGGCGTCCGTGTCGCTCTGCCACAGGTTGGCGTCGGGATCGGCGGTGGCGAGATCCTCGAAGCTGGGCCGAAGATCGCGCACATCCAGGAGCCCCAGCCTCAGGGCGAGTGCGCGGCGATAGTCCAAGGTCTGCCCGAAGAGCATGCCGGTCTCGAGGAAGAGCACCGGGATGCCGGGATCCACCTGCGCGGCAAGGTGCAGCAGCACCGCCGATTCGGCGCCGAAGGAAGACACCAGAGCCAGCCGCGGTCCGAACGCCTCCCGGGCGGCCGCGACGACGTCCCGGGGATGGGCCTGGCGCAGCTCCTCGTTGAGACGAAGGGCGATGTCCCGGGCCGGATCGAAAGCTTCGGGAGGCTCGAATGGCATCAGAACCCCCCGCGCTCGGCGAAAGCCGGTTCGCGACGATCCGTTCGCTGGGCGAAGGCAGGTTCGCGACGATCCGCCGCCCGCTGATAGACATGTCGGAAGCGCAGGGCGGACGCGGTCCAGTCGGCTGCGGTCGAGCCATCGGCAGGTTCGAAGGCGTCGAAGCCGCAACGCACCATCTGGTAGGCCTGCTCGCGCAGGACATCGCCGACGGCGCGCAGTTCGCCCTTGAAGCCCATCCGCTCACGCATGATGCGGGCGGCGCTGTACTGGCGCCCGTCACGGAACTTCGGGAACTCCAGCTCGATCACGGCCAGCCTGTCGAGCTCGCCGGCGAGGTCCTCAGGCGCGTCTGAGGCCGACAGGCGCACGCCGAGGGTCCGGCACTGGGCCAAAAGCTGCCGGCCCTCGGTCATGAACCTTTGCAGGGAGATGATGATGTCCCCGGGCGGCACGCCCTGGTCATCGCCCACGAAGGTGAAGGGATCCTCGGCCGCGCGGGCCGCCCCGTCGCGCCACTTAATGAGCATCTTAATGAGCATCGGCGTACACCGCAGTCTTGAAGGGCGCCAATCCGGTGCGCCGGACGGTGTCGAGGAAGCGCTCGCCGTCACGGCGTTCGGCGAGATACACCGCGACCAGTTCGTCCACCGCCGGCGCGACCCGTCCGGCCGGCAGGGCGGGCCCAAGGATCTGGCCCAGCGAGGCGTCGCCCTCGCCCGAACCGCCCAGGGTCAGCTGGTAGAATTCCTCGCCCTTCTTATCGACGCCGAGGATGCCGATGTGGCCCACGTGGTGGTGACCGCAGGCGTTGATGCACCCGCTGATCTTGATCTTCAGCTCGCCGATCCGCTCGGCCAGGGCCGGGTCCTCGAAGCGCCGGGCGATGTCCTGGGCGATCGGGATCGCCCGCGCATTGGCCAGGGCGCAGTAGTCGAGGCCGGGACAGGCGATGATGTCGGTGACCAGTCCGATGTTTGGCGTCGCCAGGCCGCCGGAGGCCAGGGCTTCGAACACGACCGGAAGGTCGTCGAGCTTCACGTGCGGCAGGATCAGGTTCTGTTCGTAGGCGACGCGAACCTCGTCCTTGGAGTAGCGCTCGGCCAGATCGGCGACGAGGTCCATCTGCTCGGCCGAACAGTCGCCGGGGGTCTCGCCAGGCGCCTTTAGCGAGACGTTGACGATGGCGTAGCCGGGGACCTTGTGCGCCACGACGTTCTGGCGGACGAAGCGGGCGAAAGCCCTGTTGCTCGCCTTCGCCGCCTCGAAGACTTCCGACTTCGGGGGCAGCACCTCGAAGTTAGCGATGAAGCCCGCGCGGATGCGGGCCAGCTCCTCGTCGGGCAGGTCGGCGGCGGCCTTGTCCGTCGCCTCCCACTCGGCTTCCACCTGGCGCGCGAATTCCTCGGCGCCGAGCTGGGCGACCAGGATCTTGATCCGGGCCTTGTGGATGTTGTCGCGCCGTCCGTAGCGGTTGTAGGTCCGCAGGATCGCCTGCAGGTACGAGATCAGGTGTCGCGCGGGCACCCCCCGGCGGATCATCGGACCGAGATAGGGGGTGCGACCAAGGCCGCCGCCGACGCTGACGTCGAACGCGAGTTCGCCCTTCGCGTCGCGATGCAGGCGAAGTCCAATGTCGTAGATCTGGGTCGCCGCGCGGTCGGCCTCAGTGGCCGTCACCGCGATCTTGAACTTGCGCGGCAGGTAGCTGAACTCGGGGTGGAAGGTGGACCACTGGCGGATCGCCTCCGCCCAGACGCGAGGGTCGTCCGCCTCGCCCGCTATGGCCCCGGAGTACGGATCCGCGGTGACGTTCCGGATGCAGTTGCCGGACGTCTGGATAGCATGCAGGCCAACCTCGGCC
>JAFANN010000129.1 GCA_019232665.1 Caulobacteraceae bacterium | reverse complement strand
TTGTAGAGCGTGGGGATGTCGGTCGATCCCTGGATGCTGACGTGGCCGCGCAGGGCCATGATCCCTCCGCCCGGCCGTCCGACGTTGCCCAGCAAACTCTGCACGATCGTCGCGGCGCGGATGATCTGCACGCCCACTGAATGGTGGGTCCAGCCGACCGCGTAACAGAACGCGCCCGTCCGCTCGCGGCCCGAGTTCCTGGCGAGGGCGTCGGCGATCTTCAGGAAGGTCTCCTTCGGACAGCCGGTGATCTCCTCGACCGCCTCGGGGGTGTAGCGGGCGTAGTGGCGCCTGAGGATCTGATAGACGCAGTTGGGGTGCTGCAGGGTCTCGTCCCTGGGTGGAGGCGAAACCGTCATGCTCTCGTAGTCGCCGCCCTCTCCCTTTTGCTGTTCCTGCACCCGGTGGTCGGCCAGAGAGGAGGGGACCGTCTTGCCCTCGTACTGCCAGCTCTCCTGCGAATAGCTCTTCGCGTCGCTGTCGAACCCTGAGAAGACCCCATCGCCATCTTCCGCGTCGCGATAGTCGTCAGCGATGATATGGGCGATGTTCGTGTAGGCCATCGCCCAGTCGCGGAACCACAGGTCGTTCTCGATCAGATGGCGGATGATTCCGCCGAGGAAGGCGATATCCGTGCCCGGGCGAAGGGGGGCATGGATGTCGGCGATCGCGCTCGTGCGCGTGAAGCGCGGATCGACGTGAATGATCGTCGCTCCACGTCGCTGGGCCTCGACGACGAAGCGGAAGGCCACCGGGTGGTTCTCCGCCATGTTCGAACCCATGACCACGATGCAGTCGGCGTTCTCCAGGTCCCAGAGGGCCATGGTCGCCGCACCCCGTCCGTATGACGCGCCCAAACTTGGGACGGAGGACGAGTGTCAGATCCTGGCCTGGTTCTCGATGGAGACCACGCCGAGGCCTCCGCCGAACAACTTCTTGATGAGGTAGTTTTCCTCGTTGTCCATTGTCGCCCCACCGAGGGAACCTATCCCCAGCGTGTGGTTGACGATCCGCCCATCGGGGAGGGATTCGACGAAGGTGTCGTCCCGGGCCTCCTTGGTCAGGCGCGCGATCCGGTCCATCGCCCAGTCGAGCGGCTTCTCCTCCCAGCGATCGGCGCGTGGCGCGCGGTAGAGCACCTTGCCGATGCGCTTGGGGCTGAGCAGCATGCCCAGGGTTCCAGCGCCCTTCGGGCAGAGCGTGCCCTGATTGATCGGGCTGCGGGGATCGCCCTCGACGTGGATGGGCTTGCCGTCCTTGGCGTAGATCAACTGGGCGCATCCCACCGCGCAGAAGGGGCAGATGCTGGTCCCCACCGTGTCGGCCTCCTCCAGGCGGGGCCGCCACTGTCTCGACAGCTCGCTCTTCGCCGCCTCGCCGTAGACGTCGCCGCCTGCGATCTGACGGGGGACAGTCCAGTCTCTTGCGAAGCTGATCGCCCGCTCGGCGACGCTTTCGCGCACAGGTCTTCGTCTGGTCATCCGTAAGTCCTCGCCGCCGTCTCGTCTCCGCAATGACGACCAGCGTCCGCGGTTCCGGAGCGTGCGGACGCCGACGGAATGGAATTTCCGCGCCCGCGCAACCGGCGGCCGCAGTTGGCGGTTGGGCGAGGGATCGGAGGCGCGCATGACGGAAATCACCGGCGTCGTGGTGATCGTTCAGGAGGGACGTATCGAGGTCATGGGCGACGATGGCGACGGTCACCTGCTCATCCTCAGTCCTTCCGCAGCGGCGGAAACGGCGCAGCTGCGCGATCTGGAGAAGCGTCAGGCCCGCGTGCGCGTGACCTGCAGCGAAGTCCCAAACCTGGTGGCGCTGAAGGCGGACCGGATCGAGGTGCTGGACGAGGAGGCGACCTCGTGAACATGCATCCGCGCACCCAGGAGTTCACGGCGAGCGTCCTCGACGGACCGATGCGCGACGAGTCGGAGCTCACCGCTCACGTGCTAGTTCGTCCGGGAAAGTCCTACGGGTTCTTCACCGACACCACAGTCTGCATCGGCTGCAAGGCCTGCGAGGTGGCGTGCAAGGAATGGAACAATCTCCCTGCCGACGACATCGGCCTGACCGGCGACTCCTACGACAATACCGGAGCTCTCTCCGCTAACACCTGGCGCCATGTGAACTTTATCGAGCGCTCCGGCGATGGGGGCGTGCGCGACAACGATCAGACGCCATTCCAGAGCGGCTGGCTGATGATGAGCGACGTTTGCAAGCACTGCCACAATCCGCCATGTCTCGAGGCCTGCCCAACGGGGGCGCTGTTCAAGACGGAGTTCGACACGGTCGTCGTCCAGCAGGACGTCTGCAACGGCTGCGGTTACTGCGTTCCGGCCTGCCCCTTCGGCGTCGTCGACATCAGCAAGATCGATGGCAAGGCGCACAAGTGCACGCTCTGCTACGACCGTCTCAAGGGCGGGCTCGAACCCGCCTGCGCCAAGTCCTGCCCCACCGACTCCATCCAGTTCGGCGAACTCGAGGTGTTGCAGGAAAAGGCTAGCAAGCGCTTGGACGAGCTGCACGCTCGAGGCGTGGAGACGGCCTATCTCTACGGCGTCCCTGGGAGCCCGGGCGCGACCGGCGACCTTGGCCACCTCAACGCCTTCTTCCTGCTCACCGATCGACCGGAGGTCTACAACCTCCCCGCCGCGCCCACCCGGGCTTCGAACCGGGTCGCCCCGGCGCTGAAAGCGGGACTGGCGACGATGCTGGGCTTCGCCCTGGCTGCCGCCGTCCTCCTAGTGTCCGGGCGGGAGTAGAGGACGTGGGCCTGACGGGAAAAATGGGCCGCGCGAACGAGGAGCGGCCCGCCGTCCTCGCTCCGTCGCCAAAGCGCGGGGATGGCCGCGCCAGCGGATGGACTGGGCCGACCTACTACGGACGCCCGCAGTTGAAGCCGGCGCCGTTCAACAACTGGGTAGTCGGCGGCTACATTTTCCTGGCTGGCCTTTCCGGCTCGTCGAGCCTGCTAGGTCATATTGCCGAACTCGTCGGCGGTCCCGAATCCGAGCGGCTGGCGCGTCGCGCGCGCAAGTACGCCCTGCTGGCGCCCACCATCGGGTCGGCCCTGCTGATCGAGGACCTGCATACGCCGAAACGCTTCTACAACATGCTGCGGGTGGCCAAGCTTCGCTCGCCGATGTCCATCGGCACGTGGATCCTGATGACCTTCAGCGCCGGCGCGTTTCCCGCGGCGGTCCTTCATTTCCTCGCTGACCACCTGAAGGCGTTTCGATGGCTGCGCAGGCCAGCCCAGTTCGTCCAGGCTCCGGCGACTCTCGCTGGCGCAGGGCTCTCGGTCTACACTGCCGCCCTCATGTCGGCGACCAGCACCCCCTCGTGGGCGTCGGCGCCCCAAGCTTTGTCGGTCCGTTATGGCGCCTCCTCTGTGGCCTCGGCGGCTTCGGCCCTTATGCTGGGTGAGCGTTCGCCCAAGCTCAGGCGGACCCTCGCCACCTTGACCTGCGGAGCGCTAGTGGTCGAAGCCGCAGCAAGCGCCGCTCAAGCTGCGGCCCACCGCGCGAAGGGTGTGGAGGAGGCTTCCGGGGGCGGATGGGGTAGGGCAGAGACCATCTTCGCGCTCGGTCTGGGCGTGCTCGCGCCCGTAGCGCTGCTTGGCGCGTCGCTCGTCGCGCCTCGCGCGCGCCGACGCGTTCTCCACAACGCCGCCGCGCTCGCGACAATCGGCGGGAGCGCCATGCTGCGGATCGCCACGCTCGGCGTGGGAGACGACTCGGCGACGCGACCGGAAATCAGCCTTCGCTTCGCCCAACCAGCGAACCTGCCCTGAAGGCGGTCAGGCGATGCGAAGCTTGCGCGCCCGCAGAGCGCCGCCGATCGCGGCGAGACCCAGGAGCATCGTCGCCCACGCCGCCGGCTCGGGGACAACGGTTCCGATCACCTGATTGCCGGCCGCGGGGACGTTCTGGGCCGAGGGGTCGCTGAACGCTTGAGGCACGACGCTCTTGCCCTGGAAGCAAGTGGAGCTGGACGTGGCGTTGCAATAATAATCCTGCCCACTGAACAAAACCGCCTGGAACAGAAGATATCCATTATCGGAGCCACTGAAATTGAAGTCGAGGTTCGTCGGCGTGGCCGTAAGATCGGTCCCTGCGACGGCCACGTGACTGTCTGACGTCATCAAGTGGGACGACGCCCCATTGCCGTTGAGTTGCAAATTCCAGCCAACGATATCGCCGGTTCCGAGGATCCCCGTCTTCCCATCCGTGGTGATCGAGCCGATGACGCTCCCCAACCCGATCGTCTGATCAACGGCGTAGGTGATGTCCGCGGCGCGGCTCGCGCCGGCGCCCAGAAGGGTCGCGCAAAGCGCCGCGCCGAAGAGAGTCTTTCCCCGCCAAAGTCCGCTGAAGATCATTGGCTACTCCACTCTCGGTCCGGTCAAGCTAAGCCAAGTGGACCGATTACGTCGAAGTTGAAGCGATGCGTAGGTGGTGTCAATTGCCGCGCGGTGATCTGCAAATATTCGTACGAAACGCGACGGCCCTAAGCTCGTCGGTCGCGAAGCAGGATTGTTTCTTGGGGTGGCATTATTTTGTTCTACCCGGCGCTGTGACCGGGATATTTTTATATAATTCCCCAAACATTACTGAGACGACTGCGGTTCAATATTCGCCATATCGCCCGGCGACGGAGCGGATGAGCGCTTGCGGATCGTAGCCGACGCCGTCCTTGAACACGACCTCGACATTGGCGAGATCGTCGATCGCCTTGGTTGGGTCGCCTCGCACGATGAGCAGGTCCGCGTCCTTGCCCGGCGCCACCGAGCCGATGCGATCCTGCAGGCCCAGGTAGGTCGCGCCATTGAGCGTGGCGACCCGAACCGCCTGCTCAAGGGAAAACCCGCCTGCGACCAGAAGCTCGATCTCGCGCAGGTCTCCGAAACCGGGAACGATGCCGCCTGTCGAGGTCGGGTCCGGTCCCGCCAGCAGCAGGCCACCGACATCGAAGAACCGCTTCTCCATGGCTACGCCATGTTGGTACTCCGTCTGGCGCTGGGCCCGCCGCTCGGCCGGCGCCGAGAGGTTGGCTCCGCGCACGTAGAGATAGGACTCGCGCGCCTCGGGGCTCATTGCGGCCAGGGATTCCGCATAGAGTTTCGAGTGCTGCGAAAACTCGGGCTCGAAGGCGGGCAGGGTGGATGTCAGGGCGACATGGCGGTCGACCAGCAGCCGGATCAGGCCGGTCGCTTCGGCGCCATTGGGGTCCATCGCCGTCAAGGTGGCCGATCCGTCGCCGGCGGTGCAGACGTCGGGGGTCTTGCCCGGATCGTTCATCGTGTTGACGAAGAAGCCATGCTCGAGGTCGTCGATGCCCAAGCCCACCGCTTCCGGATAGGTCACCGAGCAGAGGTGGCCGGTGAGCTTGAGGCCGCGTCGGTGCGCCTCCTCGATCGCCGACTTCAGCTCGGCGCGCGTAATGTTCATGTAGGCCTTGAACGAGGTGGCGCCCTGGTCCGCCCAAAACGCGACTGTGCGCCTCGCATCCTCGGCGTCCTTCAGGTGGTGCATCTGGATGAAGATGCTGGTTGGTCCCTCGAGATATGGGCCGGTGACATCCATGTGCGGACCGGGCTCCTCGCCGGCATCCACCGCCGCCTTGATATTGAGGTCGGTGTACGGCTCGACGCTGCCGGTCGTGCGGATCGTCGTCACCCCATTGGCGAGATAGAGCCGCGGCGCCGAGAAGGTCATCTGGGGGACGATGATCGGCGGGTCGCTATGACCGCTGGCGTCGATGTTCGGCCGAGCGATGTGGAACAGATGGTCGTGCATCCCGACCAGGCCCGGCAGAAGGGTCGAACCTGTCAGATCGACCACCGAGACGCCCGGCGGCAAGGGCGCATCGCCGGTCTGGATCGCAGAGATTTTGGCGCCGTCGAGGATCACCGTGCGGTCCGCCTGGGGTGGCGCGCCCGTGCCGTCGATGATCTTCACGTGAGTCAGGGCGATCCGGCCAGGCTCGACGATGACGAACGGCTTCACGACATTCCCCGGCGTGGCCGGAGGAGGCAGGACGATCTGCTCGAAGGTGTTGGCGGTCGCGACGCTCGGGACTGCCGCGAGGACACCGCCCAGGGCGAGCCCAAAGATCTTCAGACGCATGATGAGTGTCCTCCCCCTACAGACGCGGAGATATCGCAGGAAACGAGCTCCGGCGAGCCGGAGCGCAATCCGCGCAGAGCGCCCGGCTCAGTTCTTCTACTGATTGTCCCGTCAGGTACGACTTCGTAGGCTTCGGCGTCAGGATTTGGCACAGGGGATCAATGAGATGATCGGTAGCGCTCTGAGGTTCACGGCCGTCGCGCTCTCAGCGTCCGCCGTCGGTCTGGCGTCCATGGCCGCGCAGGCTCAACCGACCGGGAAATCGGTCGACGTCCGATCGCCGCCGGCCTATTCGAGGCCGCAGGTTCGCGACAAGGTCGTGTCCTATGCAGATCTCGATCTGAACTCACCTACGGGACAGAAGACGATGCTTACCCGCCTGAAAACGGCGAGCCGCTACGTCTGTGGTCACAAACCGGCCGCGAGTGTCGCCAAGAAAACATTCAACGACTGCTACGACGAGGCGATGACCAACGCCCTTTCAACTTTGGGCAACAGTCAGGTTACGGCGATGTACAAGAAGTGATGTGCTGACGATGGGTCCCAACGCAGGCTTGGTCCCGCGCCTGGGCGCCCAATCTCCTATGGCCCAGCCAGGAGGCACAATCGATCCCGCGCTCGCCTCAACTTGACGTTGCGGTTTGTGTGCAGTTTCGTATATTTCACCGCAACATACATCTGAGGGGAGACCCAAGGTGATCAGCAGCACTCTGAGAATTGCGGCTGTGATGGCGGGGGCTTCCGCCCTTTGTCTCGCGGCCATGGCCGCTGTGGCTCAACCGAAAGTGGAGGAGATCGTCGTCCATCCGGCGAGCGGGCCTCTCGCGGTGACACAACACAAGACTGTCTCCTACCGGGATCTCGACCTGAACTCGCCGGACGGACAGAAGACGATGTACCGTCGTCTGAAAGCCGCAAGCCAGCAGGTCTGCTCGCCACAGCCTGACATGAAGACGAAGAGCGATTATCCGCAATGCTACGACGGCGCGATGTCGGGCGCTCTCGCCGATCTGGGCAACAGTGGCGTTTCCGCCCTGTACAAGAAGTGATCTGCTGACGAGGTTCCTGCGGCCGTCCAGGCCTAGCAGACCTCCGAAACCGGGGCTTCGGCCGCGATCGCGAGAGGCAGTGGGCGCCCGAGAAGGAAGCCCTGGGCTTCATCGCAGCCCTCGCGTCTGAGGATCTGCAGCTGCCTTTCGGTTTCAATGCCCTCCGCGAGGATCGGGATCGCCAGGCTCTTGCCGAGCGCCAGCACGGCTCGGACGATGGCCACCGCCTGCGGGCTGCGATCCAGTTCGGACACGAACAGCCGGTCCAGCTTGATCTTGTCGAAGGGAAAGGCCCGGAGGGTTTCCAACGAGGAATAGCCCGTGCCGAAGTCGTCGAGCGCGACGCCGACGCCCAAATCCTTGATCTGGCGCAGCACCTGCAGCGACTGATCGCGGTTCGCGATGATCGCGGTCTCCGTCAGCTCGATCTCGAGCCGGCTCGGCGGCAGCCCTGTCTCCAGCAGGATCTGATGGAACCGGCTCGCAAGCTCAGGATGGATCAACTGCACAGGCGAGACGTTGACCGCCACTTTCGTCTGGTGGTCCCAGCCGGC
>JAFANN010000213.1 GCA_019232665.1 Caulobacteraceae bacterium | reverse complement strand
CATCGGCCGGTTCTACATCCGTCCCGAGCTGATGGCCGACTATCTCGACCTGCACACCGGCTCCTACCAGGAGAGCGGCGGCGGCCCGGGCTTCGACTTGGCGGTGGCCTCGCAGAACGACACGCGCCTGACCGGCACCGCCGAGGTCGCCCTCGGCCGCAGCTTTGGGCAGGACGAGTGGCTGCAGTCGGAGGTGCGCTTCGGCATCCGCGAGGTGCTGGAGAACGGCATGGCCGACACCGAGGCCGCCTTCGCCGGCGGGTCGCCCTTCTTCGTGACGCCCGACAACTACTCCGGCAGCTGGGCCACCTTCGGCTTCTCCCTGCGCGCCGGCTCGCCGACCTCGTACTTCGCCCTCGAAGGCGACGGCGACTTCCGCAACGGCGAACAACGCTACGACATCCGCATCGCCGGCCGGACGATCTTCTAGCGCGTTTAGGGACGGGTAATTGTCCCGTCTCGCGCGCCGCAGCCTTTCGCGCGACCGCGCCTTTCACCCTCCTGGCGCTAGCATGCGCGGTGGAAGGGTTGAGGATGGCGGATCTGGCGGCGAACGGGCTGGGCGTGGCGGCGGCGGTGTGCTCGATGACGAGCTTCGCGCCGCAGCTGATCAAGATCTGGCGCGAACGGGACGCCAGCGCCGTCTCCCTCCGGATGTACCTCGTCACTGTGGCCGGCTTCGCCCTGTGGACCGCCTACGGGGTCATCATCGGGCGCTGGCCGTTGGTTGGCTCCAACGCCGTCTGCCTGGCCATGTCTGGCGCGGTCCTCGTCCTGAAATTCCGGCTCGACCGGCGCTCAGGAAGCTAAAGCTCCCGCCATCGCCGCGCCACGAAGGCAGGGCAGGAGCGGGTCCTATGCGCGCGAGCCTCGCCAGATCCGCCGTCCTCGCCGCCGCAGCGAGCCTTGCCGCGTGCGCGAGCGGCGAGCGAATGTCGGCCGCCGGGGACGTGCATAGCCTCCTGGTCGCCATCCGCGACGACGACCGCGCCGCCTTCGACGCCCACGTCGACCACGCGGCGCTGCAGGCGGAGATGCAGTGGATCATCGTCGAGCGCGCCAAGGCCTCGGGCCTTGGTTCGCTGGGCGTGCTCGCCTCGGGACCGTTGTCCAGCGCGGCGGCGACAGTCGTGTTGCGACCCGACGTGTTCCGAGCGATCGCGGACTATTACGGCTACCGCCCGGATCGTCCGCTTCCGGGGACCCTCAGTCTCGCCGCAGCGCTCACTCCCGTGGACGGAGGCAAGGTCTGCGCACGCGACGCCAGGACGAAGGCCTGCCTGCTGACCTTCTCGAACGAGGGCGGCGTGTGGAAGCTGACCGCCTTCGACGCGCGGCGCGTGGGCCTTGGCGCCTCCGGGTACGGACGATGAGATTTCAGTATCGACCTGCGTTTGCCCTCGTTCTGGCGCTGTCCGTCGCCGGCGCGGCGAAGGCGAGCGTGATGCATCTGTACTCCTATGATCCAGCCAACGACGCCTCGCGCGACGCGGCCGGTCCCGTCACCCTGCAGGTCAGCCAGGGGCTGCTCCACGTCACTGTGCTGAATTTGCGGTCGACGGTTGCTCAGGCCACGGCGGATCTGCGCCCGGCGGACTCGCGTGCCCTGGGCGGCGGGGGGCTTGCATCGGTGGCGCCGGCCGGATCTGGCGTGCGGGACCTCTACGAGGTGCAGAAGAAGGACGAGGGGCCGGAGCTGCTGTCGGCCCTGTGCCCCGGAGCGTCGCGCGCCTGGCTCGCCTTCAGCAGGGTGGGCATGGATCGCGACCTGAGGATCGCGGTGATCGGCGCCGCGCCCGGAAAGCCCGCCCGCCTGTGTCACCTCCTCGCCTATAGGTTCCACGGCGAGTGGCGCGCGCCCGCCACGGGCCCGGTGATGCGCGAACGCGACCTCCCCCACGGCCGCTTCCCGGGGACGTGATCATCTTCGGGCGTCCGGGCGGCGGCTTTCCCCATCCGTCCCGGCGCTTCGCGCCGGTCCACCTTCCCCGGGAGGGGAAGGAGAGCGCGCTTTATTTCCAACAAAATCAATGCTCTCCTCCCCCTTTACGGGGGAGGTGGACGGCCGCAGGCCGGACGGAGGGGGAAAGCCGCGCCCCTACTCCAGGAGGCGGTCGGCGATGCGGGCGCGGAGGGCGGGGGTGAGGCCGATGACGGTGTCGAGGTAGGTGTCGACGTCGCCGCAGGCTTCGTCGATCGCCTGGAAGGCGGCGGCCAGGTATTCCGCCTCGACGCCCATGGCGATCATCAGGCTCGCCTCGTCGGCGTCGCGGCCGCTGATCTCCTTCACCACGGCGGCGACCATCGGCAGGCGGGCGGCGAACCGCTGCGGATTGTTGGTCAGCAGGTAGTCGGCGAGGATGTCCTCGGGGTCGACGCCGGCGATATGATGCGTCAGCGCCGCCAGGACGCCAGTGCGGTCCTTGCCAGCGGCGCAGTGGATCAGCACCGGCCGGTCGGTCTCGGCGAGCGTCTGGAAGTAGCGACGGAACAGGTCGACGTGGCGGGGCTCGAACGGCGCCTCGCGGTAGTAGGTGACCAGGTAACGCCGGAAGGATTCGGGGGTGAGGTCCGAAGTGCGGATGTGCTCTTGCCAGGAGTCGGGCTGCTCGGCGTCGTTGGCGATCACCACGGCGTCGAACTCGGGGTGGCGGCGCGAAGGCGCCCGCTCACGCTCGGGCTTGCGCCGCAGGTCGACGACCACGCCGATGCCGAGCGCGGCGATCGCCTCGAGGTCCGCGTCCGTGGCCGCCGCGTGGCTGGCCGAGCGGTAGAGCCGCCCCTGCTTCAACGGCCGGCCGTGCCGGGTGGGATAGCCGCCGAAATCGCGGAAATTGTCGACGCCTTCGAGGATAACTCTTCTCTGCATGCGACCTCGATACCGCCCGCGTACGACATTTGCGAGACGGGCCCGGTCCCTCGCCTCCTGGGGACGGTTGCGAAGTTCCAATTTTCTTTGTCATCCCGGGCCGTAGCGAGCGCAGCGAAGCGAGGACCCGGGACCCAGGGGCCACGCCCACGGCGCAGCTGTTCGCGAACCACAGCGGCTCGCCCAGTCATCTGGGTCCCGGGTCCTCGCTTCGCCCGGCTACGCCGAGCTCGCTACGGCCCGGGATGACAGAAGAAATTCGATTTTCGCAATAGTCCCCCACAAGGGGAGGGATGGGCTCTCAGGTCAGGTAGGAGTGGACGATCTCGACGAGTTCCTCGGCGGCTTGGGCGCGCTTGTCGTCGGGGGGTGCGGACTCGTCCATCAGGTGCTCGCGGATGTGGTCCTCGATGACCTCGGCGATGAAGCCGTCCATGGCGCCGCGGCAGGCGGTCGCCTGCTGAAGGACCCGAGAGCACTCGCCGTCGCTGCCGACGACGCGCTCGATGGCTTCGATCTGTCCTTTGATCCGGCGCAGCCGGTGGAGGAGCTTGGTCTTCTCTTTTTCGATGTGCGCCATGGCGCGGTTTTTGGTCCTTGATCCAACCTGGGGGTGGGTATAACACGCGCCGCCGCCGTTCAGTAGGCCCTGCGCCTGCCACGGACGTCGGTCATCCATTCAACAACGGGATTCCATGAACTGTCGATCTAGCAGTCCGTCTTGCGAGCGCGCTGTGCGGCCTGTGGCCGCCCTTGCCTTCGCGAGCGGCTCCGACACCCAAGGGACGTCCCTGACCAGACCGGCCACCGCCTAGCGCTGCAGCCGGTCCGGTCCGGCGCCTCTCGGGTTCAAGTTCAGACTTGAGCGAGACAGAGGCGCAAGATGGCCTTTCTGAACACGTTTTCCACGCGGTCCGCAGACCGCCAGCCCCTCGCTCATGGTTGCATCCAGCCGAGCGGCGGGCGGCGGCCCGCCGGCGGCAAGGGCCGGCGCAGGGCTGGAGAGGGAGGGATCG
>JAFANN010000372.1 GCA_019232665.1 Caulobacteraceae bacterium | reverse complement strand
CCGGCCTGCCGGTCGAGCACGTCACGGCTCCGATCCCGGCCTGCACCTACGCCGCGCCGCAGATCGCGTCGGTCGGTCTGACGGAGGCCCAGGCCCGCGACAAGGGGATAGAAGTGAAGGTGGGGCGTTTTCCATTCCGGGTGAACGGCAAGGCCATAGCCGCGGGCGAGACGACCGGCCTGGTGAAGACCGTGTTCGACGCCTCCACGGGCGCCCTGATTGGCGCCCACATGGTCGGCCACGAGGTGACCGAGATGATCCAGGGCTTCGCCCTGGCCATGACTCTCGAGGCGACCGAAGCGGAGCTGTTCGCCACGGTGTTCCCGCACCCGACGATGAGCGAGGCGATGCATGAGGCGTCCCTCGCCGCGTTCGGCAGGACCCTTCACCTCTGATCAGGCAGGTCCTGACTCCGGTACGTTAACTCCGAGCCACTCGAGCAACCGCCGATTGATTTCGCGCGGATAGGCGTGGGAGAGATCTTCGATCTCCGAGTATTCCACCGCGCAGCCCGCAGCGGCGAGGCTCGAGCGCGCCTGCTGTGCAAGTTCGACAGGGAACATCCAGTCCAGGCGTCCGTGCACGATGTGGATCGGGAGATCCTTCAAACGAGGCGCGTCTGCGAGCGCGAGCATGAAGGGATGGAAGGCGGCCGCCACCGGCGCCAGGTGAGTGAACGGCGAGTCCGGCTGCAACCCGGATATGTAGGCGAACGTGCCGCCATCGCTCATTCCGGTCAGTAAGAGGCGGGACGGATCGATCGGCCATCGAGCCCTCGTTTCCGCAAGGATCCGCAACAGGTTGGCGCTGTCCTCCTCAGGTGCGTGCAGATTCCAGGTCGCGTCGAGCGAGGTCGGGGCGACTAGCAGCGCGCCGGCGGCCCTCGCCGCAGGGAGCCAGCTCCAGAGGAAGCCCCGGCCGTGGCCAGTCCCACCGTGCAGAGCCATGACCAGAGGCGCAGGTTGGGGCGGATCGCCGGTCTCGGGGAAGTAGACCGAGTACCCGCCGTGGGTTCCATAGGCGTTGTCGACATGATCGACGCCTGCGCCAGGGGACGGGTCCATCAGGCGCGCCTGCAGCTCGTGCGATGCCCTGGCGGGCGCATCCAGGAAATACCGGCTGATCGGGGGAAGCAGCGGCGCAAGCGGCCAGAGCGCCTCCTGCGCCCTGGGAAGCTGCCGCAGAGCCCGCCAGGCCGAAACCGGATCGCCGCCAGGGCCGGCGGCGGCCGAGAGCCGGTCCCATCCGGCAAGGCTCGCTTCCGCCGCGGTCACAAGAGGCGCTTTCACGCCCTCCAGCCGATCGGGCCACCGGTCGAGTCGGCTGCGAGCGGCCCTGAGCGGCGTGTCAGGGCTTCCGAGCGCGGCGAGCACGGCGCCGGAGTCAGGCAGATGCAGATACCGGCCGGCGAACTCGAGCGCCGCGAGCAGCCGCAGCAGCGGCGTCACGACCGCGACGAGATCGTCCAGTTCCTGATCCATCCGCACTCCTGTCTCGCGGGAACTCTGACCCTGGCGAGATGGTCGTGGCAATCGGTTAGGCAGGCGAGGGGGCGTCGACCGGCCCTAGTCGGGCGATGATCTCGTCGTCCGACAGGGAAGACGGAACGCGCAGGACGGCGACGACCGATTTAGCTGCCGCCGCCGGCATCCAGTTGGTGATGCAACTCGCGGCTATGTCGAAAAGATCGATGGCGCTTTGGTCGGCGGTGCATTCGGCAAGCGCCGCATTGATGGCGGCTACGATTGCGGCGCCCACCGCAGTGGCGCGGATGCGGTCCTCGGGGCGATCGCCAAGCTCTGCGGCATAGGCGTCGACGAAGGTCTTCACGATTTGCGCATCGGCATCGCGCTCGATTGAGGCAAGCTCGGGGATGGTCGCGACCAGTTTGGCTCTGAGCGATCGCCGAACAGGGTCGCTGTCGGCGCGGATGATCACCATGCGCGCGCCTTCGACGAACAGGTCGAGCGTCGAGACGCCAGGCGCCCGTTTGGCCAGGCGCGAACTCCATCCCGCCTGGATGAGCTCCTGCTCGAACAGGATCACCGCTTCCTTGCGAGGGAAATGCCGAAAGAACGTTCGCCGCGAGACGCCGGCCGCGGCCGCGATCTCGTCAACCGTCGTGGCGGCGAACCCTTTGCGGTCGAACAGGTCAAGCGCGCATCGCGCGAGCCGCGCTCTCAATCGGCTCTGTTCGCTCAATCCGGCGTTCCCCTGTTGACTCGTGTCACTCGGTGACAATAACTCTGGCACTCAGTGTCAACAAGCGAAACCTTGCCGGGCCTTTAGTTCCCGCCGGTCGGTTCCGCCGGGCCGACCGGGCCAATCGCCCGTATAAGTATGACAATCTCCAGGTAGAGGAAACCAACATGGATAATGCCCCATCGTCAGAGTATCTGCCCTTGAAGTCGGATGGCGATTGGAGCCACGCATTTTCCTATCACCCCTTCGATGTGGAAATAGAAAGAGCAGAAGGCGTGTTCATTCACGACACGAAGGGCAATCGTTACTTCGATGCGTCCGGGGGTCCCTTCGCCGTGAACCTTGGCCACGGACATCCGAAGATTAACGCCGCCATCAAGTCCCAGCTCGAAAGGTTCGCCTACGCGCATCCCACCCTGGCGAACCGACCTCGAGCGGATCTCTGCAAGTCGATCGCGTCGGTCACGCCGGAGGGCCTTAACACCAGCTACCTTGTTTCCGGCGGATCGGAAGCCGTGGAAACGGCGATCAAGATCGCCCGGCAATATCATGTCGCTTGCGGGCGGACTGGAAAATACAAAATCGCCAGTTGTTATGAATCCTATCATGGGATGACGTTGGCGACCATGTCGCTATCGGGTAACCCGGGGACGCTCAGACACTATGAGCCTATGGTCAGTCATTGGCCGAGATTTCACCAATACAGCGACTATAAACGACCCGAGGGCGTGAGCCGTGATGACTGGGCCGTTTTGACGGCGCGGGAGCTGGAGCGGATCATCAGCTATGAGGGACCGGAAACCGTCGCCGCGGTGATTGCAACCCCGCACGGCAGCGGCCCCGAATACGGCGTGGTCCCGCCCGCGCGGTATTGGCAGGAGATCCGGCGCATCTGCGACGAGAATGATGTGCTCCTGATCGCCGATGAAGTCGTGACCGGGTTTGGCCGGACCGGAAAATGGTTCGGCATGCAGCATTTCGACGTCGTTCCCGACATCATGACTTTCGCGAAGGGCATCAACAGTAGCTACTTGCCTCTGGGGGCTGTCACAGTCAGCGACAAGATCGACGCTCCGTTCAAGGACGGCGCGTATTTCGTTCATGGGTTCACCAGCGGCGGGAATCCTGTGGCGGCGGCGTCTGGCGTGGCCGCGATCGAGGCGATCAAGAGCGATGGTCTGGTCGAGCAGGTCGCTGAAAGGGGGCGCCAACTCTTCTCTCACTCTGAACGGCTGAACCGACATCCGTCGGTCGCAGACGTCCGCGGGTGGGGACTGTTCATGGTCCTCGAGCTGGTCCAGGGATCCAGCGACCGGTCGTATTTTCCGTCTGACGCAGGAGCCGAGCAGCGCTTCCAGCAGATCGCGCTGTCCAACGGCCTCGCCTTGTACTCGACGCTCTACGGCGCCCGTCGTCGCCCGGTTCTGAGCCGGGGCTTACCGATGTGGATCGCGCCTGCGTACATCATCACGCCGGGGCAGCTGGACGAGATGGTGGATCGCCTCGACCGCACGCTTCATCAGTGGGAGCAGGCCATGGGCGTTGGATGAGCACGCCCTGGCTTGAGTTGTACTGGTCACGGCCAGCAACGACACGAAATCGGAGCGTCGCCGTATTGCGCATCAAAGCGGCGACGCTGCGGCTGCCCGGCTGACCGCCCCAGATAGAGTATTGTCGAAGAGAATGGCGGTGACGGAGGGATTCGAACCCTCGGTACGGCTTTACACCGTACAACGGTTTAGCAAACCGCCGCCTTCAGCCACTCGGCCACGTCACCTGGCGATCCGTCTGGCCGCTGGGCCGGCGAAACGAAGAGGCTGATTAGCCCATGCGCCGGCGCCGCACAACCAGACCCTAGACCGGCCGATCCGCACGGCTGGCTAGGCCATCGAGTGCGACGCCGGCGCGCTGCTGACAATAGTTGTCACGTCGATGGCGTCTTGTGTGCGCCGTTTGCCGCACCACCTGTGGGCGATCGAAACCGTTCCGACCCGAGCGCGTTGGATGCGGCTCAGGTCGACCGGGACGCCGGGAGCTTCAGCCATGCCTCATGACTCTGCCCTCGGCGCCCGGAAGAGAGACTCGGGCCGAGGCGCCGCGCGAATCGCGCTCCTGGAGGCCTATCGGCGCGTCCGGGCTCACAGCCTGTCACTCGCCGCGCCCCTGGGGGCCGAGGATCAGGCCGCGCAGGCCATGCCGGACGCCAGCCCGACAAAATGGCATCTGGCACACACGACGTGGTTCTTCGAGACGTTCATCCTGACGCCCAACCTGGCGAAGTACCGACCCTTCGACTCGGCGTTCGGGTACCTGTTCAACTCATATTACGAGGCGCTCGGCGCGCGGCATCCAAGGCCGCAACGCGGGCTTCTGACCCGTCCGTACGTGTCGCGGATCTTGGCCTATCGGGCGCATGTGGACGCCGCGATGGAAAGCCTCCTGGCCGGCGAACCATCAGATGAACTTCGAGAGCTGATCGTGCTCGGCTTGGCACACGAGGAACAACATCAGGAACTGATCCTGATGGACATCCTTGCTCTCTTCGCTCAGTCGCCGCTCAAACCGGCGTACGCGACCGGAGCGCCTCGCGCCCAAGCGGCGAGGGGGCCGGCGCGTTTCGAGCGCTTTCAGGGCGGACTGGTGGAAATCGGGGCCCGTGGCGGCGATTTCGCGTTCGACAACGAGTTTCCGCGTCACCCGGTGTTCCTGCGACCCTTCGAGCTCAGTTCGCGGTTGGTGACGAACGGGGAATGGATGGAGTTCATGGCCGCCGGCGGATACCGGAGGCCCGAGTTCTGGCTCTCCGATGGGTGGGCGGCGGTACAGTCCGGCGGATGGGAGGCCCCCCTCTATTGGGAGCGGGGCGACGGCGGCTGGCGCACGATGACCCTGGACGGAGAGCGTCCCGTAGATCGTGCAGCCCCGGTCGCGCACGCCAGCTTCTTCGAGGCGGCGGCGTTCGCGGCTTGGGCTGGAGCGCGCCTGCCGACGGAGGCCGAGTGGGAGTACGCCGCGGAAAACTCCAAGGATCTCGAGCAGCTCTACGGCCAGCTGTGGCAGTGGACCGCCAGCGCTTACGCGCCTCATCCGGGATTTCACCCGGCCGCAGGCGCGGTCGGCGAGTACAACGGCAAGTTCATGGTCGGGCAGATAACGCTCAAGGGGAGCGCCTGCGTGACGCCTCCCGATCATAGCCGGTCGAGCTACCGCAACTTCTTCTACCCGCATCAGCGATGGATGTTCGCCGGCGTCCGTCTCGCGCGCGACGCGAACGACGATGGCGTCTCCGAGGATGATTTCCGAAGCGACGTGGCGGAGGGGCTCGGCGCCGCCCGTAAGCGGCTTCCGGCGAAGTGGCTCTACGACGCCGCCGGTTCGGATCTCTTCGAGGCGATCACCGATCTGCCCGAGTATTACCCGACCCGACAGGAGACGGCTCTTCTTACGGAGGTCGCGCCGCTCATCGCCGCACGCATCCCGGCGGGCGCGGCGCTCGTCGAGCTGGGGAGCGGCGCCAGTCAGAAGACGCGACGGATCCTGGACGCGGCGCCGCAGCTCTCCGCGTACGTTCCGGTGGACATCAGCGGCTCGGCGCTTGCGGCGGCTTCCGCAGCGATCCGCGCCGACTATCCGAAGCTCGAGGTCATTCCGCTGGTCGCCGATTTCACCCGACCCGCGACCTGGGCGAAGGTGTTGCCGGACGTTCCGCGGGTCGGGTTCTTTCCCGGCTCCACGATCGGCAACCTTGGCCCTCAAGAGATGGTCGACCTGCTGCAAGAGGTTCGGTGGGCTCTTGGACCCGGCGCGCCGTTTGTACTGGGCTTGGACCTCGCCAAGGACGAGGAGACGCTCGAAGCGGCCTATGACGACGCCGCGGGCGTCACCGCCAGGTTCAACCTGAACCTGCTGGCCCGCATCAATCGCGAACTGGCGGGCGAATTCGATCTTTCACGCTTCGCCCATCGGGCGGTGTGGAACCGTTTGGAGGAGCGGGTGGAGATGCATCTGGAATCGCTGCACGACCAGGAAGTGCGTGCGGCGGGGCAGGTGTTCCGCTTCGCCGCGGGAGAGACGATCCATACCGAGAGTAGCTACAAACTCACTCCGACGCGGTTCTCCGACCTTGCCCGGCGAGCGGGTTGGCGCATCGAGAATATCTGGGTCAGTCCCAAGCCGGAGTTCGCCGTCTTGCTTTTGGGACAGGAAGAAACGTCGGCCTGAAGCGACCGTACGGCTCTCGCCGCAATTTGCCTTGCGCCACCAACAACCGGGGTGCGACGGGGACGCCGCCGCACCCTCAAAAGTTACTGTGTATTCGCGGGCTTGCGGCCGCCGCCCCTGGAGGCAGTGCCACCCTTGCGGCCGGCGTCGGCGGCAAGATCCCGATTTTGGGCGAAGCTACGCTTTTCGCTTGGCACGCTGGCTCCGCCCCGCCGCGCGATCTCACGACGGCGATCAGGATCCATGGCCGCGAAACCGCGCCGGCTTGGCTTGTGATTGTCTTCTGTGAGCGTCGGCATCGGGTACTCCTAAGTTACACAAGGCGCTGGCCTGCCACGGCTCTGTTAACCGCCGAGCCGCCGGACGGTTGCCATCGCGCCCGATCCGTACATTGACGGTTCCGGAATCTGGGGGTGGTCGGGGCGCGAGGAGAACATGACGCTTCATCCTAGGCTTCTTTTCGGCGTATTTACTGGAATTCTTGCCTTTTGTCTTCTTCGGTTGATCGGCGCGTCCCTGCATACGGCCGGTTTGGCGGCCTGGAATCTCGGCGCCGGCGCCTATCTGACCGTGATTTGGGCGCTTTATCTGACGACGACAGAGGAGGAGTTGCGCGCGCGGTGCGCTCGACATGACGAGCCGACACTGATCATCTTTTCGTTAGCAGGCGCCGCCATCCTGGCGTCTCTCGCTGGCGTGTATTTCGCCCTGCACGCGGCTCGCGGAAGTCACGGGCTCGCCCACGATCTCCCCGTGGCCCTATCGGCGCTCACCCTGGCGAGTTCCTGGCTTATTGTTCAGTCCCTCTTCATCGGCCACTATGCGCACCGGCATTTTCAGGCGGTCGAAGCAAAAGGTCCGGGCGCGGGGTTTCTGTTTCCCGGCGATCCCCCGCGCACCTACATGGACTTCGCCTATCTGGCGATCTGCGTCGGCGCGACCGCGCAGGTCTCGGATCCGGGGGTGCAGAGCCTCGGGCTGCGGAACCTCGTGACGGCGCACGCCATGGCGTCGTTCGTCTACAACACCGCGGTCCTCGCCCTGGGCGTGAATATCCTGTCCAACCTTCTGGGCCAGTGACGGTCGTCCCACTATGCGGGGCGCGCCCGCGGCAGGCTGACTCGCGCCCGCAGGCCGCCCGAGGCCCTGTTGCGCAGGACGACGTCGCCGCCGTGCCCGCGCGCCACGGCCCTGGCGACCGAAAGTCCAAGACCAATTCCGCCCGTCTCGCGGCTGCGTGAGGTCTCGACGCGGTGGAAGGGTTCGAAAACCCTCTCGATCTCGTTCTCCGGCATCCCCGGGCCGTCGTCGTCGACTTCGATGACCGCCATCTCGCCTTCGGCCAGCACCCGGGCGCGGGCGCGCGAGCCGAACTTCAGGGCGTTGTCGACCAGGTTCACGAAGAGTCGCTTGAGCGCCAGGGGATCGCCGTCCACGACGACCCGATCGGCTCGCTCGACGGCCGCATCGGCGCCCGTGAGCGCCGCCTCGTCCATCACTGTCTCCACCAGAGACGAAACTTCCAGCTTGCAGTAGTCGCGCGTCTGCGCCGCGTCGCGGACGAAGCCGAGGACTGAGGCGACCATGGCTTCCATCTGGTCGATGTCGGCGATCAGCTTGTCGCGCAGAGGCTCGGGTGTTCCCTCGACGCGGAACTTCAGACGGGTCAGCGGGGTGCGCAGGTCATGCGCGATGGCGCCCAGCATGCCAACCCGCTCCTCGACGTACCGCTGAAGGCGCTCCTGCATCTCATTGAAGGCGACGGCGGCAGCCGCGACCTCCGCCGAGCCGACTACCTCCAGATGCGGCGCGCGCGGATCGCGTCCCAGGCGTTCGGCGCCAGCCGCGAGGGCGGCGATGGGCGCGGCCAGTCGGCGCGAGAACAACCAGGCCACTGGCGAGACCGCGAGCACGGACAGGGCGACGACGAGCAGCAGCCGCTCCTGCCACGGATCGATACCGAAGGTCGTCTTCGGCGCGACGATAAGCCATCTGTGGTCGGCTCGGCGAACGCCGATCTGAAAGCTGCCCATCAGGAGTGGCTCCGGGGCGTCCCGGAGCAACTCGCGTTGCTGGGGCGGCGGGCGGGGACCGCCAAGGGCCACGATCCTGGGTCCCGGCTGGGTTACAACGACGCTGCCCGTATCGACCGACAGGGCTTGGGCGACGGCGTCCCGGAAGTGGAGGCGACGTCGACCCTCGGTTGCGCCGTTTGGCGGCCGGTTGCTCAGACGAGTCGTGAGAACATGGGCCCCCTCTTCGGGAATCGCCTCTCCCGCGGAGCGCACCGCCTGAACCACCTCCGCCACCGTGTAGACCAGGGGGGGCGGGGGCGGCAGATTGAGGATCACCAGAACCGAGAGGGTCTGGGCCACGACCAGTGTGACGATGACAAGCCCCAGCGTCTGCAGAAACAGTGGCAGCGCCAGGGTTTTCTTCATGATGTGCGGGAGACTCTCGGCGTAAAGATGTAGCCCTCGCTGCGCACGGTGCGGATCAGTTCGACGGCGCCCCCGCCGTCCTCCAGCTTGCGGCGCAACCGGCTGATCTGGACGTCGATCGCACGATCGAACGCGTCGGACTGCGGACCGCGCGCGTATTCGAGCAGCTGGTCGCGGGTGAGCACGCGCTGCGGGTGCTCGACGAAGGCGCGCAACAGCGAGAACTCGCCGCTGGAAAGGTTGACGACCACGCCGCTTGGCGAGCGCAGTTCGTGCCGCACCAGGTCCAGCCGCCATCCTGCGAATTCGCAGGCCGCGCCCAGCGGTTCATCGGCGGTGCGGGGTTCGCGCCGGCGGCGCAGAACCGCGCGAACCCGCGCCAGCAGTTCGCGTGGATTACACGGCTTGGGGAGATAGTCGTCGGCCCCGAGTTCGAGGCCGATGATCCGGTCGGTCTCCTCGCCCATGGCGCTAAGCATGATCACGGCCGGGCCGTCGGGGCGGGCGAGGCGACGGCAGATGGAGAGGCCATCCTCACCCGGCAGCATCAGGTCGAGAACGACGAGGTCAGGCCGGCGGCGGGCAAGCACCCGTTCCATCTCGCGACCATCGGCGGCAGTGTCGACGGCGAAGCCGTGACGGCTGAGGAATTCTGAAACGACGTCCCGGATGCCGGGGTCATCGTCGACCACCAGGATGTGCTCCAGCTGGGGCTCCTCGGCGGTAGGTGCGGCGGTGGTTGTCATGGGGTCCGATGTGCAAGGACTCCCTGGCGAGGGAGTGTCCGAACTGAAACGCAGCGAAATAGCCCGCCCCAAAGTCCCGACCGCACTCTACAGTCAGGCCCTAGCTGAGGCGAGCGCTTCATCAGAGACGAAAGGATTTGTGAGCCGCTCTCGTCCGAACGTCGAAGTCTGGTTGTGTCCCGGCACGAAGGTGACGTCATCGCCAAGCGGCCAAAGCTTCCCGGTTATCGAGGCGATCAACTGGCCAAAATCACCTCGGGGGAAGTCGGTGCGGCCGATCGATCCGGCGAAAAGGACATCTCCCACTTGCGCGAAGCGGGCCTGGCGCTGGAAGAAGACGATGTGGCCCGGGGTATGTCCGGGGCAGTGGAAGACCTCGAACCGGATCCCGTCGAGCCAGACCTCGTCGCCGTCGTCGAGCCAGCGGTCCGGCGTGAAGCCACGCGCGTCGGGCATGCCCCAGCGAGCCCCGCTCGACTCGATCTGATCGATCCAGAACGCATCGTCCCTGTGCGGTCCTTCGATCGGAACGCCCGTGGCCGCCTTGAGCGCGGCGGCGCCGCCGGCGTGGTCGAGATGTCCGTGAGTTATCCAGATTTTCTCCAGCTCCAGGCGCTGGTCTTTCAGCACCGCGAGAAGCCGATCGACCTCGCCGCCTGGATCGATCACAGCGGCCTTGCGGGTGTCGGGCCGCCAGACGATCGTGCAGTTCTGCTGCAACGGGGTCACCGGCGCGATCAGCGCGCGGATCGGCGGCTCCGGTCGCGATACGTCATTCATTCGTGGTTCTCATGTCCGTCGGGGCAGGCCCTCTCGCCGTAAGATCGGTCGGACCCGTCTGCAAGAAAAGGGATCCGCGCGGTTTCGTCTCGAACGGCGTGGGGGCGCGGGCGCGGACGCCTGCGGCTGACATGGACCCTTGGGTCGTCTAACGCGGGGCGACGTCCCCTGAGCAGACTTACGAAAGGCGAGCACATGCGTACGGCGTTCATCGGTCTGGGAAACATGGGCTCGGGCATGGTCGCGTCGCTTGCTCGGGCTGGGCGGGAGGTGGTCGCCTTCGATATCTCGGCCGAGGCGCTGGAGGGGGCGCGATCGGCGGGCTGCGAAACGGCGACGTCCGCCGCTGCGGCGGTCGCCGGCGCAGATGTCGTCATCACCATGCTGCCGGCCGCCCGGCACGTGAGCCAGGTGTGGCGTGAAGCGGTCATTCCCAATTCCGGCCCCGATGCGCTGCTCATCGACTGCTCCACGATCGACGTCGACACCACGCGCGCGCTCGGCGAAGCCGCGCAGTCGGCCGGGCGTCTGGCGGCGGACGCGCCGGTGTCGGGCGGGATCGCGGGGGCGCGGGACGGAACCCTGGCCTTCATGGTCGGCTGCGGCGAGGAACATTTCGCGCGCGTCGAGGCCGCCCTTTCGCCGATGGCGCGCGCCGTGATCCGGGCCGGGGATCTGGGAGCAGGCCAGGCGGCCAAGATCTGCAACAACATGATCCTCGCCGTTTCGATGCTAGGTGTGTGCGAGGCCTTCGCCCTGGCCGAGAAGCTGTCGCTCGACCCTGAGCGCTTCTTCGAGATCGCTTCGAAGTCGTCGGGCCAGTGCTGGTCGTTGACGAACTACTGCCCCTGGCCGGGACCCGTCCCTTCGGCGCCGTCGAATCGCGACTACCACGGAGGATTCCTGACATCGCTCATGGCGAAGGATTTGAGGCTTTCGCAGGAGGCGGCGTCGCGCACCGGAGCCTCGACTCCCCTAGGGGCTCAGGCCTTGGCGCTTTATGCGTTGTTCGAGGGTCTCGGCTATGGCCAGCGGGACTTTTCGGCCGTATTGCAACTGCTGCGCGGGCGGCTCGCCGATCTGGCCTGATCAGGTTGTCGCGCCTTGCGCGCCAACATCGCCGGAGCCAAGTCTAGCGCTATGAACTACAGGGCCGCCTTTGAGGCCGCGGTCGCGCAGGTGAAGGGCGAGGGACGCTACCGCGTCTTCGCCGACCTGAAGCGTCATTGCGGCGACTTCCCGACTGCGACGTGGACGCTTGCGTCAGGCGCGCAGCGCGACGTCATCGTATGGTGCTCCAACGACTACCTTGGCCAAGGGCAAAATCCCGTGGTGCTCGATGCGATGCATCACGCGCTGGACGACGCGGGAGCCGGTTCAGGAGGCACGCGGAACATCTCGGGCACGACGCACCATCACGTGGAGCTCGAAGCGGAACTCGCCGATCTCCACGGCAAGGAAGCGGCGCTGCTGTTCACCTCGGGGTATGTGTCCAACGAGGCGGCGCTGGCGACGCTCCAGCGGATCCTCCCGGGCCTGATCATCTTCTCCGACGAGCTCAACCACGCCTCGATGATCGCCGGCATCCGTCACGGCGGCGGCCCCCGGAAGATCTTCCGGCACAACGACCTCGAGCACCTCGAAGCCCTGCTGAAGGAAGCGCCTGCGGACGCTCCCAAGCTGGTCGCCTTCGAGAGCGTCTACTCGATGGACGGTGACATCTCCGATATCGTGGGGACCGCGGCCCTGGCGAAGAAGTACGGGGCGATGACGTACCTCGACGAGGTGCACGCCGTCGGCCTCTACGGAAAGCGGGGCGGGGGCGTCTCCGAGCGCGACGGAGCCACCGCGGACATCGACATCATCGAAGGCACGCTTGGCAAAGCGATCGGCGTGATGGGAGGCTACATCGCCGCCGACGCGGTGATCGTCGACGCGATCCGCTCCCACGCCAGCGGCTTCATCTTCACCACCTCCCTTCCGCCGGTGCTGACTGCGGGCGCCGTCGCCAGCATCCGCTGGCTGAAGGAACACGACGAGGTTCGCGCGCGCCTGCAGGAGCGCGCGGCGACGCTGAAGCGCCGGATGGCGGCTGCGGGACTTCCGGTGATGCCCTCTGTCAGTCACATTGTGCCGGTGCTCGTGGGCGACCCGGTCCACTGCAAGCTGGTTTCGGACCTGCTGCTGAGCGAGCACGGCATCTACGTGCAGCCGATCAACTATCCGACGGTGCCTCGGGGAACCGAGCGCCTCCGCTTCACGGCCACGCCGTTCCACACGAACGAGATGATGGACCGGTTGGTCGCGGCCATGGAGACGCTCTGGACGCGCTGTAACGTGCAAAGGCTGGGCGGCCAGGCCGCATAGGGCCTGGTCCGGATCCGGGGCGAGAGGAGGGCGGTGGCGACGCCGCCTGACTGAAGGGAGCGGGTGGATTGAACGTCATGGTGAAGGCCGGCGCGCGGGCGGCGGCCGATGAAGGCTTGTCGAAGGCCGATCCGGAAGTGTTCGGCGCCATCGGTCGCGAGCTGCGCCGCCAGCAGGAGCAGATCGAGCTGATCGCATCGGAGAACATCGTCTCGCGCGCGGTGCTCGAGGCGCAGGGCTCCGTGCTCACCAACAAGTACGCCGAAGGCTATCCCGGCCGCCGCTACTACGGTGGCTGCGAATTCGTGGACGACGTCGAGATCCTGGCCATCGAGAGGGCGAAGGCCCTGTTCGGCGCAGCCTGGGCCAACGTTCAGCCGCACTCGGGCTCCCAGGCCAACCAGGCGGCGTTCATGGCCCTGATGAAGCCCGGCGACACCTTCATGGGCATGGACCTGGCGGCAGGCGGCCATCTGACCCACGGCAAATCCGTCAATCAGTCGGGCAAGTGGTTCCATCCGGTCGCGTACGGCGTGCGGACCCAGGACAACCTGATCGACTACGACGCCATGGCCGAGACGGCGCTGGAGCACCGGCCGAAGGTGATCATCGCCGGCGGGTCAGCCTACAGCCGGACGATCGATTTCGCGAAGTTCCGCGCCGCGGCGGACAGCGTCGGCGCCAAGCTGATGGTCGACATGGCGCATTTCGCCGGCCTGGTGGCGGCGGGCGTCTTCCCCGATCCCCTGCCGCACGCGCACGTGGTGACGACGACCACCCACAAGACGCTCAGAGGGCCCCGGGGAGGCATGATCCTCTCCAACGATCCGAAGCTGGGCAAGAAGATCGATGCGGCGGTGTTCCCCGGGCTTCAGGGCGGACCGCTGATGCATGTGATCGCCGCCAAGGCCGTCGCCTTCGGCGAGGCGCTCCGGCCGGAGTTCAAGGCCTACGCCGAGCAAGTCGTGGAGAACGCCCGGGTTCTGGCCGACACCCTCGCCAGTCGTGGCCTGGCGATCGTCTCGGGCGGCACGGACAGCCATCTGATGCTGGTCGATCTGCGGCCCAAGGGTGTCACGGGCAAGGCGGCCGAGGCTGCGCTCGAGCGCGCCGGCATGACCTGCAACAAGAACGGCATCCCCTTCGACCCGGCCCCGCCCGCCGTGACGTCCGGAGTTCGACTGGGCACGCCGGCGGCAACCACGCGGGGATTTGGGACCGAAGAGTTTCGCCGTGTCGGCCACTTGATCGTCGATGTCGTCGACGCCCTGGCGCGCGCCGGCGAAGCGGGCGATCCTGAGGTGGAAGCGCGAGTTCGTCGCGACGTGCTGGACCTCACCGCGCGCTTCCCCATCTACGCCGACTGAGCCGACTGGCCGGCGACGAGGAAGGCAGGAACCCAATTGCGCTGTCCGTTCTGCGGCGAGCCGGAAAGTCAGGTCAAGGACAGTCGACCGACCGAGGACGGGGCGGCGATCCGACGGCGTCGTCTGTGCCCGCAGTGCGGCGGCCGTTTCACCACCTTTGAACGCGTTCAGCTTCGGGAGCTGACGATCCTCAAGCGCTCGGGTCGACGCACGCCGTTCGATCGCGAGAAGCTGGTGCGCTCGATCACCGTGGCGACGCGCAAGCGCCCCATCGATCCGGAGCGGATCGAGCGGATGGTGAGCGGGATCGTGCGCCGGCTGGAGAGCCTTGGGGAAACCGAGCTGCCCTCACACGTGGTGGGCGAGATGGTGATGAAGGCGCTCAAGGCCCTCGATGAGGTCGCCTATGTCCGCTACGCCTCGGTCTACCGCGACTTCCGTCAGAGCGAGGACTTCGCCCGTTTCCTGAGCGACGAGGGCCTCTCGGACGATGGGGTCTCGGAGGATGGCGAGCCGGTGTCTGCTGCGGACGGCGCGCGGTGAGCCGGCCCGTCCATCAGGCGCGATCGGTGGCCAGGCTGGCCGCCGTGCAGGCGCTGTACCAGATGGAACTTTCGGGCGCCGGCGTCGAGGCGGTGGTGCGCGAGTTCGACGCTCACCGCTTCGAGCGTGACCTGGACGGTCAACGCCTTGCCGAGGCTGACGAGGCTTTTTTCGCCGAGTTGCTGCGGGGCGTCGTCGAGCACCGCGTGAAGATCGACGAAACCATCGCCGCCAGGCTGGCGCAGGGGTGGCGGCTCGATCGGCTTGACGCGACCGTGCGGGCGATCCTGCGCTGCGGCGTTCACGAGCTGACCGGCGCAGGGACACCACCGCAGGTGGCGATCGACGAGTATGTCGAGATCGCGAAGTCTTTCTTCGGCGTCGGAACCGAGACGGCGTTCGTGAACGCCGTGCTCGATCAGACCGCGCGCGATGCCCGCGCCGCCTGACGAGTTCGCCTGGATAGAGCTGATCCGGCCGCTGACGCGCGGCGACCCCCGGGCGCTCGACCTGCTCGATGACGCGGCGATCCTGCCTGGCCGCAACGGTTTCGAACTCGTCGTCTCGGCGGACGCGATGGTCGAGGGCGTGCATTTCCTGGCCGACGAGCGGCCAGCTGTCATCGCCAGGCGGCTGCTGCGCACCAGCCTCTCCGACCTTGCCGCGAAGGCGGCGCGGCCGTTCGGCTATTTCCTGACCACTGCGTGGCCTCAGGGACGCCCGATGGGTTGGAAGGCCGCGTTCGCCGAGGGGCTGCGCGAGGACGGCGACGAATTTGGCGTCGCCCTTCTGGGGGGCGATACGGTCTCCACGGACGGCCCGCTGGTGCTGAGCGCCACCGTGCTCGGATGGGCGAGGGCAGGGACGGCGGTGCTTCGTTCGGGCGCCCGTGTCGGCGACAGGCTCATGGTCTGCGGTGTGATCGGCGACGGACTGCTGGGCCTGCGTGCGGCGCGGGGCGAGATCGCCGATCCCGGCGGTCGCTTGGCCGCCCACTATCGCACGCCCAAGCCGTGGCTCGCTCTGCGTGAGCCGCTTGGGCGATACGCACGGGCGGCCGCGGACGTGTCGGACGGTCTCCTTGCGGACGCAGGCCATCTGGCTCGGGCCAGTGGCGTGAAGGCCTCCATCCGGCTCGAGGCCTTGCCGCTCTCCATTGGCGCTGCCGCATGGCTTGCAGAGCAGGATGACGAGGGCGTCACCCGCCGGACCCTCGCCGCAGGCGGGGACGACTACGCCATCGTCTGCGCCGTGGCCCCGGAGGACGAGGACAACTTCAGGGCGGCCGTCGTCGCGGAGGGTGCTCCGGTGGCGACCGTAGGCGCGCTGACTGAGGGGGAAGGCGTCCAGGCGACCTTCCACGGTCTCCCAGTCAATGACGGCCCGCTGGGCTTCGTCCACTGAGGTTGCGCATGTGTTGCGTTGACGCGCCCTGGTTTTGACGGCATTGCCCGGCCTTCAGCGCGCAGCAGGACTCATCCTGCGAGCGATCCAGACAGCCATTGAAGGGCTGCGCAGCCGATCTGCCGGGCGCCCTGGCAGGCGAATTTGGAGGTCGGGCTGCGGCCCGGGGGAGATGGGATGGGTTTGAATACGGGTCTCGTACTGGGGCTGGTGATCGTCGCCGGACTCCTGGCTGTGCTCTACGGCGTTGTGCAGACGGCTTC
>JAFANN010000210.1 GCA_019232665.1 Caulobacteraceae bacterium | reverse complement strand
GGGTGGGGTTTGCGAAGTCCTGACTCACGCGCTCTCCTTCCCCTTCACGGGGAAGGTGGCTCGCGACGCGCAGCGTCGCGAGACGGATGGGGAAAGCCGCCGTCGAACGCTGGGGGCTAATCCCTTCGATAAATCTGCAAGGCTCCGCGAGCCCTTTCCCCATCCGTCTGACCGCCTGCGGCGGTCATCCACCTTCCCCGTAAAGGGGAAGGAGAGCGCGATGCACCGGGCTCACGGCCTGAACGCCGCCTCCACCGTCCTCGCGGCGAGGATCTCGATGGAGTCGGCGAAGGGGACGGGGACGTCGGCGGGGCCGAGGACGAGGGGGACTTCGGTGCAGCCGGCGACGATCGCCTGGGCGCCGCGCTCGATCAGGTTCTCGGCCAGCTGGCGCATCTGCGTTCGCACCTCCGCGCGGAGGTCGCCGCTCTTGATGCGGTAGAGCAGCTTCATGAAGGTCGCCTGCTCCTTCGCGCTGCCCACGAGCACATCCACGCCCCGGCGCGCGAACCCCTCTTGATAGAGACCCGCCTCCAGGCAAGCATCCGCCGCGATCACGCCGACCGTCGTGGCGGACGACGCCGCCTGGTCGCAGACCGCATCGATGAGGTTGATGAAGGGGATCGACACCGCCGCCTGGATGTCGGCGGCATAGGCGTGGGCCGCATTGCAGGGCATGGCGAGGATCTGGGCGCCCGCCTGTTCGAGTCCTCGCGCCATGCCGGCAAGGACCTCCGCGGGGGAGGCGCCGTTTCCGCCGGCGGCGTCGTTGCGGTCGGGGACGCGCGGGTTGCAGTCGACGATCAGGCGCAGGTGGTCCTGCTCGCGCTTGGCCGGTGTCAGCGCCAGGACCCGGCTCATGTATTGGACCGTGGCCGCGGGGCCCAGGCCGCCAAGCACTCCGACGATGAGGCTCATGAGCGGAGCACGTCCTGATAGGCAAAGAGGGCCGGCGAGCCGCCGGTGTGGATGAAGAGGACCCTCTCCCCGGCCTTCAGGTCGCCACGGCGGGCGAGGCCGATCAGGCCGGCCATCGCCTTGCCGCTATAGACTGGATCCAGCAGGACGCCTTCGAGCCGCGCCAGCATCTGCACCGCCTCGACCATCTCGGGCGAAGGCAGCGAATAGCCGGGGCCGACCCATTCGTCCAAGGCGACCACCGCTTCGCGTGGGATCGGCGCCACGCCGAGCTTCTGCGCCAGCGGCTGGACGAGGGCGTGGACGTTGCCCTCCTGCTCCGCTCGCGGCCGGCGCACGTTGATCCCGGTGACGGGCATGCCCGACTGGCGACCCTGGAAGCCGACGAGCAGCCCCGCGTGGGTGCCGGCGCTGCCGCTCGCCACCACGACCCGGTCGAACGCCTGGCCCATGTCGAAGGCCTGGCCAAGGATCTCGTCGGCGCAGGCGACGTAGCCGAGCGCGCCCACGGTGTTCGAGCCGCCGCCCGGGATGACGTAACCGCGCCGGCCCTGGCCTCCGAGGTCGGCGCCGATCGCCTCCATCGCCGCGTTCAGGTCGGCTCCCAGCGGCACGACCTCGATCCGCTCGACGCCCATCAGGCCGAAGAGGAAATTGTTGCCGCTCGCCTCGGGCTTGTAGCTGCCCGGCACGCGCTCCTCGATGACCAGGCGGCACTTGAGGCCCTCCCGCGCCGCCGCGGCCAGGGTCAGGCGGCAGTGGTTCGACTGCACCGCCCCGACGGTGATCAGAGTGTCGGCGCCCTGGGCCAGGGCTTCGGCGACGAGGAACTCGAGCTTGCGGGTCTTGTTGCCGCCGGCGGCGAGTCCCAGCGTGTCGTCCCGCTTGATCCAGATCTCCGGCCCACCCAGCGTCCGCGAGAGGTTCTTCAGCGGCTCGATCGCCGTCGCGTAAGGCGTGTAGCGCCGACGCGGAAACCTCGACAGATCCATTCGCGAAAACCCTTCGGCTGCGCCGATCGCCTTTCACACGGCAGCGGCCATCAAGGTCAAGCCCGGGCAAGACGCGCGGGCGCAATCGCAAGCAAAGCGGATTGGCCTCGGGTGTCGCACCCACACGCACGTCTAATGGACCTGCCGGTCGACCGGCGCCATGTGTTCAGTCCAGAAATCCCCGCAAGGCCACGGAGGCGTCGAGTGACCCAACTTTGTATCCCCGGCCTGAACGATCCCGTCCAGACCAACCTCACGGGCATGGAGCTGTTCAATCAGCCCCTGTTCAACAAAGGTTCGGCGTTCACGGAGGACGAGCGGACCACCTTCCGCCTGCACGGGCTGCTGCCGCCGCACGTCGGCACGTTGGAGGTGCAGGTGACCCGCCGCCTCAAGGCCTTGCGCGATCAGGGGAGCAACTTCGAGAAATACGCCTTCCTGCGCGACCTGCAGGATCTCAACGAGACGCTGTTCTACGCCGTCCTCGTCCAGAACATCGAAGAGCTGATGCCGCTGGTCTACACCCCGACCGTCGGCGAGGGCTGCCAGCGGCTGAGCGAGATCTGGCGCAAGCCCCGCGGCCTCTTCCTGAGCTATCCGAACCGATCGCGCATTCGGGAGATCATCGCCGACCCCCGCTACGATCCGGTCCGCGTGATCGTGTTCAGCGACGGCGAGCGCATCTTGGGCCTTGGCGACCAGGGCGCGGGGGGCATGGGCATCCCGATCGGCAAGCTCTCGCTCTACACGGCGTGCGCCGGCATCCATCCGGCCGAGACCCTGCCGATCCTGCTGGACGTCGGGACCGACAACGAGGAGCGCCTGAAGGACCCTCTCTACATCGGCTGGCGGCACGGCCGCGTCCGCGGCGAGGAGTACGACGCCTTCATCGAGGAGGTGGTCTCGGCGGTCTCCGAGCGCTGGCCCGATGTCCTGCTGCAATGGGAAGACTTCGCCGGCTCCAACGCGGCCCGGATGCTCGAGCGCTACCGCGACCGGCTGTGCACCTTCAACGACGACATCCAGGGCACCGCGGCGGTGGCGGCCGGCGCCCTGTTGGCCGCGATCAACGTCACCGGGATACCGCTCACCGAGCAGCGGGTGGCGCTGCTGGGCGCCGGCTCTGCGGGAGCCGGGATCGCCTCCCTCCTGCTGCGGGCCATGGTCGACGCCGGTCTTTCCGAGGAGGAAGCGCGCCGCCGGTTCTACGCGGTGGACCGCGACGGCCTTCTCATGGAAGGCATGCCCGGCATCACTCCCGCCCAGCAGCCGTTTGTCCGCGACCGCGAGAGCGTGGCTGACTGGAAGCTGTCGGCGCCGGACGAGGCGATCGGGCTCGAGTGCGTGGTGACCAAGGCGCACCCAACGGTGCTCATCGGCGTCTCGGGCCAGGCCGGCGCGTTCACCGAAACGGCGATCCGCGAGATGGCTAAGCATGTGCAACGACCGGTCATCTTCCCCCTCTCCAACCCCACCTCGCGCGCCGAGGCGACGCCCGAGCAGTTGATGACGTGGACGGAGGGCCGGGCGTTGATCGGGGTCGGCAGCCCCTTCGAACCGGTGAGCGTGAACGGCCGCAGCGTGCCGATCGACCAGACCAACAACTCCTACATTTTCCCGGGCGTCGGCCTGGGCGTGCTCGCCGCGGAGGCGACGCGCGTCAACGACAACATGTTCATGGCCGCGGCCAAGGCCCTGGCGGAGCTGTCGCCGACGGCCAAGGACAAGAACGGCCGCCTGCTGCCGCCGGTGACCGAGCTGCGCAACGTCTCTGTCGCCGTCGCCGCCGCCGTGGGCAAACAGGCCCAGGCCGACGGCCTCGCCCCCCGCCGCCACGACAACGACCTGCACGAACGCATCCGGGCGAGGGTGTGGGAGCCGGCGTATCAGCCCTATCTGCGAGCGGAGGAGCCCTGCTGATCCTCCCCCGTAAGCGCAGCGGACGGGGGAGGATCCAGTCGCCTACGGTGTCGGTCCAGGCTGGCTGACCGGCAGCAGCGGCGCTAGGCCTGGATCGGCGCGCAGGACGTCCTGGGCTGTCTCGGTCGGTGGGGCGTCGGAGGTGGAGAAGTCCAGCCGATAGGGGACGGCCGGGGTCCCGTAGCGGCTCATGATTGTCTTGGTGAACGAGAGGCGGGTCCGGAACGACCACGGGGTGTTCATCCACAGCCGGTAGTCCTGCCTGGGCTCGACATCGACGATGAAGAGGAGCGTCCGCCGGTCCGTCGACTCCCAGGCGAGCTTGTCGGCGAGGCGCGCCACGCCGACGTCCGGATCGTTCAGGACCTTCACAGGGCAGGAGGCCATAGGCTGGTCGTACCTGAGGCGCAGGACCATGACGCCGGGCGGCACTGTCTGGCCGGGACTCGGGTAGCTCTCGACGACCCGAGGGGGCGGTTCGTGTTCGCCATGCGGCCGGGGAAGCACGCACGGCGCCTTGGCCCTGACTTCCACGCCGGACAGTGTTGCCGGGCGCCGGGCCAGCACCAGCAGTTCCGACAGGGTCGTGGCGGCGGGGTCTGTCGCGGGCTTTGGTGGATCGGCGCGCGCGGCGGACCACGGGAGCATCGCTCCCACGATCAAGGCCATCGTGAGGAGTCTCATCGCCGGGGTCATCCAACCATCCGTCTCTATGACTTGAATCGACGAGCCCCTGAAGCCCGATGCACGCTCTCCTTCCCCTCCCGGGGAAGGTGGCTCGCGGCGCGCAGCGTCGCGAGTCGGATGGGGAAAGGGTTCGTGAAGCGCCTGCGGGTTGATCGAAGCGAGCTACCGGCTGGCGCCCGCGGTGCGGCCTTCCCCATCCGTCTGACCGCCTTCTGCGGTCAGCCACCTTCCCCGGGAGGGGAAGGAGAGCGTGACTTCCGAGATTTCCGCCACTCCAGCAGCACGTCCGGTTCCTTCTCCTCGTTGTCGGCGCCGTCGGTGAAGCGGGCTTCGGTGAACCCCAGCAGACGGTAGAAGCTCCGCGAGCGGGTGTTGCGCTGGAAGGTCCACAGGGTCACGTGCTGACGCCCCGTCAGCGCCCGGGCCACGAGCGCCTGGCCGATCCCTTTCCCGTGCCACGCATGGTCGACGTAGAGGTGGTCGATCCAGCCGCGCCGGACGGCGCAGAAGCCGGCGACGGCGCCCTCGGCTTCGACCACCCAGACCGTCCCTCTGCTGAAGGACTTGCCGAAGTGGCCGAGGTCCTCCTCGGGCGTGTGCGGATAGAGGAAGTCCCACTCCCGGCCTGCGGTGCGGCGGTAGAGGGCGGCGATCGCGGGCGCCTCGCTCGGATCGGCCCGGCGGACTTTCCAGGTCGTCGGCATGGTCATCGGTTATCCCCCTGGGCTCGGACGGCTTCGATACCGTCCCGCGTGATGCGGTAGGGACCACCGGCGCGGGAGGCGATCCACCGTCGCTCCTTCAGCTTGCGGAAGAGGGCGATGTCGCAGGCGTCGAGACGCCAGCCGTCGCGGGTCACGCAGTCGACTTTGGCGAGATGCCCGCGGTCGTCGCGATGGTGGCGGATGTGGCCGCCCTGAGCGAGCGCGTGCAGGACGCGCTGCTGGATTTTCGAGATGTTCAAGTCCGTGGCTCATGAGATTGGAGTCGCATGTTCTCGATCGCGGCGAGGCCTTGGCTCGCGCAACCGGGCGGAACATCGAGCCGCGGGGCGTTTCACGGCCCCCAGGCGGCTTCAGGCGACGGCAGTCTCTGGCATCTTGCCTCCGTGTCGGAGCCAGCCGCACGAGCTTGGCCTACGCGCCCGCACCGGTCAATCGACACCTTGCGCCCGCTCGCCGGAGAGCGGCATGGCTCGCCGATGGCCGTGCGCGAACTCTTCGTCACCCGTCTCTATGAAGC
>JAFANN010000337.1 GCA_019232665.1 Caulobacteraceae bacterium | reverse complement strand
GGAGGCGGCGCTGCCGGTAAGGAAGGTCGCGGCCCTGGCGATCGCGGGATCGGGCGCGATCTCGCGCTGCTCCATTGCCCGCGCGTCAGCGATGGTCTCGGCCGGGTTCAGCCCCACGACGACGAGGCGATAGTCCCGGCCGGGCGTCAGTCCGCTCTTTTCGAGGCCTGCGCGGGTGAGCACGAGGGCCGGGCCGCACAAGTCCGAACAGCGGTAGTCGGCGAAGATGAGGATCGCCGGCTTGCCGCCCAGCGCCGCGCCGAGCGTCATAGGACGCCCCTGGCCGTCCTCGAACGCAAGGGCCTGGGGCGCGGCGGCTCCAGGCGGCGGGTCGATCCCGACTCGCGACTCCTGCGCTTGGGTGAGAGCGGCGCGAGCGGCGCCAAGTGGTGCAAACGCCAGGGCGATCAAGGCCCAGGCGCGCAGCGTGACTTTCGACGGAGCCGCACTCATGACGAAGGGGGCCCCCCAGGGCCGGCTGGAGGAACCAGGCCGGGCCCAAGACCGCCGCCCGATGGCGGCGCATTGGGGCTCGGGTCATAGCCATGCGCCCCTCGCGCGACCACGGCCGCCTGCGCAGCCGCGATTCCAGGAGGCGCAGACCCGCGGGATCCTGGCGCGGGCGCCGGGTGTCCGCGCGAGCCGCCCGTCAGCGCCTCCTCCAGCCGTGGAGACGGGAACGCCGCTGGGAGAGCCGGGCTCTCGCTGCGGATCGTGAGGTCGTAGAAAACCAGCATCATCCCCTGCGCGCCGATCGCCAGCAGGACCGACGCGAGGCCGATGGCGAGGATCGGCTTCCAGGGCACCTGTGGAGACTCGAGCGGTTCCGGCTGCCGGGTCTCATCCTCGGCCGACCGCCGCTGCAGGACCGGCTGTTCGGAGAAGACGAAACCGAAGCTGGCCGGCGCTGGATATCCGCGGGCGACGGAGTCCCAGCGGGCGGCGGGCTCAACCGCGGCCAGGCGCTGTGGCCCCAGCGCGCGCGCTGTGCGCAAGCTCAGCACCACGCCTCCACCGATCGGCAGGATGGCCCACGCCGTGGCCGCGAACCCCAGGGGCGCCGACATCATCCAGACCTCATGCAGGCCAAGACCGCAGAGCGCGAACGCGCCGGCGAGCCGGTAGGCCTGGGCGTAGCCCAGTCTGCGGTGGCCGAGGGCGATCAGGACGATCGGGGTGAAGGCCCCGACGCTCAAGGAGACTGCGAGCAGGGTTCCCCACAGCCAGCCGCTGCGCAGGCGGAACCACGACGTCTTGTCGGGGAGATCCCCGTACCAGGGGATCAAATAGGTCACGAGAGCGAAGTAGAGGGTCGCGACCAGGGTGGCGACGAGGAACCCGGCGACATCCCCACCGGCCCGTGTCTGGGGCTGCGGCGCCAGCAGGATCGTCCAGGCGAGCGCCATCGCCAACTGGAAGACCGCGAAACCCATCGGTTCGGCGGAGCTGATCCAGGGCGGCTGCAGAGCCATCTCCCAGTCGGTCGCCATCAAGCCGATGGTCACGCCGTAGAAGACGAGGCCGAGGGCGGCGGTGAGCTTCCGCTGCGCAGACCCTTCCGCGGTTCGCACCAGCGCCATGGCGAGCAAGCTCATCACGGCCGTGAAAACCGCCGTGCGGGTCACGATGAGAGGCGTCGACAGATAGACGGCCACGGTCGCCGGACGTTCCGCGACCCCGGGCCAGATGAAGGGCGAGAGGGCCAGCGCGGGCAGGACGATCAGGCACAGCCACGGCGTGAAAGCTGTGAGACGCCGAAGGGGCTCGGACCTCGACCAGTCGCCCCCGCACAGGATCCCGATCATGCGCAGGATGACCGCGCCGAAGATCGGCGCCGAGACGAGCACGAAGCCGATGAGCCAGCCTCGGCCGAAGCCGGCGGCGATGTCCGCCAGGACGCTCACGATCCGCCCCCGTTCGTCGGACGCCCGCCCTCGGGGCGGCCGCGGAGATCAGTCGGCCGGGCCGTGGCGCTGCCCGCATCGGCGATCTGGAGCGCACGCACATAGGCCACGATGGCCCACCGGTCGGAGGGCGAGATCCGGCTGCCGAAGGGGTACATCACGCCATAGCCGTGGGTGATGACGTCGAAGAGCTGCTTGCCGGAGAGCCCCAGCACCTGCGCGCTCGCATAGTCGGGAGGCCGTGGAAAACCCCGACCGATGATGGCGCCATCGCCCCTGCCTCCGGCGCCGTGGCAGGGCTCGCAGAAGATGTCGAAGCGTTCGGCGCCCCGGGCGAGCAGGGCCGGCGTCACGGACGGGGGAGATTCCGGACCAACCGCAGCGCCGGCCTCCACGACGCCGTCCGGAAGCGGGCGCGCTTCCATGCCGTTCGGCCAGATCGACGCGGCGGTCTCCGTGCCGTACTTCGCCTGGCGGTCCATGCTCAGGTCGCAGCCGCCGAGCAGGGCCGCCACGGCGAGAAGAGCTCCTGGGAGCGGGCCGCGCCTCACAGCTCCACCTCCCGCACCGCCAGGGCGCCGTCGAGCGCGCCGCGAAGCGACCTCGCCTTCTCCTCGTCGGCGGGCGTGGCGAAGGCGAGCATGAACCGGTCGCGCGAGACGCGATCGCTGTCCTCGAGGTCGAAGAACGGGTGGTTGAGGCGCGGCAGCCCGGTGGTCAGCAGAAGACAGATGAAACCGAACACGCCGGCGCAAAGCACGCCGATTTCGAACGGGGCGATGAGGAACACGGGCCAGCTCTGGTAGGGGCGATCCCCGGCGTTGAAGGGATAGGCGACGCCGGCGCTGAACGCCTCGAGCGCGTAGGTGACGCCGGCGCCCAGGAACCCGCCCGCCAGCGCCGCCCAGCCAAGGCTGCGCCGATGCGGGGCGTCCCCGCCCACGCCTTCCAGCGCGAAGGGCGT
>JAFANN010000034.1 GCA_019232665.1 Caulobacteraceae bacterium | reverse complement strand
TCGAGGAGATGGAGATCCGGCGTGAGCACGAGGCCCTGTCGAAGGAGCGCGACGGACTGACCGGGCTGATCGCCTCAACGAAGCTGCAGTGGCGGCGCGTGGGCGAAGAGCTCAAGGCCGTCCGCAAGATTCTTGGCGGAGACACCGCGCTTGGTCGTCGCCGGTCCACCTTCGACACCCCGCCCGAGGTCGATGTCGCCGCGGCGATCGAGGCGCGCATTCCGCGCGAGCCGATTACGGTCATCGTGTCGGAACGGGGCTGGATCCGCGCGGCGAAGGGCAGGGTGGAGGACCCCTCGACCTTGACCTTCAAGGAGGGCGACCGCCTGGCCTTCCTCGTCCCGGCGGAGACGACAGACAAGCTGCTGCTGTTCGCCTCGGACGGCCGCTTCTTCACCCTGCCGTGCGACAAGCTTCCGTCCGCCCGCGGTCAGGGCGAGCCGCTGCGGCTGATGATCGAGCTCGACGAGAAGGAGCGGATTCTGGCGGTGTTTCCGCACAAGGCCGGTCGCAACCGCTTCCTCGCGTCAAAGTCCGGCTACGGCTTCATCATGCCGGAGGACGAGGCCGTCGCGTTCCGCAAAGCCGGCAAGCAGGTGCTCAACGTGGGGACAGAGAGCGCATTGCTGTGCCTGGAAGTCGAGGGCGACCAGCTCGCGCTCATCGGCGAGAACGGCAAGATCCTGATCTTTCCGGTCGCCGATCTGCCGGAGATGCCCAGAGGAAAGGGCGTCAAACTGCAAAGTTATCGCGAAGGCGGATTGCGCGACGGCGTGATCTTCAAGGGGGAGGAGGGGGCCTACTGGATCGACTCCGGCGGCCGCCGGCGCACCTGGCCCGACTGGACCGAATGGCGCGGTCGCCGCGCTTCCGCCGGCCGCCTCGCCCCCCGCGGCTTCGCCGCCAACCGGCGCTTCACGCCGTAGCGCTGTTGCGCAGCTCGAATTTGCGAGTTTAGCGACAGTCCCGGAAAGGAAGAGCCGGGACAATTGCATATTGTAATATCATCCGAACTCTGAAAACCTGAACATCGCCGTTGCGCTGCGAGCCACGGGACGCCTAAGAGCCACGTGTCCGTCGCCCCGGAGAGACCCGATGCACGCCGAACGCCCCGTCGACTATTCGCTCGCCGGCAAGGCCTGCGAGGGCCTGCTCGTATCGCATGAGGCGGGACCGCGGCCGACCGTCCTGGTGTTCCACGCCTGGGACGGGCGAACCGAGGCCATGAACGAGTTCGCCCGGCGGCTCGCCGGCCTGGGCTACAATGCGTTCGCCAGCGACATCTATGGCAAGGGCGTCACCGGTTCGACGACCGAAGAATGCCAGGCGCTGATGAACCCGCTGATGGGCGACCGCGGCAGGCTTCGGGAGATGCTCCTGGGCGTCGTGACGGCCGCATCGGCGCAGCCGGAGGTCGACACGGGCCGCGTGGCGGCGATCGGCTTCTGCTTCGGCGGGTTGTGCGTCCTCGATCTTGCTCGGGCCGGCGCGCCGCTACGGTCGGTCGCCAGTTTCCACGGCCTGTTCACGCCCCCGGGACTTCCGACAGTCACGCCGGTGAAGCCCAAGATCATCGCCTATCACGGCTGGAACGATCCGATGGCCCCGCCTGACGCCGCGATCGGTTTCGGCAAGGAGTTCACGCAGGCAGGGGCCGACTGGCAGCTGCACGTGTTCGGGGGCGCCATGCACGGCTTCATGTCCGAAGGCGCCAACATGCCCGAGATGGGGATCCAGTATAACGAACTCGTCGCCGGTCGAGCCTGGCGCGCGCTCGAGCAGTTCCTCGCCGAGACCCTCGCCTGAAGCTGAGTTCACCAGCGAGGCGCGAACAGATTCTCGATTCCCTGGGCGATCAGGTCGCCGCCGGCGACGCCTGCGGCCATGGTGCCGGCGCTGCGGAGAAAATTGCCCAGGCCGCTCGTCTGGCCGACAGGACTCGACTGCACCAGCTGACCGCCCCACGGCGTGGGTCCGCCCAGGAAGGACGGGGCAGGGGCGGGCGGGGCCGACTGCATCTGCGCCTGGAAGGCCGCGATCTGTTGTTGGGCCGTGTGCAACGCCTGGTCGGAGAGCAGGGCATGCTGGACGAGGAGATAGACGGCGTCCGGGTTCGCCTGCACAGCCTGAGTGATCATTCCGGCCGCCTCCGGATCCTTCTGGATGGCGGTTGTGCGAGCGAGGTCGCTGAGGAATCCTTGCAGCAGGGTCCGCTCGTCGGGCGTCATGTGGCGTCTCCTTCGTAGCGCGTCTCTATCCCAAGGCCGGCCTGCGTACGAGGCGCCGCCGGCGGCAATCCGGAGCTTCTCCCTTCGATGAGACTAACTCCTGCCGGTCCCGAAGACCTCGAGGCGATTGCTGCTCTTGTGAATGGCGCCTACCGTGGCACGGATTCCGTACGCGGATGGACGAACGAGGCGGACTACATCGATGGTTCGCGAACCAGCGTCGAAGCCCTCCAGGAGGATCTCTCGCGGCCGGATGGGACGCTGCTTACGGTGCGTGACGGACCTGAAGGGCGGCTGACGGGCTGCGTGTGGCTGGAATCCTCAGTCGACGGCGCCTGGTATTTGGGAATGCTCACTGTCCGGCCAGATCTGCAGGCGCAGGGCGCGGGGAGGCGGCTGCTCGAAGCCGCCGAAGCCTATGCGGCCGGGCAGGGCGCCCGGCGGATCCGGATGACCGTCGTCTCGCTTCGCGAGAGCCTGATCGCCTGGTATCGGCGCCGGGGGTACGAGCCGACCGGGGAGACGGAGCCATTTCCCTATGACGATGAGCGGTTCGGCACGCCGCGGTTTGGGGGCCTCGAGTTCATTGTCATGGAAAAAACTCTCGACTCTTCTGCTGGCTAGAGCGCGTTCCGCAAAAGCGGGAACTGGTTTTGCGATGACAACACGGTCAAGTGGGACCGCGCAGAGAATTCAACGTTGCGCCGTGCCGACGATCGCGGCGTGATCTATCGCCGCGTGATTGAGCTGTTCCTCCACGGCGTCGGCCTTTGCGCCGGGGGCTATCGTCGTCTTCGCCGTCGGAAGCGCCCAGACAGTGATGTTATAGTGATGGACCCCGCTGCCCGCAGGAGGGCAGGGGCCGGAATACGAAGCGGGCCCCATGTTCGTCGGGACCGCGATTCCGGGTGCGGGGATGCCAACGACCCCTCTGGAGAGGGCGGTCGAATTCAGCGGCAGGTCCACGATGATCCAATGCGTCCACTTCGACGGCTTCACGTCCTGGTCGATCATCGTCACGGCCAGGCTCTTGGCGGCCTTCGGCGCCCCGCTCCAGGAGAGCTGGGGCGAAACGTCCTTGCCGCCGCAGCCGCGGTCGTAATCGGCTTGGGGCATGCGGCCGCCGTTGGCGAAGTCGTGGCTGGTCACGGTCATGGCGAGGCACGAGGAGCCGCCGGCGAGGGCGACGGCTGTGGCGAGGAGCCAACTCCGCATGTGCAGATCCTCTGAATGCGCTGTGGCGCAGTTATATCTGCCATCAACGCGCCAGCCGAGTTAATCGCTCGTCATGCGCGTGCTTCTCACCGGATCCTCGGGCTGGCTCGGCCGACGGTTGGCCGAGCGTCTGCGCGAGGTCGGGCATGAGCCGTTAGGTCTCGATATCGCACCCGGTCCTTGCACTCAGGCGATCGGCTCGGTGGCGGACGCGGAGCTGGTGCGCACGCTCTTTCACCGGTGGGAGTTCGAGGGTGTCATCCACGCCGGCGCGTTGCACAAGCCCGACATCGTACGCGAGGCGCACCAGGCCTTCGTCGACACCAATGTGGGCGGGACGCTCAACCTGCTGCAGTCGGCGATCGAGACAGGGTGCGGCCGGTTCGTGTTCACCTCGACGACGTCCCTGATGATCTCTCATGCGGTGCGCGACGAGGCGGCCGGCGCGGCGGTCTGGCTTGACGAGGATTTCGGGCCACTGGAGCCACGCAACATCTATGGCGTGACCAAGCTGACCGCCGAGGGCCTGTGCCGCCTCTACGCGCGTGAGCACGGGCTGGCCTGCGTCGTCCTGCGAACCAGCAGGTTCTTTCCGGAGGAAGACGACACGCTGCAAGAGCCCAGCGGACCGAACCTCAAGGCGAACGAATTCCTGAATCGGCGGCTTACGCTCGAAGACGCCGCTGAGGCGCACCTCGTTGCCCTCCACCGTGCGCCTGAGCTTGGTTTTGGACTGTTCATCGTTTCTGCGCCGCCGCCTTTCGCGCGAGAGGACGCGCAGGCGTTATGGCGCGACGCGCCGTCAGTCATTGCGCGGGTCTTTCCCGACACCGCGGATCTGTATGCGCGGCAGGGGTGGCGGCTGCCGTCCCGCATCGGCCGCATCTACGATGCCAGCCATGCCGAACGCGTGCTCGGCTTCCGTTGTCGCACGGACTTCGCCACCGTGCTCGAGGCTCTGCGTCTGGGCCAGCCTCTGCCGTTCGACCACGATCCGTCCTACATCGCGCCTCGCCTCGTTGGCTCGCGCAAGGAGGGGGCCGGAGTCCTCTGAACGGGCAGGGGTCGCAATTCAACAGGAAGACTTGCAAGTTTCCCTGTTTAAATCGTAATGAAGCGCATGAGCGCCCCTCCCGATACTCCCATGTCCCTGGAGGCGGTCGTCACCGAACTCTCCCTGGTGGTTGGACAGCTGTTGCGGCGGTTGCGCGCGGAATCGAATCCGGACGGGTTGACCTGGTCGCAGACCGGGGCGTTGTCGCGGTTGGAGAATTCGGGACCGATGACGACGGCGGATCTCGCGCGTGCGGAGTCGGTGAAGCCGCAGTCCATGGGCGCCACGCTCGCTGAACTGGAGCGTGGGGGCCTGGTCGAGCGCCAGCCGCATCCGACGGACGGTCGGCAAGTGTTGTTCGCCCTGACAGGCGAGGGCGTCGAGGCTCGACGAAAGCGCAGCGCCGCGAAGCAGAAATGGCTGCTGGACGCCATGGCCAAGCTCGATGCCGGCGAGCAGCAGACGCTCATGTCAGCAGCCGCCCTGATCAAGCGTCTGTCTGAAGGAGACTAGTTCATTGCGAAGACATTGCGCGCTGCAAAATCACGCAGAAAGGAAAGCACTGTGACCGTGACGACCCTCGACCCGAGGACCGCGCTTATCGTCGTCGATCTTCAGAAGGGCATCGTTTCGCTGCCGGGCGCTCAGTCCATGCACGGCGTGGTGAACCAGGCCGCAGCGCTGACGGAGGCCTTTCGCGGGTATGGTTTGCCAGTCGTGCTGGTCAACGTCGCCGGCGCCGCCCCGGGTCGAACAGAGCAACCCAGAACTCCAGTGCGATTTCCGGACGGGTGGACCGATTTCATCCCCGAGTTGAACCGGCAACCGCAGGACCATGTCGTGACGAAACGCACGCCGGGCGCCTTTACGAATACCGGTCTCGAGGTTCATTTGAGGACATTGGGCGTGACGCAGGTCGTGATCGTTGGCGTCGCCACCAGCAATGGCGTCGAGGTCACCGCCCGCCAGGCCTATGAGCTCGGCTTCAACGTCACGCTCGCGACCGACGCCATGACCGACGCCCGCGCCGACGCCCACGATTACAGCGTCTCCCGCGTGTTTCCCAGAATCGGGGAGACGGGCACGACGCAGGAGATCATCGGTCTTCTGGAAAAGAGCGCCTGACCATGAACTGGCTTCACGACGTATCTTATCTGTTTGGTGGCGCGTTTCTCACTAACGCCATTCCGCACTTCGTCAGGGGCGTAATGGGGCAGCCTTTTCAGAGCCCATTCGCCAAGCCGCCGGGCGAAGGTCTTTCATCGTCGACCGTGAATGTGGTCTGGGGCTTTGCGAACTTCGTCATCGCCTATCTTCTCATCGCGCTTGTGGGGAATTTCGACCTTCACGCCGCCGATAACGTCATCGCCGCAGGAGTGGGGGTTCTGCTCATGGGTGTTCTGTGCGCGCGACTGTTCGGACGGTTTCACGGCGGCAGCTCACCCACGATCTCGTGACGGCCATCCTTCTCAGTAGACGGAGGAACTTGGGCATGCGCGTGTTCATGACCGGCTCTGCCCAATCGGCGCCGATATCCGTTTCGCGCCTAAGATATATTATCAGAAATACTCAGTCGCATTGTTCGCGACGCCCTTGGCAGCCCCTGGCACAGCGGCCGTCAAATGATTGGCCCGTCCATCAAAACGGAAGGCTAAATCTCAAGAGCGAGGCCGGATCAGGCTGGGTGTAGCTCGATGATCGCCTATGCACGCCTCACGCCTGGGCCCGGCTACCTGCCCGTCCAGGCCTTACTGTACTACGCTCAGCGGATCGTCCTGTGGCCAACACTACGTCGCTTGGTGACCTGGATTATTGCGGCGGCAATCACCTGGACCAAAGGCGCCGCACACCAGGCGCCGCCCGACGATCAATCCCGGCGAATTCTGAACGAGTTGAACGTGGATGGCGTCAGTCTGACGCCTTCTCTCGCGTCCGCTTCGGTCGTCGCCTCGATGGTCGACTATTTTCTCCAACAACCCGTGGTTGGACCGGACGGGCGCGCCTGCCGGCTATCGGAGCTGCCCGAGGGCGTAGCTTCTGCACCCTACGCGCTTCAGACCGTCGTCGATTGCCCAGGGCTGTTGGCGCTCATCAACTCGGCTTGGATGCTGCAACTGGCCGCGCTGTACATCGGCTGCAGACCGACCATTTCGAGCTTGGGCGTGCGCTGGTCCTTTCCCACGCACGCCGAGCGCCCGGGCGTGCAAAGCTTCCATCGTGACGTCGACGATTGGCGCTTCCTCAAGCTCTTTATCTATCTCACTGACGTGGATAAAGATTCAGGGCCGCATTGCTATGTACGCACCTCGCACCGCAGCGCGTTCCGGCTACGCTCGCTGCTGTACCGCGTCGATAAGCTCAGCACCCGATTTGGCCCGGATAAGCTGCTGACGATCACCGGTCGCCGTGGCACAACGTTCCTAGCGGACACCTTGGGCATCCATTGCGGCGGGGCGACGAACAGCCGGCCCCGACTCATTCTCCAAGTGCAATATTCGATCCTGCCGGTGTTCGCGTTTCTCTACCGGCCCGTGACGACGAATGTCGCCATGACCGACACATACGCTAATCGGCTCCTGATAACGGCGCCGTAGGACGGCCCGAGCGAGCGCGCCAAATGAAAACAAGCCCCCTTTCGGGAGCTTGTCGCATTGCTGCTCGAAGGTTGGCGGCGTTGAGCGCCCCCGACCGCGATCCTAGTCGTTCAGGCGCAGGTTCGTGGCCGAGGCCTTGCCCGTGCGACGATCCTGCTCGAGATCGTAGGAGATCTGCTGGCCGTCCGCGAGGCTGCCAAGGCCCGCGCGCTCGACCGCGGAGATGTGCACGAACACGTCACTGCCGCCGTCGCTGGGTTGGATGAAGCCGAAGCCCTTGGTCGGGTTGAACCACTTCACCACGCCCGAGCCGCCGCCGAAGGTCTCGCGCGGGCCGCCGCCACCGCCGCCACCGGGCGAGCGACGCGGACCGCCGCCGTGGTCGCCACGTTCGAAGCTGCGAGGAGGACGAGGTCCGCGGGACTCCGCTGACGGCGGGGCGTACCCGACGACCTGGAGGCCCGTCGCGGCGACCTTGCCCGAGCGACGGTCGCGCTCGACTTCGAAGGTCACCTGGTCACCCTCGTTCAGGCCGGGCAGGCCCGACCTCTCCACAGCTGAGATATGAACGAAAATGTCACTACCGCCATCGTCGGGGGCTATGAAGCCGAAACCTTTGGATGTGTTGAAGAATTTGATCGTGCCACGCGGCATTAGGAAAGTCCGGACTGTTGGTTGAGGTATCTTAAGCGGCCGTTAGCCGCTTTGGCTAGGGATGAAGGCGAAATGTCGGCCAGGGAGCCTTCGTTTTGTCGGCAAAGCTCCTTCGGGCCGATCACGTACGTTCCGCATCCAACTTCCGATAGCGCGCGACGCGCACGGGGCACGAGCTCGCCAGGAAGCACTTGGCGACGCCGCACTGAGATACAAGGCACGCGATGACCTTCCCCAATGCGCCGCCGATTGCACCATTGTAACCGAATTGCGTGGCGCCGCACAGCCACCCCTTGCTCGCCCCTTGCAGTTTCACTGGCCCACTACGACAGAGCCGAGGGACAGCCTCCCATCGGCGATTTGTTGTAAAGTTTCCACGAACAGCTTCGGTTCCGCCGCCATCACGCGCGCCTCGAGACTTTCGGCCGTCTCGCCGGCCTGAATGGCGAGCCGTTGTTGGGCGACGATGGGGCCATGGTCATAGGCTTCGTCGACCACGTGGACCGTAGCGCCTGAGACAGGAACACCCGCGTTGAGCACGGCCTCGTGGACGCGCCGGCCGTACATCCCCTCGCCTCCGAACTCGGGCAGCAGCGCTGGATGAATGTTCAGTACACGGCCTTGGAAGGCGGCAAGCGTCTGCGGGCCGAGCTTGCGCAGGTAACCCGAGAGGATGACGAGGTCCGCGCCGCACGTTTTCAGCGCTTCGGCGAGATGCGCGTCGGCGAGTTCCGGATCGGGCAAGGTGGGGATGAAGCGCGCCTCGATGCCTTCGGCGCGCGCGAACTCCAGCGCTGGCGCCGTGCGGCGGTTGCTGACCACCATGCGCGGACGCGCCGACAGTTGGCCGGCTCTGATCGCCGCAACGATGGCGCGAAGGCTGCTGCCGTTGTTGGAGGCGAGGAAGGCCAGGTTCATCAGGCAGGGGCCAGCGGGAAACGGAAGGTCAGGCCGTCGAACGCCGGCTCCACGCCGGGCGGCAGGGCCGCGGCCAGAGCCGCGTAGTCGAGGTCGATGTGCATGTTGGTGAGGATGGCGCGGCGGGGCCTGACGCGCTCGATCCACGCGAGCGCCTTTTCCACATGCGCATGAGTGGGATGAGGCGTCCAGCGCAGGGCGTCGACTATCCAAACATCGAGGTCCTGGAGCGCCTCGAACGCGCTGTCGGGAAGGTCGACCACATCGCTCGAGTACGCGAGGCCTCCGAAGCGATAGCCGAGGCTGCGCACCGGCCCGTGATCCTGATCGAAGGTCGACACCGGGATGGGCCCGGAAGGTCCGTCGATGACCCAGCTCTGCCCGAAGGGCGGCGTTTCGATGAGGTCGGCAATGGCCGGGTAGAGCCCCTCCCCCTGGAAGATGTAGCCGAAACGGTCATGCAGTGTCCGGCGGGTCGCGGCGTCAGCCCAGCAAGTTATCATGCGGCGCTGACGGATGGCGAAGGCTCGAATGTCGTCGATCCCGTGGCACTGGTCGGCGTGATCGTGGGTGAGCAGCAGGGCGTCCAGGCGGCGAACGCCGGCATAGGCGCATTGCAGGCGAAATTCGGGGGACGCGTCGACGACGACGGTGGTGACTTCTCCATCCTGTGCTTCGGCTGGACGTCGCACCAGAAGCGAGCACCGCGTGCGGGCGTTGCGCGGATCCGACGGATCGCACGCGCCCCAGGCGCCGTCAGCGCGCGGAACACCGCCGGAGGAACCGCATCCCAGGATGACGGCCTCGAGTTCGCCGCTCACGGGCGCGGGATCCGGTCGAACAGGTCGAAGAACGCGGCTTCGGTACGCGCCTCCGCCTCGGCAATGGACCACCCGCGGACCGCGGCCAAGGCGGCCAGGACATGGGGCAGGTAGGCTGGCTCATTGCGGCGGCCGCGCATCGGAACCGGCGCCAGGTAGGGACAGTCGGTCTCCACGATGATCCTGTCGGCAGGCATGTCGGCGATCACCGCCCTCACCTCTTCAGCGGCCTTGAACGTGGCGATGCCGCTGACCGAGAAATAGGCCCCAAGGGCCGCGACACGCCGCGCGAGCTCGGCTCCCGACGTGTAGCAGTGCATGAGCAGGCGGAACGCCCCCTTCCCCCATTCGTCCTCCAGGATCTCGGCCATGACCGCGTCGGCTTCGCGTGTGTGTACGATCAGCGGGAGGCCCGTGCGCCTAGCGGCCTCGATGTGCGCGCGGAAGACTGCAATCTGCATCGGGCGCGGGCTGAGGTCGTAGTGGAAGTCGAGCCCCGTCTCGCCGATGCCGACGACCTCGGGCCTCTCCGCCAGGCGAACCAGGGCCTGGGGCGAGAGATCCGGGTCTTCCTTGGCCTCGTGCGGGTGGGTCCCGACGGTGGCGTAGATGTCCTCGTTGGCCATGGCGATGGCGTGGACGGCCTCGAAGTGGCTCACCCGGTCGCAGATCGTGACCATAAGGCCGACGCCGGCGGCTCGCGCGCGCTCGATCACCGCCTCGCGGTCGGCGTCGAACTGCGGGGCGTGCAGGTTCACGTGGCTGTCGATCAGCATGAGAGGCGGCGGTCTAGGCGATAGCGCGCAGACGCGAAAGGACGTTCAGGAAAACCTCGCCACGGTCGAGGTTGATCGCATCCGCCCGCCGCGGAGCCTCGACGAGCGCGCTCCATGCCTCCGCGAGCCGCGCAGCGCGGTCCGGATCGGTCTCCGCCGCTGCGCGCCTGCGGACGTGATCGGCCAGGCGATCGACCACGAGCGAGAACCGCGCGGCGCCCGCGGCGCCACGGAAACCGTCAGCGAGGCTCTGGACTTTTCCGACCTCCGGCCGCCCGATCGAGTCCAGGAGTTCCGCGGCTGCACGATCGGCGTCGAGCGCTCCAGCCTCTGACAGTCGCCAGGCGCCGCCCGGGGCGCCCTGGGCCATGTCGAGGAGGATCTCTGCCTGGTCGAGGGAGACCTCCGCTCGCTCGGAAACCCACGGCGCGACGACTGCCCGGGGCGACGGCGCGATCGCCAGGCGCCGGCAGCGCGAACGGATTGTGGCGAGGAGCCCGCCCGGCGAACTGGAGAGAAGGAAGATTACGCCCCGGGACGGCGGCTCCTCCAGGATCTTCAACACAGCGTTCGCGGCGTGGGTGTTCATGTCGTCGGCGGAATCGATGATCGAGACACGATAGGGGGCTGCGGCCGGCGACTTGGAGAAGAACTCGGAAACCTCCCGCGCCTCCTCGGCGGGGATGAAGCGGCGCGTCTTGCCGTCTTCCGGCTGGGTCTGCAGCACCAGCAGGTCGGGATTCGCTCGCGCGGCGACGCGACGGCTGACCGGATCGTCAGCGGCGGAGCCGAGGCGACCAAACTTCAGATCGGACGCGGCCCCGAGCAAGCGACGTGCGGCGCGATAGGCGAAGGTCGCCTTCCCTACCCCCGGCGGGCCGGTCACCAGCCACGCGTGATGAAGCCGGCCGCGATCCAGCGCGTCGACGAACGCGTGCTCCGGCGCGTCCGGTCCGATCCAGTCGAATGTCTCACGCGGATGGGGGATGTCGCTCATGCCGCGATGCGTCGCTCGACGGCGGTCCACACGGCCTCGGCCACCACATCAGGCGAGGTCGAGGCGTCCACGACGACGCACCGGGCAGGCTCGGCTGCGGCGATGTCCAGGAAGGCCTGGCGGATCGCCGTGTGGAAGCCGGCGCCTTTGGCCTCGAACCTCGCCTCCAGATCTCCGCGGCCGGCTGCCCGCGCCAGGCCGATCTCCACGGGAAGATCGAGCACGAGAGTGAGATCGGGGCGGCAGTCCCCGACCACCTCCGACTCGAGCATCGCGATGAGCTCCGGCGCCGCCCCGCCAGCGACGCCCTGATAGGCGCGCGTCGAGTCCGCGAAGCGATCGCAGATGACCACGTCACCGCGCGCCAAGGCGGGGGCGATCAGCTTCTCGACATGGTCCCGGCGCGCCGCATTCATCAGCAGCGCCTCGCTGACGGCAGACCATCGGTCGACCTCGCCCGAGACTAGAAGGCCGCGAATCGCTTCAGCCCCAGGGGAGCCTCCTGGCTCGCGCGTCACGACCACCTCCAGGCCCTGCTCGCGAAGACGGTCGGCGAGACGGTGGACCTGGGTCGACTTGCCGGCCCCCTCCCCGCCTTCGAAGGTGATCAGGATCCCCCTGGACATGACCTAGCCTCTCGGGCTCTTCGGCGCGCCTGTCCAGGGCCTCGTCGCTGGCGCTCGCCGCCGCGCGGCTGCTAGAAGCCCGACAGGGACGGGTGGCCGAGTGGTTTAAGGCAGCGGTCTTGAAAACCGCCGTGGGTTCACGCCCACCGTGGGTTCGAATCCCACCCCGTCCGCCAGCCTCCGCTCTATCGAGCTTCGGCTGGCTTACGCCAGTAAGACAGGCCGGGCGAGATTAGAGCGGAGGCTGCCCTCCGAAGCCTTGGCGAAGGAGGGCTGTCGCACAGCTAGACATGTATTATGTCTACCTTATCCAAAGCGAGGGGTCACCCGAGCAACGATACGTCGGCTTTACGTCTGATTTAAAGAAACGCATTAAGACTCATAACGCTGGTGGTTCTATCCACACCTCGAAATATAGACCCTGGATATTAATCAGTTATCTCGCGTTTGTCGACGAGCGGCAGGCGAGAGAATTCGAGTATTACCTCAAATCAGGCCCTGGGCGCGCTTTTGCCAACAAGCGTCTCTGGTAAGCCGCCTCCGCTTTCAATCTGACCGGGCGGATCAACCCGAAGACGATCGTCCGCGTTCGTCCGTGAGCGGCGCGCGACCGCGGAGACAATTCCCATGAAGGCGATCGAGGTGACGGACCAGGCCGCGGGAACGGCCGGGATGAAGCTGGTGGAGCGACCCGAGCCGCACCCATCGATCAACGATGTCATTGTTCAGGTTCATGCGTCGGGTTTCGTCAACACCGAGCTGGATTGGCCTTCGACCTGGACCGATCGCCTCGACCGCGACCGGACACCGTCGATCCCCGGCCACGAGCTGGCAGGACTCGTCACGGCCCTCGGCTATGGAACGACGGGGTTGTCGGTCGGACAACGGGTGTTCGGCCTCACGGACTGGTATCGCGACGGCGGCTTGGCTGAGTACGCGGCCGTAGAGGCGCGCAACCTCGCGCCGCTCCCGGGCGACGTCGACTTTGCGGTAGGCGCGAGCCTGCCGATCTCGGGCCTGACGGTGTGGCAGGGACTGTTCCAGCACGGCCGCCTTAAGGCGGGGCAGCGCATCCTCGCGCTCGGCGCGGCCGGCGCGGTCGGGTCGATGATGACGCAACTCGCACGCGAGTTTGGCGCCTATGTAATCGGCGCCGGACATGCTGCCCATCGACAGACGGTGCTCGACTTTGGCGCGAACGAGTTTGTCGACCTCGACAACGGGGTCCTGGAAGACGTCGGTGAAGTCGATCTCGTCCTCGACGCCATCGGTGGCGAAATCGGGAAGCGATCCGCGCGGCTGGTTCGAGCCGGAGGAACCTTGGTCTCCATCGTCGGACCGTCCGAGGCGCGGCCCGCCGATGGCCTGGCAGTCGATTTCGTTGTCGAGTCCGATCTCGCCCAATTGGGTGAGATCGTCCAGCGAGTGCGGGGCGGGCGACTGCGGACGAACATCGGCGCCGTTTCCTCCCTCGACGACGCCGTCGCCGCCCTCAACCCGACCGAGCGACGTCTGGGAAAGACCATCATTCGCGTTCGCCCGTGAGGACTCGGGGGGAAGGCGAGCAGTTCTCCCCTCCGAACGACCGCTCACGTTCAGGGCAGCGAAAGCGGCGGATCACGCCCCTAGCATGGGCCAATTGGATCAGATCACCCGGCGTGTCGGGACTGGATTCCTGAGCCCCAATCCGACGGCTTCTCCCTTTCGGGGTCGCCATTTGGAAGCTCTTGCCTCAGCGCGCGACAGCGGAAGCGGCGGATCGATTGAGCACCGCCGCCAGGCGCACCCCAGCCTTCTCGAGTTGTAGTCTCGCGGCCGCCTGCGCGCGCTTCTGAT
>JAFANN010000147.1 GCA_019232665.1 Caulobacteraceae bacterium | reverse complement strand
ATCAAGCACCTGGGGAACCTGGCGGGCTCGATGCTTCCGGCGGACGTCTACGCCCGCTTCCAGCGCGCGCGGGGCCACCGGACCGTCTATATCTGCGCCACCGACGAGCACGGCACGCCGGCGGAGCTGGCGGCGCAGGCGGCCGGTCAGGACGTCTTCACCTATTGCGAGGAGCAGCACCGTATCCAGCACGACCTGGGGCGGCGATTCGGCCTCTCGTGGGACTGGTTCGGGCGCTCGTCCTCGCCGGCCAACGCTCGCCTCACCCAGCACTTCGCAGACCTGCTGGAGGACAACGGCTTCATCGAGGAGCGCACGGACCACCTGTTGTACTCGGTGGAGGACGGCCGCTTCCTGCCCGACCGCTACGTCGAGGGGATCTGTCCGGTGTGCGGCTACGAGAAGGCGCGCGGCGACCAGTGCGACAACTGCGGCTCGCTGCTCGATCCGATCGACTTGAAGGAGCCGTATTCGGTCATTTCCGGCAGTCGCAACATCGAGGTGCGGGAGACCCGTCACCTCTATTTGCTGCAATCAAGGCTGGAGGACCGTATTCGGGCCTGGGTCGATTCGAAGCCCGATTGGCCGCAGCTGGCCCGCTCGATCGCCTACAAGCACCTCGACGAGGGACTGATCGACCGCGGGATCACCCGCGACCTGGTCTGGGGCGTACCGGTGACACGCGGGGGCCAGCCCCGGACAGGCTTCGAAGGCAAAGTCTTCTACGTCTGGTTCGACGCGCCGATCGAATACATCGCCGCGACCCAGGAGTGGGCGGACGACCTGGGCGAGGACTGGCGCGCGTGGTGGCGCACCGACGGCGGGGCGGACGAGGTCCGCTACGTCCAATTCATGGGTAAGGACAACGTCGCCTTCCATACGGTGAGCTTCCCCGCGACCCTGATCGGATCGGGCGAGCCCTGGAAGACGGTCGACACGCTCAAGGCCTTCAACTGGCTAAACTGGTACGGAGCGCAATTTTCGACCTCGCAAAAGCGAGGCATCTTCATGGACGCCGCCCTGGAGATCCTGCCCGCCGACTGCTGGCGTTGGTACCTGACGGCGAACTCGCCGGAACATTCCGACAGCGCCTTCACCTTTGACCAGCTGGTCGCGGCGGTGAACCGGGACCTTGCCGACGTGCTCGGCAACTTCGTCAACCGGATCCTCAAGTTCAACGAGGCGCGGTTCGGCGGCGTCGTTCCCGAGGGCGGCGAACCTGGGCCGCTGGAGGAGAGGCTGTTCGCAGAGGCGGGCGCGCGGCTGGAGGAACTGACGGCGCAGTTCGAGGCGATCGAAGTGCGCAAGAGCGCCCAGGCCCTGCGCGCCCTGTGGGTGTTGGGGAACGAGTACCTGCAGGAGGCCGCTCCATGGACGGCGATCAAGACCGATCCCGAGCGGGCGGCGGTGATCGTGCGCACGGCCATCAACCTGGTGGCCCTCTATTCGCGGATCAGCGCGCCGGTGATCCCGTTCGCCGCCGAGGCCATGGCGATCGCGGTGGGCGAGACTTATCCGCCAACCTGGCCCTCTTTGGACGCCGCTGTCGAGCTCTCGCGCGTGCCGGCCGGCAGGAAGGTCAGCGTGCCGCCGATCCTGTTCTCGAAGATCGAGGAGGCGCAGGTCACCGAGTGGTCGGAGCGATTCGGCGCCGGCTGACGATCGTTCAGCGCGTGCGCGCCTGCTGCCCTGCGTAAAGGGCGACGGCCGCGGCGGCGGAAACATTGAGGCTTTCGAATCCGCCGCTCATCGGAATGCGGGCGAGGACGTCGCAGTGCTCGCGCACCAGCCGCCGCAGGCCCTCGTCTTCCGATCCGAGCACCAGGACGGTCGGGCCGCCGTCGAGAACCTGGTCCAGGTTTGCCTCACCCTCGGCGTCGAGACCGATCGTGCGCCAGCCGGCGGCCTCGAGGCGCTCGAGGGCGCGGGCAAGGTTCACCTCACGAGCATGCGGGATCTGCTCAATAGCCCCCGCGGCGGCCTTGGCCGCCGCGCCGGCGAGGGGCGGGGCATGGCGATCCTGCAGAACGACCCCGCGAGCGCCGAAGGCGGCGGCGCTGCGGAAGATGGCCCCGATGTTCTGCGGATCAGTGACCTGGTCAACGACAACGATCAGTCCTTCGGCGGGGCGGGCGAGGTCGTCCAGCGCTACCGGGGGCAGGGGCTCAGTCTTCAGGGCCACGCCCTGATGGACGGCGGAGCGGCCGAGCGCCCGGTCGATGGCGGCGGAGTCTGCGACCTCGGCCTTGATTCGTCCGTGTACGCGCTCTTCCAGCAGCCTGGCGCGGTCCGGCGTAGCGAGGAGACGCGCAGGGGCGGGCCGGTCCGGATTGTCCAGCGCGGCGAGAACCGCGTGCCAGCCCCAGAGCCATGCGCCAGGGTCCGTTTCGCCGCGGGAGCGGAACGGGCGCTTGTCGTTGCGTCGATGGGGGTGGGCCACTATAGAGCGTGCTCCGTTTCCGAGAGGGATGCTGCGGCAGCCTTCTGGAGGCGGTCCGACGGCCTTCGCGTAGGGGGAATGTCCCGAGCGGCAAAGGGGGCGGACTGTAAATCCGCTGGCGTACGCCTTCGTAGGTTCGAGTCCTACTTCCCCCACCACGCGAATTTTGTCGGATCCGGGCGAGGGGGCCCGCCGGACGAAGCGACGCGGGTATAGCACAATGGTAGTGCAGCAGCCTTCCAAGCTGAGGATGCGGGTTCGATTCCCGCTACCCGCTCCAGCCTCAATGTCGATTCCGGCTGCCTTGACGGTCGCGCTCGGCTAGCGTCGCGCCTCTCGACGGCCGCCTGGAGAGCGGGATGCGAATCGGCGCGATCGCGCTCGGGGTCTGGCTGACGCTTTGCGCCGTCGTCGCCGCACGCTCCGCCCAGGCTGCCAACGCCCTTGAGATCCGCGGCGCCGCCATGCGCGTCGCCATTGTCCCCGAGCGCCGGACGGACGTGCGGGTGGTCGTCCTGCGCGTCAATCCGCGTCTTCCGATTCGAATCCGGTCCGCCGGGGGCCGCGTCGTGATCACGGGAGACGTGAGTCGCCGCGTGCGCGCCTGCGACGGGCGCAACGTGGAGTTGTGGGGCCGCGGGGACATCGCCTACGGCGCTCTTCCGTTCGTGGTCGTGCGCACCCCCTTTGCCGTGAGGGTCTCCGCCGGCGACGCCGTCTTCGGGGTGATCGGCCGCAGCGCGAGCGTCGATCTCACCAACAAGGGCTGCGGGAACTGGACAATCGCCAATACGAGCGGCCGGCTCCGGCTGGACCAGGCGGGGGCGGGGCAGAGTCGGGCGGGATCCGCCGGCTCCGGCGACCTGTCGGTGGCCGGCTCCGGGCGCATTGCCGTGCTGAGCCTGGGCGACGGAATGATCGCCGTCTCCAGCGGCTCGGGCGACATCACGGCCGAGCAGGTGTCCGGACCGATGGACGTTCGGATCGCAGGCACAGGCGACGTCACGGTCGCCGCGGGTGATGTGACGCACATGGAGGCCTCGATCGCCGGGTCGGGCGATATCCGCATGCAGGGCGTCGCACAGAGCCTCTCTGCGTCGGTGACCGGCTCGGGAGACGTGGTGGTCAAGCATGTGAGCGGTACGGTGGTCCGCCGGGTGTTCGGACCCGGATCGGTGCGTGTCGGGCCCTGAGTCGCAGGGCGGGGCGTCGCAGTGAGCCCCTCGTCGGCGGCCGTGGGCGGCGCCGTTGGGCTCGCCCTTCTGGCGGTCGCGAACCGTCTTTGGCGGCCGCCTGGGATGCTCGGACCGCCGCGCTCGGCGATCGCAATCGCCGGACAGGCCTTCTTGGGCCTGGCGGCAGGTCTCGCCGCGATGGCGACGATCGAGTTGGCGCTCGTTCTGACAGGGGCCGCGCGACTCGAGGCGGGGCAGCCCTACTCGGCGCTGGGTGTCACGGTGGGAGGGGCAGTGACGGCCCTGCTCATTGCGGCGGCGCAGGAAGGCTGGGTGAGGGGTTGGCTGCTGACCCTTGCATGGTCGCGCTGGGGCTTTCATCGCGCCGCGATTGGCTCCAGCGCCCTTTTCGTCCTGCTGCACGCCGAGCCTGGCCTGCGAACCGTTGCGCCTGCCGAGGTTGCGCTCGGCGCCGCCGGCCTCTTCCTGTTCGGGCTGGCGGCGGCGGCGAGCGTGAAGGCCACCGGCTCCATCGCCTGGGCGCTGGGTGCGCATGCGGGCTGGGACTATGTCGGCGGTTTCCTCCTTGGCGCGCCGGCCTATGGGCGCGAGCCAGGAGACGAGTCCTTGCTGCTGATCACGCCTGATGGCGGACAGGGCTGGGCAGCCGGAGGAGCCTTTGGACCGGAGGCCAGTCCGCTGGCGATCGTGGTGTTGGCCGCAGCCGCGTGGGCCTGGCTGCGCGTCCGCTCGGCTCCCCGAGCAAGCCATTGACGCGAGGCGGCTTCGCAGCTATGTCGCGCGCTCGTTTTTCGAGGGCTCGCCGAGAGGCCAGCCCCAGTGGAAAGCCGAAGTTGCGCGGGCGCTACAGTCCGTCGCGCCGGAGCCCTCTAAAGGTTTCGGCGCATTTGGTGTTCCTCGGGGGTGGGTGACGGGAGAGCTCCCGACGCAATCATCTTCTTTCCCGCCGAGGCGCCCGTCCACGAGACGCCCAGGCCGATGACTTCGAAAGGTCTCGATGCCGACCGTCAACCAGCTGATCCGCAAGCCGCGCGCAAGCAAGGTCGCGCGCAACAAGGTGCCGGCGCTGAAGGGCTCCCCGCAGCGCCGCGGCGTCTGCACGCGGGTCTATACGGTGACGCCGAAGAAGCCGAACTCCGCCCTCCGCAAGGTCGCCAAGGTGCGCTTGACCTCGGGCATCGAGGCGGTGTGCTACATCCCCGGCGAAGGCCACAACCTGCAGGAGCACTCGGTCGTGCTGATCCGCGGCGGCCGCGTGAAGGACCTTCCCGGCGTCCGCTACCACATCCTCCGGGGCGTGCTGGACACCCAGGGCGTCAAGGACCGCAAGCAACGTCGCTCGCTCTACGGCGCGAAGCGTCCCAAGTAAGCTAGAACAGAAAGTCGAAGCCGCTCATGTCCCGTCGCCGCCGCGCCGAAAAACGCGATGTTCTTCCCGACCCCAAGTTCGGGGATGTCGTGCTGACGAAGTTCATGAACTACGTCATGTACGAGGGGAAGAAGGCGGTCGCCGAGAACATCATCTACGGCGCCTTCGACATCATCGAGAGCAAGCGTCGCGACCAGGGCCCGTTGGAAACCTTCCATGGCGCGCTCGAGAATGTCTCGCCGTCGGTCGAAGTGCGCTCGCGCCGCGTCGGGGGCGCCACCTACCAGGTGCCGGTGGAAGTGCGTCCCGAACGCCGTCGCGCCCTGGCCATCCGCTGGCTGGTGACCGCCGCGCGCAAGCGTGGTGAGAACACCATGACCGAGAAGCTTGCGGGCGAATTGCTCGACGCCTCGAACAATCGCGGGGCGGCGGTCAAGAAGCGCGAAGATACGCACAAGATGGCCGAAGCCAACCGCGCCTTCTCGCATTACCGCTGGTGATCACCCATATGGGGCGCGCGACGACCGGCGCGCCCTTCTCCGCACCCGCGGTTTGATATAGACCGCGCGCGCCGCAAGCGCTCCACAAGTTCACCCTCTTATCGGAAGAGCCTTCAGGCCCACACGAGCCATGCCCCGCACAACCGACATCAAGGACTACCGCAACTTCGGTATCATGGCGCACATCGACGCCGGAAAGACCACGACGACGGAGCGGATCCTCTATTACACCGGCAAGAGTCACAAGATCGGTGAAGTCCATGATGGCGCGGCCACCATGGACTGGATGGAGCAGGAGCAGGAGCGGGGGATCACCATCACCTCCGCCGCCACCACCGCGATGTGGAAGGGCAAGCGCCTCAACATCATCGACACGCCAGGCCACGTGGACTTCACCATCGAGGTGGAGCGGTCGCTGCGCGTGCTCGACGGTTGCGTCGCCGTGCTCGACGGCAACCAAGGCGTCGAGCCCCAGACCGAGACCGTCTGGCGCCAGGCGGACCGCTACGACGTCCCGCGCGTCGTGTTCGTCAACAAGATGGACAAGATCGGCGCCGACTTCGACAAGTGCGTCGAGTCCATCCGCGACCGGCTGGGTGTGAAGGCCGTGCCGATCCAGCTGCCGATCGGCTCCGAGGCCGCCTTCAAGGGCATCATCGACCTGGTCCGCATGAAGGCGGTCGTCTGGGAGAGCGAGGGCCTGGGCGCCAACTACCACGACGCAGAGATCCCCGACGACCTGAAGGCCGCCGCCGAAGAGGCGCGCCACTTCATGGTCGAGAACGCCGTCGAACTCGATGACGACGCGATGGAATCCTACCTCAACGGCGAGGATCCGTCGGAAGAGGCGCTGAAGGGCTGCATCCGCAAGGCGGTGCTCACGGGCGCCTTCTATCCGGTGCTCTGCGGTTCGGCGTTCAAGAACAAGGGCGTCCAACCCCTGCTCGACGCGGTCGTCGACTTCCTGCCCTCGCCGGTGGACATCCCGCCGACCCCAGGTATCGACTACAAGACCGAAGCCCCCGTGGTCCGTCACGCGTCGGACGACGAGCCGCTCGCCGTGCTCGCGTTCAAGATCATGGACGACCCGTTCGTGGGCTCGCTGACCTTCTGCCGGATCTACTCGGGCAAGCTGGAAAGCGGCATGGGCCTGATGAACTCCACGCGCGACCGCAAGGAGCGGGTGGGTCGCATGCTCCAGATGCACTCGAACAACCGCGAGGACATCAAGGAAGCCTTCGCCGGCGACATCGTCGCCCTGGCAGGCCTGAAGGACACACGAACGGGCGACACCCTCTGCGACCCGAACAAGGGTCCGATCCTGCTCGACAAGATGGACTTCCCCGAGCCCGTCATCGAGATCGCCATCGAGCCCAAGTCCAAGGGCGACCAGGAGAAGCTGGGCGTGGCCCTGCAGAAGCTGGCGGCCGAGGACCCGACGTTCCGCGTCTCCACCGACCAGGAAAGCGGCCAGACCATCCTTCGCGGGATGGGGGAACTGCACCTGGACATCAAGGTCGACATCCTGCGCCGCACCTACAAGGTGGAGGCCAACATCGGTCAGCCGCAGGTCGCCTACCGCGAGACGCTGGGTCGCACGACCGAGATCAACTACACGCACAAGAAGCAGACCGGCGGTTCAGGCCAGTTCGCCGAAGTGAAGATCATCTTCGAGCCGGGCGAGCCGGGTTCCGGCTACTCGTTCGAGAGCAAGATCGTCGGCGGGACCGTGCCCAAGGAATACATCCCGGGTGTGGAAAAGGGGCTGCTGAACGCCAAGGACAATGGTCTGCTCGCCGGCTTCCCGGTGATCGACTTCAAGGCGACCCTGGTGGACGGCAAGTATCACGACGTGGACTCCAGCGTCCTGGCGTTCGAGATCGCCGCCCGTTCGGCGTTCCGCGAACTTCGGGACCGGGCCCAGCCCAAGCTGCTCGAACCGATCATGAAGGTGGAGGTGACGACGCCCGAGGACTACGTCGGCGACGTGATCGGCGACCTGAACTCGCGGCGCGGCATGATCCAGGGCACCGACCAACGCGGCAACGCGCAGGTGATCCTGGCCCACGTCCCGTTGGCCAACATGTTCGGCTACGTGAACACCCTGCGCTCGATGAGCCAGGGCCGGGCGGCCTTCCACATGGAATACGACCACTACGAGGCGGTCCCGCAGGCCGTCGCCGATGAAGTGGTCAAGAAGTTCGCTTGACCTCCTTCCACAAACCCTAACCTGTAACGCAAAGAAGAAGCCCCCTTCGGGCTGGAGCTCTGAAAAATGGCCAAGGCTAAGTTCGAACGCAATAAGCCGCACTGCAACATCGGCACAATCGGCCACGTCGACCACGGCAAGACCACGCTGACCGCCGCGATCACGATGACGCTCGCCAAGGCCGGCGGCGCCACGGCGATGAAGTACGAAGACATCGACGCCGCGCCGGAAGAAAAGGCCCGCGGCATCACGATCAATACGGCGCACGTGGAGTACGAGACGGCCAACCGTCACTACGCTCACGTCGACTGCCCCGGCCACGCCGACTACGTGAAGAACATGATCACCGGCGCGGCGCAGATGGATGGCGCGATCCTGGTCGTGTCGGCCGCCGACGGCCCGATGCCGCAGACCCGCGAGCACATCCTGCTGGCCCGTCAGGTCGGCGTGCCGGCGCTGGTGGTGTTCCTCAACAAGGTCGACATGGTCGATGACGAGGAGCTGCTCGAGCTGGTCGAGATGGAAGTCCGCGAGCTGCTCTCCAGCTACAACTTCCCGGGCGACGACATCCCGATCGTGAAGGGCTCGGCCCTGGCGGCGGTCGAGGGCAACAACGTCGAGATCGGCGAAAAGAAAGTCCTCGAACTGATGGCGGCCGTGGATGATTACATCCCGCAGCCCGAGCGTCCCGTCGACCAGCCGTTCATGATGGCGGTGGAAGACGTCTTCTCGATCTCCGGCCGCGGCACCGTCGTGACCGGCCGCGTCGACCGTGGCGTGATCAAGGTCGGCGAGGAAGTGGAGATCGTCGGTCTGCGTCCGACGCAGAAGACGACCTGCACCGGCGTCGAGATGTTCCGCAAGCTGCTCGACCAGGGCCAGGCCGGCGACAACGTCGGCGTGCTCCTGCGCGGCACCAAGCGCGAAGACGTCGAGCGCGGCCAGGTGCTGTGCAAGCCCGGTTCGATCACCCCGCACACCAAGTTCGTCGCCGAGGCCTACATCCTCACCAAGGAAGAGGGTGGCCGCCACACGCCGTTCTTCTCCAACTACCGCCCGCAGTTCTACTTCCGGACCACGGACGTGACCGGCATCATCAAGCTGCGTGAAGGCGTGGAGATGATCATGCCGGGCGACAACGCCGAGCTGGACGTCGAGCTGATCACGCCGATCGCCATGGAGGAGAAGCTCCGCTTCGCCATCCGCGAAGGCGGCCGGACCGTCGGCGCCGGCGTCGTCGCGAAGATCGTCGAGTAAGCTTGAGAGCGCCAGTCGCATCGCGACTGGCGCCGCCCACCGTCTTCGGGAGTTCCCCTCCCTTCCGGTGGAAGGGCTGTGTATGATCTACCGTTCGGCGATCGCGCCGTACGCAGGAGTGTAGCTCAGCTGGTAGAGCATCGGTCTCCAAAACCGAGGGTCGTGGGTTCGAGTCCCCCCACTCCTGCCACTATATCTGTCCGGGGAGGGGGCGCGGTCGGCAGTCGGCCCGCTCAAGCCTAAGTACCCGGCGAGCCATGAAGAGAGTTGGAAGGCCCCCGATGGCCAAGGACCAGAACCTCGTGCAGACCCCGGTGCGTCGACGCCCGGCCGCAACCCCTGCGGCCGCTGCGCCCACCAGCGTGGCCGCGCCGAAGAAGCCTTTCCATCCGGTCCAGTTCCTGCGCGAGACCCGGGCCGAGGCGCGGAAGGTCACCTGGACCAGCTGGAAGGAGACCTGGATCACCTCGGTCATGGTGGGCATCATGGTCATCCTGACCGCGCTTTTCTTCTCGGGCCTGGACGCGGTCCTCAGCTTCGTCATGCGCACCGTGCTGAAGCTGGCGAACGCCGGCTAGGACCTCCCGGAGCCTTCATTCTTATGAGCGATACGCACGTCCATTCCTCCAACCCCAACCACAAGTGGTACATCGTCCACGCCTACTCGAACTTCGAGAAGAAGGTGGCCGAGAGCATCCGCGAGCAGGCGCACACCCAGGGATTGGACGATTCCTTCTCTGAGATCCTGGTGCCGACCGAAGACGTGGTGGAGATCCGGCGGGGCCGGAAGATCAATTCCGAGCGAAAGTTCTTTCCCGGCTACGTCCTGGTGAAGATGGACCTGTCGGACGAGGCATATCACCTGGTGAAGAACACGCCGAAGGTGACCGGCTTCCTGGGCAGCGGCTCCAAGCCGATGCCGGTCTCCGAGCGCGAGGTGGCGCGGATCATCGGCGCCATCGAAGAAGGCGTGGAGCGTCCCAAGCCCACCGTGCGGTTCGAGATCGGCGAGTCCGTTCGCGTCACCGACGGCCCCTTCGCTAGCTTCAACGGCTCGGTCGAGCAGGTCGACGAGGACCGCGCGCGCCTGCGTGTCACCGTCTCCATCTTCGGCCGCGCCACACCGGTCGAACTCGAGTACGGCCAGGTCGAGAAGATCTCCTAGTTTTTCTGAACTTCGGGGTGTAGAAGCCCCGGCTTCCGCGCCGGAGACGGCGTTTTCGTAAAACCGTGGGAGGGGCGCCATCCCGAACCACGGCTTCTTCGGGCGGCCCTGCCGCCCACATGAGGAGTCATATGGCTAAAAAGATCCTGGGCTACATCAAGCTCCAGGTGAAGGCGGGCTCTGCCACGCCTTCGCCACCCATTGGCCCCGCGCTCGGTCAGCGCGGCGTCAACATCATGGGCTTCTGCAAGGAGTTCAACGCCCGCACCGAGAACGTGCCGAAAGGGACGCCCCTGCCGACGGTCATCACCGTCTACCAGGACAAGAGCTTCACCTTTGTCACCAAGACGCCGCCGGCGACGCACTACCTGAAGGAAATCACCGGCTTGCAGTCCGGCTCGGGCAAGACTGGCCGCGAATTCGTCGGCCAAGTCACTCGCGCGCAGCTGCGCGAGATCGCCGAAAAGAAGATGAAGGACCTCAACGCCAACGACCTGGATGCCGCCGCGCGCATCATCGAGGGTTCTGCGCGCGCCATGGGCCTTCGCGTGGTCGAGGAGGCCTGATCACATGGCAAAGCTCCCCAAGCGCGAACAAGCCTGGACGGGCGACCGTCAGGCGATCCACCCCCTGGCCGAAGCGGTCAAGCTGGTGAAGGCCAACGCCACGTCGAAGTTCGATGAGAGCGTCGAGATCGCCGTCAATCTGGGCGTCGATCCCCGTCACGCCGACCAGCAGGTCCGTGGCGTGGTCTCGCTGCCCTCGGGCACGGGCCGCGACGTCCGCGTCGCGGTCATCGCCAAGGACCCGAAGGCGGCCGAAGCGACCGCGGCCGGAGCCGACATCGTTGGCGCCGAGGACCTGGTCGAGCGGATCCAGGGCGGTTTCCTGGAGTTCGATCGCGTCATCGCCACGCCAGACATGATGGCCCTCGTCGGGCGCCTCGGTAAGATCCTGGGCCCACGCGGCCTGATGCCAAATCCGCGCGTCGGCACGGTGACGCCGAACGTCGCCCAGGCGGTCAAGGACGCCAAGGGCGGCTCCATCGAGTTCCGCGTCGAGAAGGCGGGCATCGTCCATGCCGGCATCGGCAAGGCCTCGTTCACCGAGGAGGCGATCACCGCCAACGTCCGCGCCCTGCTGGAAGCCCTCAACCGCGCCAAGCCGTCGGGGGCCAAGGGCACCTATGTCAAGCGCGTCAGCCTTTCCTCGACCATGGGCCCCGGCTTCAAGGTCGACACCGGCAGCATCAACGCCTGACGATCGGGCTTTCCCTGATCATCTGACCGCCCCGCCGGACCTCCGGCGGGGCGGTTTTGCGTTTCAGGCGGCGTGAACGCGCGTCAGCAACTCGAGAAGGTGGCCCGAGGGATCCTTAAAATAGACTCCGCGACCGCCACTCCGGTGATTGATCTCACCCGGGTGACCCAGAAACGGGTCGGCCCAGTACTCCAGCTTCTTGCCGACGATCCGCCCAAAGGCGGCGTCGAACGTGGGATCATCCACCAAGAAGGCGTAGTGCTGAGTGGTGATCGGCGTCCGCCCGTCGGCGAAGTCCAACGTGACGCCATTGTCGAGCGCCACCGCCAGGAACGGCGGGGTCGGCGTCGGTTCCGGCGTCCCGAGGATCTCGGCCAGGAAGCTGGCCGCGACGCCCTTGTCCTGTGAATAGACGATGGTGTGATTGAGCTGGGCGCTCATCCTGTCCTCCTCGAACGAGCGGTTATGCGCACGCTGCGCCGGCCGCGGATGGGCGTCAACCGCGGGGCTGACCTTCTGTCGCCGCCGCGGCTGCGCTAGGAGGGGCTGGGGATGCAGCATGAGCGAAGCGCCGGCGATCCGACGCGCAAGTGCGGGCGAGCGCGACGCGGCAATTGCTCGCCTGGCGGCCGAGTGGGGCGATCCGGTACGGGTGCGGGGCGAGACATACGCGTTCTCCGA
>JAFANN010000142.1 GCA_019232665.1 Caulobacteraceae bacterium | reverse complement strand
CAATCCGGCCGATAGCGCCATCACGGTGGGCATCATCCTGCTCCTCCTTGAAGGTCTGTTTTCACCCAAGAAGACCGCGACATGACCCGCGACGCGAGGCCCGTGGCGCACGTCTTTCGGATCGGCTATCCATCTGGCGAGCGCTGGGGGCGCTTGTGGGCTTGTGAAGACACTATGGCGTCGATGACTGTTTCGCGGGGGCTCGCGGCCCTCTCGCTGCTGGGGCTGGCGGGACTCGCCGGTTGCCAGTCGGCTTCTCACGCCCTTGGCATGGGCAAGGTCACGCCCGACGAGTTCCGGGTCGTCAGCAAGGCGCCGCTGACCTTGCCGCCCGACTATTCGCTGCGCCCGCCGGCTCCCGGAGAGCCGCGTCCGCAGGAACTCGAGCCCGAGAGCGCCGCCCGTGAGGCCCTCATCGGCGAGCGCCAGGCCGAAGTGCGTTCCGACGGCGAGAAGCTGCTCGTGGCCAAGGCTGGCGGCGACAAGGCCGATCCGCTCATCCGTTATGTGGTGGATGACCAGTTCGGGGCCATCGCCCACAAGGACAAGGGTTTCGCCGACTTCGTGATGTTCTGGCACAAGGGCCAGCCGGCGGTCGCCGAGCAGATGACGCAGGCGGCCGACACGCCCGTGCCGATCGATCCGAACACCGAGGAGAAGCGGATCGCCAATCTCACGGGCAATCAGTCGATCGTCATCGAGCGGCAGAACCCGGGCAAGATCAAGCTTCCCGGCCTTTGATCGAAGGGGAGCCGCCCGATCAGGCTTCGGACGGCTCGCTGACATCTGATGGTGAGATGCGGGCGCGAGGGAGGACCGGTTCCTCGCCGGCGCCGTCCATCAGCGGCAGGAACGGCTCGTGCGCAGTCGCGAGCGCGTCGACGAACGAGTCCCGCCAGACCTTCACGTTCGACCGGCGGATTCCCGCCATCAGGCTTTCGTACCGCGCCCTGCGCTCGGCCAGCGACATCGACAGGGCGAGCTTGAGCCCGTCCGCGAGCTCCTCGCGGCTGTACGGATTGACGATCACCGCCTCGGTCATCTGCCGCGCCGCGCCGGCGAAGCGGGAGAGCATCAGGACGCCCGGATCGTCCGGGTCCTGGGCGGCGACGTACTCCTTGGCGACGAGGTTCATGCCGTCTCGCAAGGGGGTGACGAGGCAGACGCTGGCGGCGCGGTAGATGCCCGCGAGCTCGTCCCTGCGATAACCGCGGTTCACATACCGGATCGGCGCGGAGTCCATGTCCGCATAGATGGCGTTGATGCGACCGCAGAGGGCGTCGATCCGGCCCCGAAGGTCCTGATAAGCTTCGACCTCTCCTCTCGAGGTCGGCGCCACCTGCAGGTACAGCACTTCCCTGCGAAGCTCGGGATTCTGTTCCAGGAACGCCTCGAAGCCGTAGAGCCGCTCTTCAAGGCCTTTCGAATAGTCCAGCCTGTCGACCCCGACGATGAGGGAGCGAAAGACGCTGTGGGCCGCCATCCTGTCGAAGGCCCGCAAGGCGACTGGCGAGCGCGCGAGCTCCTGGAATTCCTCCAGGTCCAGGCCGATCGGGAACGCCTGGGCGCGCAGGGTCTGGCCGAAAGCCTGTAACCGTCCATCCGCCGCCCAGGCCCCTCCGGCCTCGCCCAGGACATAGGATTCGAACGCCCACAGCCATTCGTCGGTCTGAAAGCCCACCAGATCGTAGGAGAACAGACTTTCCACCAGCTTGCGGTGGCGCGGCAGGGTGGTGAGGATCTGCGGCGCGGGCCAGGGGATGTGGAGGAAGAAACCGATCGGGTTGGTCACGCCCAGGAGACGCAGTTCGCGTCCCAGCGGGATCAGGTGGTAGTCGTGAACCCAGATCAGATCGTCGGGCTCGATGAGCGGCGCCAGGGTCTGAGCGAACCGGTGGTTGACCCGCTCGTAGCCCTCGCTGAACGAACGGTCGTAGGCCGTGAGGTCGATCCGGTAGTGGAACAGCGGCCAGAGCGTGCCATTGGCGAAGCCGTTGTAATATTCCTGGAAGTCGGATTCCTCGAGGTCGACGGTGACGACGGTGACGTCGTTGATCCGCCGCATCTGAATCCGGTTGGAGAACTCGGACGTGGTCGCGCCGCTCCAGCCGAACCAGAACCCCGAGTATTCCTTCAACGCCGCAGAAAGCGCGACGGCGAGGCCGCCCGCGGGGGCCTCGCCGGGCCTCTCCGGAACAGTGACCCGGTTTGAGACCACGATGAGACGGCTCATCGGACCGAGCTCCAAGGTCGGCTAAGAAGGACTGCGCAGTTTATCAAGCCGACAAGGGAATAGGTCTGAGGATAGTTCCCCCACAAGGTTCCGTCGCTGAAGGACACGTCCTCCGACAACAGGCCCGAACGGGTCCTGCGGGCCAGCATCTCCTCGAACAGGGCGCGGGCCTGATCGGTCTCGCCGATGAGGTAGAGGCCCTCGATGAACCAGAACGTGCAGAAATTGAAGGCGGTCTCCGGCTCTCCGAAATCGTCGGGAAGGTCATAGCGCATCAGGTTCGAGCCGCGCCGCAGGTGCTTCTCGATGGCCTTGAGCGTTTCCCGGTTCTGCGGGTCCTCAGGGTTGAGGAAGCGAAGGTCCACCAGCTGGGTGAGGCTGGCGTCGATCTCCGCGCCTCCGAAAGTCGCGGCGTAGTGACCCTCCTTAGCGTTCCATGCCTGGTCCTCGATGGCGGCGCGGATGGTCTCGGCCCGGCCATGCCAGAACTCCGCGCGCGCCGGCAGTCCCAGGTGCTGTGCGGCCTTGCCCAGCCGGTCGCACGCCGCCCAGCACATCGCCGCCGAATAGGTGTGGACGGCGGCGCGGGTCCTTAGCTCCCAAAGGCCTGCGTCCGGCTTGTCGTAGGAGGCGAACGCGCGCTCGCCGACGCGCTCGAGCAACTCGAAATCGTCGACGCTTGCCGGTCGCAGGAGCCGTTCGTCGAAGAAAGCCTGGGCGTTGGACAGGATCACCTGGCCGTAGACATCGTTCTGGCCCTGTTCATAGGCCTGGTTTCCCACCCGGACGGGACCCATCCCGCGATAGCCGGGAAGGGTGTCGACGATGCGCTCTGTGAGAATCGGCTCGAAGCCGACGCCGTAGACCGGCTGGATCCGCCCGGCGCCGGCTGCCTCGACGATGTTGCGTAGATAGGAGAGGTAGTTCTCCAGGATGTCGACCGCCCCGAGGCGGTTCAGCGCCTGCACCACGTAGTAGGCGTCACGAATCCAGCAGTAGCGGTAGTCCCAGTTGCGGCCGCTGCCGGGCGACTCGGGGATCGAAGTCGTCAGGGCCGCGACGATCGCGCCGGTCTCCTCGTAGACGCACAGCTTGAGCGCGATGGCGGCGCGGATCACCGCCTCCTGCCACTCCAGGGGAATCGCCAGCGTGCGAACCCAGTCTCGCCAGTAGGCGCAGGTGTCTCGCAGCATGCTGTCGGCTGTCGTCCTGACCTCGCCTTGAAACGGCTCGTCGGGCCCAAGGAAGATGGCCGTCGGCGATTCGAGGCGGAACGTGCGCGCCTCGCGAATGTGAGAGACCGGCAGATTGGTGGTCAGTCGCAGGGTCACATCCGAGCCGAAGTAGCGGATGTGGTTTGACCCGGAGGTCGTCGCCGTGGGGCCTGCGCCCCAGTCGGCGGTCGGCTTCAGCCGGATGGTGATCCGCGGGGCGCCCTTCAGCGGCCGAAGGATCCTGTAGAAGGCGGTTGGCCGATAGGTGCGACCGTAAAGTTCGAAGCGCGGCGCGAAGTCGATGATCTCGAGCGATGCGCCGTCCCGATCGGTGATCTGGGTCCGCAGCACGGGCGTGTTGCGGAGGTAGGCCTGTTCGGTCTCCACCGCATTGACCACGTCGATGGCCCAGAGACCCTGGGTGTCGGGCGCGGCGAAATCGCGCCCGCTCAAGAGGCTGGAGAAGAACGGATCGGAATCGACCCGCGGCGCGCAGCACCAGACGAAGCGACCCTCCCGGTCGATCAGGGCGCTGATCGAGGAGTTGCCGATCGGGGAGAGGTCGAGGTCAGGATTCATGCCTTCGGCTGCTCTGCGATGGCTGACAGGAAGTCGTGCACGGCCTCGACATCGGACAGCGCATACTGGGCTCGGGTTGGGCGCCGCGACCCCACGATGATGGCCAGACCGCCCATCCCCCGCACGGCGGCGAAGCCCGACTCGTCGGTGAAATCGTCGCCGAGGAACAGCGGCTGAGTTCCTGCGAAGGGCGCCTCGCGCATGAAGGCCGCGATGGCCTCGCCCTTGTCGGGTCCGGGGGCGCGCAACTCGACCACGTGGTCGCCTTCCTGCAGCTTGAGGCCAAGGCTGCGAGCCAGTCGCGCGGCGAGTTCGCGGCAGGCGCCTTCGGCCTGGGGCGAACGGCGATAGTGCAGCGCCACGGCGGCGCCCTTGTCCTCCACGAGCAGCCCCGGATCGGCGCGGGCGAGGGATTCGAAGGCTTCGCGGGCTTGTGGAATCCGACCCTCGCCCGGCGGAGCCACGATCTCGCCCCAGGCGGTCCGACGCACGAGGCCGTGGATAGCGGCGACGGCGGGCACATCCTTCTCGAGCACGCGGTCGATGTCGTCGAGGGCGCGCCCGCTGATGACCGCCAGCCGGCCCGAGAGAGCGGCGCGCAGGCGCTGGAGGAGGGCTCTGCGCCTCGCGTCCGGTCCGACGTCCTGCGGCGTGATCTGGAGCGCGGCCAGGGTGCCGTCCAGGTCGACGAAGACGGCGGTGTCCGCGGCCCTCGCCAGTGGCGGCTCGGGGAGTGCGGCCGAGGTCAGAAGCGCCGAGCCCTCAGCCATCGAGCACGACCCTGATGCCGGGATCGACGCGAGGCCCCGGCAGAACCGCGACCCGCCCGTCGATCCGGTGCACGAGCAGGTCCACGACGCCAGCGCCGGCGACCTCGACCCCTTCGATGATCAGCCGGTCCAGCGCTGGCGGCAGCCGCGGGGAGGAGACGTGCACGCTTTTCTGGGCCGCATCGATCTCGAGGCCGAGACAGGCCTGCAGCATCATGAACACCGATCCCGCCGCCCACGCCTGCGGCATGCAGGCCACCGGATAGGCGATCGGCGGCTCGTGAGGAGCGCGCGAGAACCCGCACAAAAGTTCGGGCATGCGCATGTCGAAGTTACTGGAGGCCTCGAACATGTCCTGGAGGATCTTCACGACGCCGTCCCGCTCGCCATAGCGGGCCATGCCCGCCAGCAGCACGCCGCAGTCGTGCGGCCAGATCGAGCCGTTGTGATAGGACATGGGATTGTAGCGGGCCGAGCCCGTGGCCAGAGTCCTCAGCCCCCAGCCGCTGTCGAACCGCTCCGACAGCAGAGCGTCGATCACCCGTTGGGCGCGCGCCCGCGACGGCAGGCCGAAGAACAGCAGATGGCCAGGATTGGACGCCAACGGGCGGCACAGTTGCCCCTCGCCGTCGATCGCTATGGCGTAGAATCCTTCCGGCTCCATCCAGAACCGGTCCTCCACAGCCTGCCTCATGCGCTCGGCCCGCGCATCCCACGCCTCGCCGAGCGGCTCTCCGAGACGGCGCGCCATCTCGGCCATCGCCCGCCAGGCGGCATAAGCGTAGCCCTGAACCTCGACGAGGGCGATTGGACCTTTGGCCAGCCTCGCGTCGTCATGGAACACCGAGTCGACGCTGTCCTTCCAGCCCTGGTTGGACAGGCCGCTCCCTACGGCCCGGGCGTAGTCGATGAACCCGTCGCCGTTGGAGTCGCCGTAAGTGTCGAGCCAGCCGATCGCGGCGCAGAGGTTCGGCCAGAGCCGGCGGATCAGGTCCAGATCGCCCGTCCGGCGCAGGTAGGCGCCGGCCAGGGCGACGAACAAAGGCGTGGTGTCGACGCCGCCGTAGTAGAGGCCGAACGGCACCTCACCCAGGGCGGCCATCTCTCCCCGCCGCGTCTCGTGCATGATCTTGCCGGGCTGGGCGTCAGCGAACGGAGAGGTCTGCGTCGCCTGTCGGGAGGCGAGGAAGGTGAGGACGCCGCGCGCCAGGCTCGGGTCCAGCCACAGCATCTGCCAGGCCGTGAAGATCCCATCGCGGCCGAACGGCGTGGAGAACCAAGGTATCCCCGCATAGGGATAAGGGCCCGTCTCGAGAGGCGTGGTCAGGGCTGCGACGTCCCCGCGGCTTTGCGACAGCCAGGCATGGAAGGCGCCGTCCGCCGCGCGCACGCGCGCCCCGCCTTGCCGCCGTGCTCGCACCGCCTCGTGGGCGCCCGACTCGGCGGCCTCGAACCGGGCCCTCGAGGGACGCTCCTCCTCGTCCGACCCCACCTCGATGTAGAGGTCCATCGGCTTTTCGGGGGCCAGCGAGAACATGAAGTCGGCGCGAGTGGCGCTCATCCGCCAAGGCGGCTCGGAGAAGTCGAGGACGCCGGTCCGGGAGACGCGATCCAGGCCGTCGTAGCCGAACTGGACGCTCCGTCCGGAGACGACGGGCTCGCGCGCCGTCCCGCGCGAGGCCCGCTTGAGCCCGCGCACCTCGAACATGTCCCTAAAATCGGCGTCGTAGACGAATGAGACCGGGGCCATGATCTCGTCGAGCCCGAAATTCGTCAGGCGCAGGCGCTCGAACATTCGGCCCTGATGGAGGCACCGGCGACGCTCGATGTGGATGATGCCGCCAGGCGTCGTCTTCCCACCCACTGGCGGCAGGTCGTGGTTGGCGCCGTGAAAGATGAAGGTGGCGTTGTCGCGCGAGAGTGCGAAGCTGAGCTTCGAGGGTCGCAGGTCACCGAGCAGCAGGGCGAACCGCGACAGGATACGGGTGTCGCCGCAGAACATCCCGTCTACGCCGCCGCACACGTCTCCCCATGGATCGGCGACCAGGAAGGAGTCGCCATCCTTGAGCGAGAGCAGCTGACCGGTTTCGGTGGTCGCCCCCGAATCCCCAATCGCGCTCTCGGCGTTAAGGCCGATGTCGTCCATGTCGTCTTGTGTGGTGAAGCTTCAGGTCTAGGCGTCGAACGCCAGGGCGGTGTCCCTATGCTTCAAAATCTGGTTCGGCGCGAGCCTGGAGGCTCCAGCAACGCTCCATATGTCGCAGTAAATGTCCAGGTACGCTCGCGCCATCACCTCGGCGGAGAAGCGACTCTCGAAGCTGCGCCGCACCCCACGGCGATCGATCCGGCGCGCTTGCGCCACCGCCTGGGCCGCCTCGGCTTCGCCGCCGACGATCAGGCCGCTGACCCCATCCTCGATCACCTCGGGCGCCGACCCATGATTGTAGGCGATGACCGGCGTGCCGCAGGCCATGGCCTCGATCATCACCAGGCCGAAGGGCTCGGGCCATTCGATCGGGAACAACAAGGCCTCCGCGCCGCCGAGGAACTCGGATTTGTCGGCGTCGCCGATCTCGCCGATGAACTCGATCAGCGGATGTTCGAGCAGGGGCCGGATGTGGTTCTCGAAATAGGCCTTGTCCGCGCCGTCCACCTTGGCCGCGATCTTCAGCGGCATGCCGACCGCCTTGGCGATGGCAATGGCCCGGTCCGGACCTTTCTCCGGCGAGATCCGGCCGAGGAACGCCAGATAGCCTCTGGGGCGCGAACTGAACCGATAGGCGTCTGCGGGCATGCCGTGGTGGACGGTGCCGATCCAGTTGGCCATCGGCAGGAACACCCGCTGGGCGGCGGAGATCGATACGAGCGGGTAGCGGCGCCAGCGGTCGTAGACCCCTGAGAGGTCCTTCATGTCCAGCCGGCCGTGCAGAGTCGTCACGGTTCTCGGCGCGACAAGCTCGAACATCGGGAAGTGGATCATGTCGGTGTGGAAGTGAATGATGTCGAACTCGTCCTGGCGGCGCCGGACCTCGTCCAGCATGACCAGGTGCGCGGCGAGATCGGACTTGAGCGGGGCCGGGTCCAGACGGATCGCCTGATCACGAACGCTAGCCAGGCGCGCCTTGGTGCGCGCATCGGCGCTCGAGAACAGCGTCACCTCGTGGCCAAGATCGACGAGGGCGTCGGTCAGATGGGACACCACTCTCTCGGTGCCCCCATAAAGCTTTGGCGGAACCGCCTCGTAGAGGGGGGAAACCTGGGCGATCTTCATAAAGCACTCCACAGGACGGCCGCGCCTGAAAGATGCGCACGGCTGCGCTTTTGTTCCAGGCGCACGCCTGATTTATCTTGTCAGCTCAAGCCGCGAGGGTGGCCCAGCCATGGGCAGACTCCGCCTGAGGGCGAGCTTGCACCCGCCGCGGCCAGATCAGGACAGTCGATTAACGCCGGCGCCGGAGCTTTCGATCCGACGACTTTTCGCTCGCGTCGCGCCGCCGGCCGCCGGTCGCCATCTCGATCATGGCGGTCAGGACCGCCAGGCCGGCGTCGGCGGCGAGACGCGCCGTTCCGGGATCGATTCGTGGTGCAATCGCCGGCGCGCGGCGGGGTCCACGCACGAGTCGCGGGAGGATGAGGGCAATCAGGCCGGCGAGCACCGCGAAGATCCCGGCATCGATCCCGGCGGCCGCCGCAGCCGAGAGGCTCAGGCGAAGGACGGCGAAGATGGCGTAGGCCGCGGCCACAGCCGCGACGCCGCTGGCCACGGCGGCCAGGGCGGCCCCGACGAGACTGGCGGTGATCCGGCGCAGGAACTGGTTCAGCATGCGTCCCCCGAAGCGGGCTCACGGCCCCGGTTGTCCATCGGCGGCGAAATCCCCCGCAAGCGCGAGCGTTCCGCAGGTCGCACTTTAGACCACCCGCGACGCGAGGCGAGCCACCTGATCGTTTCGCCCAAGCCTGATGCGCTTGCACGGGACAGATGCAAACGCTGAATCAGGCTCTGCATCTTTGATTCTAAACCTTCAGGCGTTTCCGTCTGGAGGGGGTTTGCCCTAGTCGCGAGATCGCCTCGGCGAGCGGACGTTCAGCGCGATCGTAGTCCTTCCAGGCCGCCAGACGCCCCAGCAGGGCGGGGACTGTCCTCAGCGTGTACTTCCCCGGATCGAGTCCCGGTTTCACCTGCGGCCACGTCAGCGGAAAGGACACCGGTGCGCCAGGCCGTCCTCGGGGTGAGAACGGCGCGACCGCAGTGGCCATGCGATCGTTGCGCAGATAGTCGAGGAAGATCCGACCACCCCTCTGCTTCTTGGCCATGTTGATCAGGAAGCGATCCGGCGAGTCAGCGGCCATCGCCTCGCACAGGTCGCGGGCGAAAGCCTTCGCCGTCGGCCAGTCGATCCCCTGGGCCGCGACAGGCGTCACCACATGCAGACCCTTGCCGCCTGTGGTCTTGCAGAAAGCCTCGAGGCCGAGGGCCTCCAGCCGCGCCTTCACCTCCTTGGCCGCGGCGACAACCTGATCGAACGGCACGTCCGGGGCCGGATCAAGGTCGAACACCAGCCGTCCCGGCGTCTCAGGCGCGAAGGGGCCGCAGTTCCACGGATGCAGCTCGACCGCGGCGATCTGCGCCGCCGCCGCGACGGCGTCCATGCTGTCCAGCTGCAGGTAGGGCTTGTGGTCGCCGAACACCTTGACCTCAGTAAATAGGTTGGACGACCCGCGCGCGGCGTGACGCTGGAAGAACCGCTCGCCGGCGATGCCATCGGGCATGCGGATGATCGAACAGGGCCGGCCGCGGATGTGGGCCATCAGCCGCTCGCCGACCGCCTCGTAGTAGAGGACCAAGTCCAGCTTGGTGATCGGCTTGCCCTCTCCGTCGTCGGGCCACAACGGCTTGTCCGCGTTTGATAGGGTGACGCGGCTGGCGATCCGCCTTTTTCCGGGCGGACCGGCGGCGCGCGTTGTGGCCGTTGGCGCCGGCTCCTTCAGTTCGACGGTTTCGGGGGAGGCCGGAACCTCCGCCTCGACCTCGGCGGCGGGCTTGTCTTCCCGAAGCCCTTTGAACGAGGCCTGCCGGATCACGCCGTCGGCGGTGAAGCCGGCGTATTCGATCTCGGCCACCAGCTCGGGGCGCGCCCAGTGAACCCCGGCCGTCTTCCGCGGCGCGTCCTTGCCGGAGAACGGATTCTCGCTCGTTTCGAGCGACTTGAGCCGAGGCAGGAGGCGGTCGACGACGGCGCGCCCGAACCCCGTGCCGACCCGCCCGACGTGAACCAGATCGCCGTCCCGATGGACGCCGGCGATCAGCGAGCGGAACGCGTCCCCGGTCGTGGTCCAGCCGCCGATCACCACCTCATGCCCCTGGCGGCACTTGGACTTGACCCAGGTTTCGGTCCGCCCCGAGTGGTAGGGCGCCTCGAGCTGCTTGGAGATGATCCCTTCGAGCTGCATGCGGCACGCCGACTCCAGCACCGCCGCGCCCGCCGTGACGAAGTGGTCGACATAGCGGATGTTCGTGGGCGCATCGCGGAGCGCCTGCAGCAGCCGCGCCTTGCGCTCGACCAAGGGCAAAGCGCGCAGGTCCTCGTCCTCCGCAAACAGCAGGTCGAAGGCGAAGTAGATCAGGGCGTCGGTCTTGCGCTCGGCGATCGCGGCTTGAAGCGCCGCGAAGTCGGGCGCGCCATGAGCGTCCAGGGCGACGACCTCCCCGTCCACGATCCCTTCCGGCAGCCGGGCCCCGCTCGCCACGATGGCCGGAAAGCGGTCCGACCAGTCGAGGCCCTTGCGCGTCAGAAGGCTCGCCCTTCCGCCCTCCACGCGAAGCTGCATTCGATATCCGTCGAACTTCACCTCGTGCGCCCACTCGCGGCCGCGTGGAGGCGTCGAGGAGGACTTGCACAGCTGAGGCGCAACGAACTTCGGCGCCGGAACGGCTGCCCTCGCCGCGCTGCTAGGCCGGCCCGGCGTCGGGGCGATCTTGGGCGCGGCTGCCGCGGTCGAGGCTGCATTGCGATGGCTCTGCCAGACGGCGTCCGCCTTGCCCCGCTTCGCGGTCATGAAGGGCGAGGGCGCACGGCCCTGACCGCGGGCGATCTGTTCCATGGACCGATCTGAGGCGATCGAGCGATCCTCCACGGCCAAGGCGTCTCCATGTCCGTCGACGGCCGCATCATCGCGATGCTTGATCAGCAGCCAATTGTTGCGCTTCGACCGCTCGTCGCCCCGCAGGCGCACGAGCACCCAGCCGCCGTGCAGACGCTCGCCTTCCATGACGAACTTCAGCTCGCCCTTGGCGAGCGCCCGGTCGACCTTCTCGAACCCCTTCTCCGGCGCCCAATAGCCGCGATCCCACAGCATCACCGATCCGCCGCCGTACTGGCCCTCGGGGATCGTTCCCTCGAAGTCGCCATAGTCGAGCGGGTGGTCCTCCACCTCCACCGCGAGGCGCCGGTCGTGCGGATCGAGGGACGGTCCCCGGGTCACCGCCCAGGACTTGAACACTCCGTCCCACTCGAGGCGAAGATCGAAGTGCAGCCGCGTGGCGGCGTGCTTCTGGATCACATAGCGGAGGCGGTTGGACGGTGCGGTCAGCGTCTCGTCGCCCGACGGCTCCGCCGTCTTCGCGAAATCGCGCTTCTGCCGGTACCTGGCGAGCTTGGTCTCGGCCATTGTTCCTGCTCGTGCTTGACTGCGACCCCAACGATCCAGGCGGCCCGACGATCCAGGAGAGCCCATGACCGCACCAGCCGAGGCCGTCACGCTCAGGCCACCGGCGCTCGATATTCTGCCAAGCTATGCCGCCGCCCTCCAGAGCGGCTGGTCGCCGGACAACGTGCGGGGACAAGTCGCCGCGGACGAAGAACTTGCTCGGATAAGCGAAGACGCGCCGGCGTTCGTCGCGTCCATGGACGATCGTGAGCCGAACGGGATGACCGTCGTCCTGCCGGATGGAAGCGAAGTTCCTCGCCTGCCGGGCTTTCGCCGGTGGGTCTGGGATGGCGAGTTCTGCGGATCCATAGGATTCCGCTGGCAGCCGGGAACCTCGGCCTTGCCGAGCTATGTCCTGGGCCATATCGGCTACGCCATCGTCCCCTGGAAGCGAGGACGGGGCTACGCGACTCGGGCGCTCGCCCTGCTGCTTCCCCAGGCCTGGAGCCTTGGGCTGCCTCACGTCGACATCACAACCGACCCGGACAATCTCCCCTCGCAGAAGGTGGTCCTGAACAACGGCGGCCGGCTTGTCAGCCGCTTTTCCAAGGCCGACGCGTACGGTGGCGGCGAGAGCCTGTTGTTCCGGATCGAGGCGCCCGCAGAGGGGCGTTGAATCCTTTCGCGCCGCTCCGCGTTGGTTCGCTCGAGGAGACCGCCGCCGTGACGCCTGCCGAACGCCGCTTCAAAGTTTATCCCCGACATCAGGCCGGCGAGCACGCCCGCGTCTTTGCCGAGGCGAGTTTCGAGGCGGCGGCGGTCGCCTTCGTGGAGAACTACGCACCCGCGCCCGAGGCTGGAACGGAGATCGCCGTCCACGTGCTCGACCTCGACAGCGGCCTCGAGCACTGTTTCCGTATCGATCTGGAGACCGGCGCGACAGAGCCCTGTTCGTGATAGCGCGGGAGAACGAATCCCCAGGCCGCGTCGTTGATGGCGGGCGCCCTGACGCCTGTCTCGCGAGGTTCCCATGGCCTATCGGCCAACGTGGCAAGGCCACCTCAAGCTGTCCCTGGTGACCTGCCCGGTCGCCCTCTACACCGCTGTCAACTCTGGCGGCGACGTGCACTTCAATCTCATCAATCCCAAGACCAACAACCGTATCCGGATGGTCGCCACCGATCCGGACGCCGGTCCCGTGGACCGCTCGGACCTGGTGAAGGGCTATGAGGTGGAGAAGGGCAGGTACGTCCTTGTCACCGACGAGGAGATCAAGTCCGTCCGGCTGGAGAGCACACGCACGATCGACATCGAGCGGTTCGTGCCGGCCGACGAGATCGACCGGGTCTACTGGGACCACCCCTATTACCTCGCGCCGGACGGCAAGCTGGCGCAGGAGGCCTTCGCGGTTATCCGCGAGGCGATGGAGCAGGCCGGACAGATCGCCCTTGGCCGCGTCGTCCTCTCGACCCGGGAGCGCCTGCTGGCTCTTGAGCCGCGGGGCAAGGGCATCGTCGCCACCTCCCTGCGCAGCGAGGCGGAGGTGCGCAAGCCGGACGAGATCTTCGGCCAGATCGCCGACGTGAAGCCCGACGCGGCGATGATCGACATCGCCCAGCGCATTATCGAGAAGCAGGAAGGTCCCTTCGACACCAGCGAGTTCGTCGATCGCTATGAGGAGGCTCTCAAGAAGCTGATTGCGGAGAAGCAGAAGGGTCACAGGCCCGTCGCCGCGCCCGAGCCGGAGGACACTAACGTGGTGGACCTGATGAGCGCCCTCCGGGCCAGCCTCCAAGGCAGAGGGCGCCCGGCCGCCGGCAAGGCGGTGAAACCGGCATCGAAGGCTGGAAGCAAGGGCGCGGCCGCATCGAAGACGAAGTCGCGCCGCGCTGGCTAGAGCACGTCCGGTTCAGGCGGAATCGCCTGAACGGGAGCAACGTGCTCTAGATTCAAGACCTTGAGCGCGTTCTCATCGCGACACCAGTTCCCACTTTTGCGGAACGCGTTCTTGTCAGCCGCGGGCCTCCCGATAGGCGCGGCGGGCGTCGTCGACCTCCGCCTTGGCCGCGGCCAGCTTGGCGTCGAGGTCCGTCATTGCGGCCGACCGTTCCTGTTCCAGCGCGTGGAGACGGGCGCGGAAGGCGTCCTCAGCCGCACGACGCTTCGCCTGAACAGCGCGGAGGGCCGCTTCGGCGGCGTCGAGACGGCCGCGATCTGGCGGGTCCCTGGGCGGTTTGGCGACCTTCGCCGTGGACGCGCCGCGCTTCCTCGGTGTCGGTCGCGTCTGCATGGGGACCTTCGGCAGTTCGGAGGGGTCCAGGCTGAATGCGCCGGTCGCGCCAAGCGGCCGCCGCAGGGGCTGCCCGGGATGGGCGAGTGCGGCCTTGGTCGCAGCGTCGTCGTCGGTGACGCGGGCAAGGCCCTCAGCGAAGAGGTTCTGTCGCGCGCCCCACGCCTCGAGCGCCGCCTTCTGGTTCGGCGCAGCGACGACTGACTCATGGAAGCCGAAGCTTGCCTGATAGACCTTCATGCGCGCGGCCATGACCGGTCAACGCACACAGGGGCTGTCCGGCGCGCAGGCGTGGATGTGCGGAACAGCCTTGGGTGTTGGCGTATTGAGACGTCATCCGGACGTTGAGAGGTCCGGGGCGGATCTGGGTCCGGCCGCGGGCGATGGCGACGACGATCTTCCTGGTGCGGCACGGGGCGCACGACCGGCTCAACCACATCCTCTGCGGTCGGATGGCGGGCGTGAACCTGAGCGAGCTAGGTCGCGAGCAGGCGCGGCGGGTGGCGGAGCGTCTCTCGCGCGAGCCCATTGCGGCCATCTACGTCAGTCCCCTGGAGCGCGCGCAACAGACCGCCGAACCCCTTGCCGAGCGCCTCACCCTCGAGCCGACGGTCGCGGACGACCTCAACGAGATCGACTTTGGAGACTGGACGGGCATCGCCTTCGAGGATCTTCGTCGCCTTCCCGCATGGGAGCAGTGGAACCGGGAGCGAAGCCGCTCTCGCGCGCCAGGAGGGGAGAGCCTGAGCGACGCCCAAGCCCGGATGGCGCGATGGATTTCGTCGGCGCGCGCATCCCATCCCAACGCCTCGGTGGCGGGTTTCTGCCATGCCGATGTGATCAAGGCCGCAGTGTGCGACGTTCTGGGCGTTTCCCTCGACGACCACCATCGGCTCGAGATCGCCCCCGCATCGATCAGCACACTGACAGTGGACGACCGCGGCGTCCGCTTGCGCAGCCTCAACGAGGAGCCATGGCCATGACTCCCCGGCCCCAAGCGGAGGCCCCGAACAGCTTGGCGACACCGGAGAAAGGCCTCTCCTGGTCGAGCGCGTGGCCGACGCGCCTTTGTCGCGACCCAAAGCCTTCCTACAGCGACGCGCCCCCGATCGCCCCGCGCGCAGCGTCCACGCGCGGGCGCCAGACCCGTCCCCAAGTCTCCATCACTTTCAAAAGAGCCGTTTGCCTGCATGGCCTCAGCCATTGATCGCCGGACACTCCTGGGCGCCCTGCCCCTCCTGACCGCCGCCCCGCGAGCCGGGGCGGCCCCGGCGCTAGGTCGCCCCTTCGCCTTCGACTTTCAGCGCCTGCGGGCCGAAGCCGCCCGCCGCGCCAGACAGCCCTATTCGCCCCCGACGCCCCCGCCCGCGGACATTCTCGATCGCCTCGGGTACCAGGCCTGGGGAGAGATCCATTTCGACCCGGACAAGGCGCTTTTCCGGGACACGAACCTGCCGGTCACCTTCTTCCACCTCGGCCAGTGGTTCCGCAAACCGGTGCGAATGTACGAGGTCGAGGGCGGCGTCGCTCGCGAGATCCCTTACGATCCGGCCGACTTCAGCATGCCCGCGGACTCACCCGCCAAACGGCTTGGGCCGAGCGCCGGCTTCGCTGGGTTCCGCGTGCAGGAGCCCAAGGACGGTCGCCTGGATTGGCGGAAGAACGACTGGGTGGCGTTCCTTGGCGGCTGCTACTTCCGCGCCATCGGCGAGCTCTACCAATACGGACTGTCGGCGCGAGCCGTCGCCCTCGACACGGCCGTGAACGGGCGGCCCGAGGAGTTTCCCGACTTCACGCGGATCTACCTCGAGAAGCCGGCGCCCGGATCGAACGTGATCACCGCCTGCGCCCTGCTCGAAGGGCCTTCAATCGTCGGCGCCTGCCAGTTCCGAATGACGCGCGGGAAGGGGGTGATCATGGACGTCGACCAGTCCCTGCATCTGCGTCGAGACGTGGCGCGGCTTGGCCTCGCCCCCCTCACCTCGATGTACTGGTTTTCGGAAACCGTGAAGCCGACTGGCGTCGACTGGCGTCCGGAGGTGCACGACTCCGATGGGTTGGAGATGTGGACGGGCCGGGGCGAACGTCTCTGGCGCCCGCTCAATGATCCGTCCTCAGTGGCCGTCTCCGCCTTCGAGGACGAGAATCCCAAGGGGTTCGGCCTGATGCAGCGCGACCGGAATTTCGACCATTATCTGGATGGCGTCTATTACGACCGCCGGCCGAGCCTGTGGGTCGAACCGAAAGGACCTTGGGGCAAGGGTTCGGTTCAGCTCATCGAACTGCCCACGCGCGACGAAATCTCCGACAACGTCGTGGCCGCCTGGGCGCCGCAGGCCCCCGTGCGGGCCGGCCAAGCCCTCGATCTGAGCTATCGCCTGTACTGGCTGGCGGACAACCCAAACCCCGCGCCCCTCGCCCGATGCGTGGCGACACGAATGGGCGCAGGCGGCCAACCGGGGCTGCCGCGGCCGCCGGGCGTGCGCAAGTTCGTGGTCGAGTTCCTCGGCGGCCCGCTTGCAACCCTGCCCTTTGGCGTGGTCCCGCAGATGGACCTGAGCACGTCGCGGGGAAGGCTGACCGACTACCGGTTCATGGAGCCCGTCCCCGATGGGGTCGCAGGCCACTGGCGCGCGCACTTCGACCTGGCGGATACGCCTGGCTCCCAGCCGGTCGAACTCCGATTGCAGTTGGTTGTGGCCGGCCGGCCAGCGAGCGAGGCCTGGCTCTATCAATACCACCCGTTCGTCAACGGGACGTGACCCGGGGACCTGCGGCCGAAATTCCGCCCGCCGCAGGTTTTGCGCTGACAATCGGCCGGTCCGTTGTAAGCGTGCCGCAAGCCTCGCGCGCAAAGGGGGGCGCAAGGGAGACCCCATGAGCGAGGCGATACAGGAAGCGGACATGGCTGTCGCCGCCACCGTGGCGGGCGATCCCAACGCGCGGCTCAGTCTTGGCGCGGCCTGCTGGTCGCTCTTCGAGGGGGCCCGGAACCCTTACGTCGTTCTCATCACGATCTACATCTTCATGCCCTACCTCGCGGCCACGGTCGTCGGCGACCCCGTCCGCGGGCAGGAGGAGATCTCGCGCTTCAGCCAGTACTCCGGCTGGGTGGTGATGCTCACCGCGCCGATCCTCGGCGCTTCGATCGACAACCTGGGCCGCCGCAAGACGTGGCTCGCGGGCATCGTCGCCCTGATGGTCCCGCTGATGGCGTGCCTGTGGTTCACCAAGGCCGACCACACCGGCCTCAGCGTGGTCCAGACGCTCACGATCACCACCACAATCGGCGTGCTGTTCACCTGGTCGGAGGTCCTCCATAATTCCCTGCTGGTGCGAGCCGCCGGCCTGGCCGCCGCGCACAAGGCCTCCGGCCTGGCGCTGGCGCTCGGCAACTTCTTTGCTCTGGCGGCGCTGGGCTTCACCGCCTGGGCCTTCGCCCTCCCCGGACTTCCCTCGACCACCGATTGGGGGTGGGTTCCCCACGCGCCCCTGTTCGGTCTCAGCCGCGCGCGGCATGAGCCTGAGCGGGTGGTCGCCCTGCTGGCGGCGGGGACCTTCGCCCTGGGGGCCCTGCCGTTCTTCCTGTTCACCCCGGACGCCCCGCGCGGCCGAATCCCGGCGCTGCAGGCCTTCAGGCGCGGCGCCCGCGATCTTCTCGAGATGGTGCGCACAGTGCGCCGACACCGGGACGCTGGCGTCTACCTGCTCTCGCGCATGTTCTTCGTCGACGGAATGGTGGCGATCCTCATCTATGCGGGCGTCTACGCCGTCGGCGTGATGAAGTGGGACGCGCTGGAGATGCTCTTCTTCGGCATCATCCTGAGCGTGCTGGCGGTCCTGGGCGGCTTCGTCGGCCGTTGGCTCGACGGCGCCTTCGGACCAAAGATGGCCCTGCGGATCGAGCTTTGCATGTCGCTGCTGGGCATCATCTGCTTTCTCGGCATGGGGCCCAATCGCATCCTCTATTTCTGGCACTGGGACTCGGCGGCGCACGCGCCGATGTGGAACGGACCCTTCTTCCGGACCCTGCCCGACTGGATCTTCCTCCTGATCGGCTTCTCCAACGCCATCTTCATAACCGGCCAGTTCGCTTCGGCCCGAACCCTGCTGACCCGGCTGACCCCGCCATCGCAGACCGGCGCCTTCTTCGGCGTCTACGCCCTCTCGGGTACGGCGACGAGCTGGCTGGGTCCGATGCTGGTGAACGCAGGCACCCACATCTTCAAGACGCAGCAGGGAGGCTTCGCCTCCATCACGCTGCTCCTGGCTCTTGGCCTCACTGGCCTGATGTTCGTGCGGGGCGGCGGAAGACTGGAAGCGCCAGCCAGCCCGTGATCCGGCTGTTCGTCCAGGTCCCGTTGCGCGAGGGCGGCGATGTCCCGCTCGAGGGGGATCAGTCGCATTACCTCATTCGCGTCATGCGCCTGGGCGAGGGCGACGAGGTGCGACTGTTCAACGGCGCCGACGGGGAGTGGAGCGCCCGCATCGTCGAGGCGGGAAAGCGCGGCTGCCGGCTTCGGACGGAGGCGATGGCGCGGCCTCAGAGTTCCGCACCCGACGTCGAGCTGAACGTCGCCCTGGTCAAGCGTGCGCCCCTGGAGACGATCGTCGAAAAGGCCACGGAGCTGGGCGTCAACTGCATCCGGCTGCTGCGGACCGAGCGCACCAACCCCGATCACACGAATCTTGAGCGACTGGCCGCGATCGCGCGCGAGGCGGCCGAGCAGTGTGGCCGGCTCGACGTTCCGCAGATCCACGCCGCCGAGCGGCTCGCCGATCGACTGGCGGCCTGGGACGGCGAGCGCGCCCTGATGTTCTGCGACGAAGCCGGCGACGCGCAGGGCGCAGTGGCGGCGCTGCTCGGCAAGGGTCCGGGACCCTGGGCCGTCCTGATCGGGCCGGAAGGCGGCTTCACCTCCGCCGAGCGGAGCGCCATTCGTTCGCTTGCCGCGACGACGCCGGTGTCGCTCGGACCGCGGATTCTTCGCGCCGATACCGCGGTCATCGCAGCCCTTTCGGTGTGGCAATCTGTGCTCGGCGACGGCGCGGGACTTGAGGTTGGCTCTGCCTTGCCCCAAGTGCGGGACTGAGACGGGGTTGGTTCTGGACGGAGCAAGGATGGCCGAGACGCTCAGCGACGACCGTCCATTGACGTTCGAGGGCCTCACTGCATGGCTGGCGGCGGGCGCGAAGCCGAGGTCCGAGTTCCGCGTCGGCGCGGAACACGAGAAATTCGTCTTCCGGCTGGGGTCGCACGAGCCTGTCGCCTATGACGGGCCGGATGGCATCCGCGCCGTGCTCGAAGGTCTGATGCGGTTCGGGTGGAGCCCAACGTGGGAGCGGGGCGCCCACGGGGGCGAGACGCTCATCGGGCTTTCCCGGGGCAAGGCCAACGTCAGCCTGGAGCCGGGGGGACAGTTCGAGCTTTCCGGCGCACCGCTGCTCACCATGCACGACATCTGCGAGGAGACCGGCGAGCACCTCGAGGAGGTCAAGACCGTCGCGACGGAGCTGGGTCTCGGCTTCCTCGGCCTGGGTTTCACGCCCGTGTGGCGGCGCGAAGAAGTCCCGGTGATGCCCAAGGGCCGCTACAAGATCATGCGCGAGTACATGCCCAAGGTCGGGGGCAAGGGACTGGATATGATGTTCCGCACCTGCACGGTGCAGGCGAATCTCGATTTCGCCGACGAGGCGGACATGATCGGCAAGTTCCGGGTGAGCCTCGCCCTGCAACCGATCGCCACGGCGCTGTTCGCCAACTCCCCGTTCGTCGAGGGCCGGCCGAGCGGCCTGCTCAGCTCCCGCGCCGCTGTCTGGGAGGACACGGACGCGGCCCGGACGGGCCTGCTGCCCTTCGTCTTCCAGTCCGGCTTCGGGTACGAGGCCTACGCCCGCTATGCTCTCACCGTGCCGATGTACTTCGTGAAGCGGGACGGCCGTTACATCGACGTCGCCGGCCGCTCTTTCGCCGACTTCCTGGAGGGCCGCCTACCCGGCTTGGAAGGCGAGCGGCCCTCCATCAAGGACTGGGCGGACCATCTGAGCACGATCTTCCCAGAAGTACGCCTCAAGCAGTACCTCGAGATGCGGGGCGCCGACGCGGGCCCGATCAGCCGGCTGTGCGCCCTGCCGGCCCTGTGGACCGGCATCCTCTACGATCCGGCCGCGCAGGCCGCGGCCTGGGATCTCTGTCGCCATTGGACGACAGAGGACCGCGAGGGCCTTCGCCGCGGTGTCCCAAAGCTGGCTCTCAACGCCGAGGTCGCGGGGCGCAAGGTGCGCGACGTCGCCCGCGACATGGTCGCCATCGCCCGCGAAGGGCTCAAGCGACGGAACCACCTGTCCGGCGGCATGATCGATGAGACCGGATATCTGGGAGAGCTCGAGGATATCGCCGACAGCGGGGTGACGGCGGCCGAACGCCTCCTCGACCTCTACCATGGGTCCTGGCAGGGCGATGTCGCCCCGGTCTTCGAAGCGTTCGCCTACTGAGGCGAGGCCGCCGGCCGCCGGCCAGCGAATGCTTGGGAAGATGACGCGTCCTTCCCTGGCATTGCGGTCGCTTGCAGGGGTCATGGGCCTTGCGCTCGCTGTCCTCGCCGCCACTCTCGGGCCGAGTGTGTTCCTGCCGGCGGAAGGAACCCCGCTCCTCGACAGCCATCCCAATGCCCTATGGCGGGTCGTCCATGACCTGTGCGCGGTCGACCGGCGAGTGCTCGGCCTGCCGGAGCCGTGCCTGGCGGTCCATCTTCGCGAGGGATGGGCGGTGGTCAAGGACACGCGCCAGCGCACGCACATCCTGGTGGTCCCGACGCGCCGCATACCGGGCATAGAGAGCCGGTTCCTGCTCGAGCCCGGCGCTCCGAACTACTGGCGCGATGCGTGGAAGGCGCGAAGCTATTTCGAGCGCCTGCTCGGCAGGCCGGCGCCGCGCGGCGATTACGCTCTGGTGATCAATTCTCTCTATGGGCGGACCCAGGATCAGCTTCACATCCACATCGACTGCATCCAGCCCCTGGTGGCGGAGGCCTTGCGG
>JAFANN010000133.1 GCA_019232665.1 Caulobacteraceae bacterium | reverse complement strand
TGGAGATCATCCGCATCCCCGGCTACACCGAGGCGGAGAAGATCGAGATCGCCAAGCGTCACCTGCTGCCCAAGCTGGCCAAGGACCACGGCCTGAAGGAAGGCGAGTGGATCGTTCCCGACGAGGCCATCCGCGACCTCATTCGTTACTACACGCGGGAAGCCGGAGTGCGCTCGCTCGAGCGCGAACTGGGCAACCTTGCCCGCAAGAGCGTGCGGGACATGGCCAAGGAAGGCCTGCTCAGCGTCACGATCGACACGAAGCGCCTCGATAAGTACGCCGGCGTGCGTCGCTTCCACTACGGAGCGACGGACGAGGAGGATCAGGTCGGCATCGTCACGGGTCTGGCCTGGACCGAGTTCGGCGGCGACATCCTCACCATCGAAGCGGTGAAGATGCCCGGCAAAGGCCGGATGCAGATCACCGGCAACCTCAAGGAGGTGATGAAGGAATCGATCTCGGCGGCGGCGTCCTACGTCCGCTCGCGGGCTCCGGCCTACGGGATCAAGCCGATCGTGTTCGACAAGGTCGACGTGCACCTGCACGTGCCCGAGGGCGCCACGCCCAAGGACGGCCCATCGGCCGGCGTGGCCATGGCCACGGCGATCATCTCGGTGCTGAGCGGCATCCCGATCCGCAAGGATGTGGCGATGACGGGCGAGATCACCCTGCGTGGTCGCGTCCTGCCGATCGGCGGCCTCAAGGAGAAGCTCCTTGCGGCGCTCCGCTCGGGCATCAAGACCGTGACGATCCCGATCGAGAACGCCAAGGACCTGGTCGACGTCCCCGAAGTGGTGAAGTCGGCCCTGGAGATCATCCCGGTGTCCACGGTGGACGAGGTCCTCGACCGGGCGCTGACACGGCGCATCGAACCGATCGAGTGGCGCGAGGAAGACGAGACGCCGGACGTCCAGCCCACTCCTCCAGGGGACGATAGCGTCGGAGGCCTGGTGGTCACCCATTAGGTTCTGAACCTACCGGTTCGACTTTCGCGGCCGCGCCCCATCCGGGCGCGGCCGTTTTTTTGGGAATAGCGCGGCCTTTGCGGCTGCACCTGGCATAGCGGAGGCCGCGCCGGCGTCGGCGCGGCCTCTTGCCCTGTTCGGAGCAGGCCCTTTCCTTCTTCCGAATTGCGCGCTCTAAACGGCCACGCGGGCGGCTAGCTCAGCTGGTCAGAGCGCCTGGTTTACACCCAGGAGGTCGGGGGTTCGAACCCCTCGCCGCCCACCAAGGTCGCCCCCCGCCATGCGGGAGCCATGCGGGCCGGGGCAGCTTTCATCGTCCGGGACAAGGTGGCCCAGATCTCCGCAACCGCCTGCATTGGGAAATGGTAATCGCGTGGTCATGCTCCGCTGAGCCTGCAGGCGCGACAAGGTTGGCGATCGAGGTCAAATTGGACTTGTGGGCTGTCTCGTCGAAACTCCTGGACTGAACGACCGGCGGGGTACGGTCAGGCGCGGGCAATGAAGCTGCTTGTGGTGGAGGATGACCGGGAGACCGGCGCCTATCTCAAGAAGGGCCTCACCGAGGCTGGCCACACGGTGGATCTGGCGGAGTCCGGTCGCGAAGGCCTGTTCCTGGCGGCAGGCGAGACCTACGACGTGTTGGTGCTCGACCGCATGCTTCCGCACATCGATGGAATGACGGTCCTGCGCACGCTGCGCGCCTCCGCAGTCCGCACCCCGGTGCTCCTGCTCACTGCCCTGGGCGGCATCGATGACCGCGTCGAGGGGCTGGAAGCGGGCGCCGACGATTACCTCGTCAAACCCTTCGCGATGGCCGAGCTGTTAGCGCGGATCAACGCCCTGGGCCGACGGCCCCCGACCCAGGAGGTCGCATCCGTGCTGCAGGTGGCGGATCTGCGGATGGACCGGCTCACGCGGACCGTCACTCGAGGCGGAACGCGCGTGGACCTGCAGCCCCGGGAATTCCAACTTTTGGAATATCTGATGCGGAACGCCGGCCGCGTGGTCACGCGCACCATGTTGTTGGAGAGCGTCTGGGATTTTCATTTCGATCCGAGGACCAACATCGTCGAGACCCACATGAGCCGGTTGCGGAGCAAGATCGACCGCGGGCGGCAGCATGAGCTGATCCATACGGTCCGTGGGGCCGGATACTGTCTGCGCGAGCCTGACTGATGTTCCGTTCGACCAGCACGCGTCTGGCCGCCCTCTACACCGCAGGCTTCGCTCTGTCGGTGGTGGTGCTTGGCGCATCGATACTTCTCAGCACCGGCGCGACCCTGCGGCGGCAGTTCGACACTCGGCTGCGGGCAGAGGCGGGCGCCCTGGCCGAGGAGTTCCGAACCGAGGGGCTCTCAGGAGTGATCCAGGCCGTTCGTGAGCGCGAGAATACGCCGGGCGAACTGGACTATGGCCTGCAGTCCCCGGATGGCTCGCCGCTCGCCGGGCGGTTGTCGAGAACGCATGCGCCGGAGGGATGGTCGCGGCTCAGCGCACCCAGCGGCGCTCAGCGGACCGAGGTCCTGCGCGTGCTCACGACCCGGCTTCCGCAGGGATACCGGCTGATCCTGGGTGATAGCGACGAACAGAACGACGCGCTGGAGGATACGCTCGCCACAAGCTTCGAGTGGGCGTTCGTGGCCGTGCTCGTCGTCGGCGCGCTCGGGGGCTACAGCCTGGGTCGCGACGTGCATCGGAGGCTGACGGCGATGACAGCCGCCGCCGAGGGCATCATCGACGGCGACCTCGTCCGTCGCATTCCTCTGGGCGGTTCGGACGACGAACTCGATCGCTTGGCGGCGACGTTCAACCGGATGCTCGATCGGATCGCCGCCCTGATGGAGAGTCTTCGGCAGGTCTCGAACGACGTCGCGCACGACCTGCGCACTCCGCTTACGCGATTGCGCCAACGTCTGGAGGCGAGCCGACTCGCTCCTGCGGGCGAGGAGCGGACGGAAGCGATCGCGGCGGCGATCGACGATGTGGATGCGATCCTGGAGACCTTTGCGGCCCTCCTGCGAATCGCGCAGATCGAAGGGGGCGCCCGGCGAGCGGGATTCAAGCCGGTGGACTTGTCGGAGGTCGCAAGGACCGTGGTGGACGCCTTCGCCCCGTCGGCGGAAGACGTTGGGCAGTGCCTGACCCTGCAGGCCGATACGGGCGTCGTCATCGAGGGCGACGCTGAGCTGCTCACCCAGATGACTGCGAACCTGGTCGAGAACGCTCTGCGCCATGCGGGCGACAAGACACGGGTGGCGGTTGAGGTCCGTCGCCGGCGCGCAGACGCCGAGATCGTGGTTAGAGACGACGGACCTGGTGTTCCGGAAGCGGAACGGGAGCGAATCCTAGACCGCTTCTATCGGCTTGAGCGGAGCCGATCGACGCCCGGCAGCGGCCTCGGCCTGGCGCTCGTCTCGGCAGTTGCGCGACTCCACGGTGCGACGTTGCGCCTTGTGGACGCGGCGCCCGGTCTGAAGGTCTCGGTATCGTTCTCGCTCACGCCCGAGGCTGGAATATTGGGGTTTTCTAATACTCAGGACATCTCCCGCTCACCGGCGCAGGCTTAAGGCGAGCGGCATGACGGGGGACCTGAAACCTTCGAATCGCCTGCGCCGCAAAAAGCGGCGCGCCCCGCTGTTTCTGGTCGCGGCGAGCCTGCTTGTCCTGAACGCGTGCTCGACGTACCACCCCGCGCCACTGCCCACGCAACCTGATCTCGGCGCGAGCGTCGACGCGCTGCGGGTCGATATCTCGCGTCTCGAGCTCGAGCCTCTGAAGCCGGTTCGCATCGATCCCGGGCAGGGCTTTACGCCCGTCGCCGTCGCTGTACTGGCGGTGCTGAACAACCCCGACCTGCGCGCCAAGCGCGCCGCGCTGGGGGTCTCGGGGGCCGAGGT
>JAFANN010000361.1 GCA_019232665.1 Caulobacteraceae bacterium | reverse complement strand
GATCAGCTCGTTGTCGATCTCCTGCGGGTAGATGTTCACCCCGCCGGCAATGATCGTCTCGGCGCTGCGACCGGTGAGGAAGAGGTAGCCGTCCTGGTCCAGGTAGCCGATGTCGCCCAGGGTGAAGTACTCGCCGATCCGCGAGGCGGCCGTCTTCTTCGGATCCTTGAAGTATTCGAAGCCGGTCGCAGGCGTGCGCATGTAGATGGTTCCAGCCACGCCACGCGGGCAGTCTTCGCCGTCCTCGCCGACGATCCGCGCTGCGGCGGGATCAGGCATGCGGCCGACCGCGCCCGGGTGCTTGAGCCACTCCTCGGAGGTTATGGTGAAGCCCGCCCCGCCCTCGGACCCGGCGTAGTATTCGAACAGCACCGGTCCCAGCCAGTCGATCATCGCCTTCTTGATCTCGGGCGGGCAGGGGGCGGCGCCATGGGTGATCCGTTTGAGCGAGGAGAGGTCGTAGCGGGCGCGCGTCTCCGCCGGCAACGCCAGCAGGCGCTGGAACATGATCGGCACGAAGTGGGAGTGGGTGATCCGCCGTTCCTGGATCGTCCGCAGCACGCCCTCGCTGTTCCACTTGTCCAGGAGGACGATCGGCATGCCGTTCATCAGCGGCGCGCGCACGTTCCCGGCCAGAGGCGCGGCGTGATAGGCGGGTCCCGTGCACAGATAGACATCGGCCTCGCGGTCGGCCTCGGGCAGGAAGGCGCCGTAGACCATGTCGGGCTTGTAGACGCCTTTCGGCCGGCCCGTGGTCCCCGAGGTGTAGAGCATGGTGTGGCCGCGAGCGGGATCGGCGATGTCCGAACCGTCGACGCCGGCGAGCGCGGCCTCATACGTCCCGAACTCCTCGATCTCGCCGCCTATGGCGAGCCGCAGCGTCACGCCGGGATTGGCGTCCGCCGCGACCTTGGCCGCGGCGGCGATGCGCGCATCCGCCAGCAGGGCCTTCGCCTCGCAGTCGCCGACAATGTAGGCGATCTCCGGCGCCGTCAGGTGCCAGTTGACGGGGGTCAGCCGAAGGCCGGTCCGCAGTGCCGCTAACAGGGTTTCGCAGAACTCCACGCGGTTGGAGCAGGCCAGGGCCACGCCCTCGCCCGGCTCGAGGCCCGCCTCGCGAAGGCGGCGCGCCAGGCGGTTGGCGTTGGCGTTGAGCTCGCCGAAAGTGCGGGTCTGGCCGGCGTAGTCGTAGACCGCGATCTTGTCCGGCTGCAGCCTCGCCCACACCGACGGTTGCATGCCGATCCACCCGGCTTCGTTGACCATCGCCGCCAGGTCGGCGGGGCTGATCGAGTCATAGGCCATCGCGGACGTCTCCCTGACCAGCCCGCTCATGGCCCGCGGTTCCCGCGGTGGCGAACCTTCGTCCCGCCCAGAATGCCCCGGCTTCCCGTCCCGTCCAGCGCAAATCCGCGTTCCGCCCGCGCCGAAGGCGCAATCAATCTTCTCCGTGGACCTCCGTGTCCTCCGTGTCTCCGTGGCTAAGACTGCAGCGCCGCGCCCAGTCGTTCCGAAGCAGATCAACCACGGAGACACGGAGGACACGGAGGTCAGCCGCGCCCGCTGCGGACGCACTTCCCCTTCCCGGATGCGGCCAGGTATTGAGCGCGCCTGCGGCGCATGAAATTCGTCAGTAGGCGCACAGTATCTCCAAGTTTCTGGTCGCTGCCGAGGATGTCCGACGCTTGACTCGTCGCCGACTAGGGGGCGGAATTTGCGCAAAAGGAGCTTGCGGCGATGCGGCCGTAGGCCGGGCAGAGGAAACCGCCGTGGAAACGCACGCCGAGAAACCCGAATACCTGGGCCTGCTGAACGCCATCTCCCTCGCCGAGAGCGACGCCGACGTCTACCTGGAGGCGTGGGCCAACGCCACGACCGACGAAGATCTGGCTTGCGTCCTTCGGCTGGTCGCCGCGCGTGAGAAGAGCCACGGCGAGGTGTTCTGTCGACGCATTGCGGAGATGGGCTTCGAGCTACGGCCCAAGGCGGATCCCGGCGCCGCCGCGCGCCTCGCCAAATACGCCAACCCGAAAGTCAGCGACCTGGAAAAGATCGGCCCCGAGCGGGACGACTCCGGGACCCGGAAGTTCTTCGCCGACACCGATCGCAAGATCGCCGAAGGTTACTTCGATCCGATGACCTGCAACCTGATGCAGTGGTACATCGCCGAGGAAAAGGACAGCGGACGTCGACTTCGTGCAGCCTACGACTGCGTTCGCGAGAAGTCGCACGACGGGAAAAAGGCGCGCCTCAACGGCAATGGCGCAAGCCACACCGCTGAAGCCCCGACGGCCGACGCCGAGGCGATCATGGCCTGCATGACGGCCGGCTTCAGCCGACTGGAGAAATCCCTCGAGAAGCTCGCCAAGGCGATGAAATAGGGCCGCCGGGAACAACAGGCTCTACGGCAATTCCTTGATGCGTGTGGGGAACCGGACGCCCTCGTCGCCCTCGCCGCGGGAGAAGGTGATCGCGGCGAGGCGCGCGACCGTCTTGTAGTTGGGCACCCGGAGCAGGACGCCGACCGTCTCGCCGGGTGCAATCTTCCGATCGATCACCGCCACGCCCTGGGGCGGCCCAGGCGCCGCGCTGATCGGATAGCCCTGGTTGTTTCCCTGGATGAAGAGGCAGCAGGTGCGGATCGCTCCGCCGGCGTCGTCCGAGCCGTGCGACAGGTTCTGGGCGTTCGTCAGCGTGAGTGGCGCGGTCGGGCGGATCGTGAAACCGCAGATCGCCGCGTCGCTGTGTCTGGCGTAGCAGCCTTCGAAGCGCACCGCGTATCCGTCGGCGTTTTGGAACATACTGGTCGCGGTGACCGGACCGAAGTCGCGATAGGTGAGGTTGAACGTGTGCTTCGGCTCGGCCGCAGCCCACGCGCTGATGGTCAGGATGAACGCGGCGCCGGCAACAACTAGCCGAACAGAACCAAGTCTCTTCCTCATCGACAAATCCCCTTGGCTTCTCCAGGCGCGCTAGCGTCCATCGTCCAGCGCAGATCCGGGCGCAAGTCCCGCGCCACAAGCGCTGTGATCCCAACCTGCCCAGCCTCTTGGTCGTCGCGATCCGCCCCGGCGCTCACCGCGGCTATTCGTGTGGTTCGTGGCTGAAAAGAACTGCGGCGCCGCTCCTGGTCGCTCCGGCAAGTGAATCGCGAACCTCACGGAGATGGTCAAGGTTTGAGAGCGCCTGCGGCGCATGGGAGATGTGCTAAGCGGACGAAAACTCGTCAGTGGGGCGCGCAGCATGTCCGAAGTGATTGTTCCAGCCGAGGTTGCCCGTCACGCGGACGAGGTGCGGGGGCGGTCCGATGGGATCGCTGTGGTTCCCAAGCGCACCGCGCATGTGGTGGTGGACCTGCAGCTGGGGTTCATGGCGGAGGGGGCGCTGGCGGAGGTTCCGGCGGCGCGCGCGATCGTGCCGGCGGTGAATCGCTTGAGCCGCGCTGTCCGCGGGGCCGGCGGGATCAACGTCTTCCTGCGCATGACCGTCGACCTGCACGAGCCGCGCTACTGGGCCTCGCTGTTCGACCGCATGAGCCTGGAGGCGAGCGCCCAGTGGGAGGCGGCGTTCGGGCGGGGCGGAAGCCAGCACGCCCTCTGGCCGGAGCTGGAGGTGACAGACGCCGATCTCGTGATCGACAAGACCCGCTACAGCGCCTTCATCCCCGGCACTTGCGCCCTGGACGAGACCCTCCAGGCGCGCAGGATCGACACCCTCATCGTCACCGGTACACTCACCAACTGCTGCTGCGAGTCGACGATCCGCGACGCCATGCAGATGGGCTACCGGGTGATCTTCGTCGCCGACGGCTCGGCCGCCCAGGACGAGGCCGCTCAGGCCGCGACCATCTCCAACTTCGTCAGCCTCTACTTCGCCGACGTCTGCAACGTGGACGAGGCGATTGAACGGCTGGGAGTCGCGGCGGCAGTTTGAAGTGGTTCATCGATCATCGCCTTGACCGTAAGGGCGTTGGCTGCCGCTGCGGACGACGCAGTGTTGTCGAACACGCACCAGACCTCCCGCGCCGGCTCGCGCGAGAGGCGAGCGGCGAGGGCGGCGAGAGCTTCAGCCGGGTAAGAGGAGAAATAAATCCTCGGCGATCCATGCAGCCGCCAGTAGGCGAAGCCGCGCCAACCTCCAGGTTCGCCGGCTTCAGGATGACGAGCGGGATCGGCGGCGACGCGGGCGATGCCGCGCGCTGCAAGCCAAGAGTCCACTTCGGGCGTGAACCAGCTCGAATGGCGGGGCTCACAGCAGAGCAGGCGCTGACCATCGCCCGCCAGTTGCTCGCACACCCGTCCGGCCGTTCGTGAGTTGAAGGCAAGGCTGGGCGGAAGCTGCAACAGGATGGGACCGAGCGCTTCGCCGAAGGCTCCAATCTGGTCGAGGAAGGACCGGACCAACTGGTCGCAATCAGCAAGGCCGGCCTCATGGCTGATTGTCCGCGGGACCTTAACTGAAAACCTGAAGTTTGCCGGAACTGCGGACACCCACCGCTCCAAAGTCGCCGCCCGATGCGGACGGTAGAAGGTGGAGTTGACTTCAACGCTGTCGAACACCCGGGCATAGCGTTCGAGGACGCTGCCGCTGGCCGGAAAACGGTCGGCGACGCCCCGGGGAATGCTCCATCCGGCGGTGCCAATTCTCGGACTCATGTGCGCTAAACGACATTCGCCGAAGATGGCTTCGCCAAGGTCCCATCGGTCCTAACTGCCCGAGGGCAGTCATCTGGCGATGTACGACGATTAGCAGAGATACATGGACGGACTCATCGCGTTTCTTGAGAGCGTCGAATAGCGGCCTACCAGATGATCGGCGCGAGCCGGTAGCGGACGCGGCCGCGGTAGTCGGCGTAGCCGGCGAGGTTTGCCGCCAGGAAGGCTTCCTCGCGGATCAGCCGCCAGGCGAGGACCGGAAGCAGCATGACGGCCGGAACGAGCCCTACCCACGAGCCGAGCGCCAGGGGAATGCCGGCCATCATGATGACGGAGCCGGCGTACATCGGGTGGCGGACGACCGCGTAGGGGCCGCTGTCGATCACCCGCTGGTCCTCGGCGATCTCGATCGTCCCGGCGGTGAAGGTGTTCTCGCGGAAGGTCAGGAAGACGATCAGGAAGCCGAGGGCGATCATCGCATCGCCGGCGATCGAAACCGCGAGCGGCGCATGCGACCAGCCAAACCGGCGGTCCAGCCCGGGCACGGCGAAGGCGCCCAGGAACACCAGCCCCGCGAGCGCCTGGATGACGTTCTGCATCCGATCCGCCTCGGACCCTGGTCTCGCCTTCACCCGCCGCTCGAACAGCGCCTTGTCGTAGAACCACAGCCAGATGGAGATGATCCCCGCGCACCCGAAGAACACTGCCAACGTCGCCCACCCGAGCCTGTCGTCGAGTCTTCCCGCCGCGCCAAAGAAGGCGACCGCGATGACCGCGAACAGGAAGACGAACCCGACGAAGGCGCGCGCCAGCAGCATGCGGCCATGGTGGTGCGTTGGAGCGGGAAGTCTAGGCAGTTGCCCTTCTTCGCTGGCGGGGGAGGTCAGGAGCTGCGCCCCTTCATCAGCGCCGCGATCCCCTCGGCTTCCGCCGGCGTCGCAGGGTTGTAGACCAGAAGCATGAGGTCGGACCGACCGTCGACGGCGAAGGCGGAGAGCTCGAAGGCGATGGGGCCGAGCACAGGGTGGCGGATGTGCTTCACGCCTTCGCCGTGGGGCGCGGGCACGTCGTTGTCGCGCCACATCGCCCTGAACTCGGGACTCTGGGCGCAGAGATCCTCGACGAGGGGTTCGACGTCCTCCGCCGCGCCGGCGCG
>JAFANN010000127.1 GCA_019232665.1 Caulobacteraceae bacterium | reverse complement strand
TAAGGTTTGGGCCGCCTTAGCGATCGCCGCTTCCGTGGCGGCGGCGCCGCTCGCGCACGCCTTCGCCGATGAACTGATGGTTCCGACTGCAGCCGCTCCATTCGGCGTCAGGTTCGGCGGGGACGAAGGGCGCACCCGGCTGGTGCTCGATCTCGGCGCGACCTCGCCAGGCCATGTGACAGTGACCAAGGACGGGGGCCGGATCGAACTCGACCTGCCTGCCATTTCTGACGCCGCCGGAGAGGGCGCCGGCCATGGCCTTGTCCGTCACTGGTCCGCGAGCGCCGCGGCCGACGGCGCGAAGGTCTCCTTCGACCTGGCGCCCAACGCCACGATCGAGCGCCGCTTCGCCATCCCGCCTTCCGCTCAGATCGCGCACTGGCGCTATGTGGTGGATCTGGTCGCCGCCGATCCGGTCGCGGCCCTCGTGCCATCGCATCCGGCGACCGCTCCAGCTGCGCCGGCCATGACCGGTCCCTCGATGGGCTACCTGGCCCTTACGGACTCTAGAGCCGCTCAGCCGTCGACGCCGCGTCCGTACGCCCGGCCCGCCACGACGCCCGCGCCGGTCGACCATCCGGTCCTCGCCGATGCGGGCCCGGCCCAACCGTCGGCGCCGATTCCCTATGCCCGGCTCGCCACGGCGTCAGCCCCTGCGAACCGCCCGGTGCTCGCCGACGCCAGTCAGTCGCTGGCGTCCGCGCCGCGTCCCTATGTCCGCCCCGTGGCCAAGCCCGCCGCAACGGCGGTCGCCCCGCGGGCCAACGCCGCGGAGATCCGCACGCCGAAGGTCATTGTCGTCGATCCCGGTCATGGCGGCCATGACACCGGCGCGCAGAGCCTCGTGCTCAATGAGAAGGACATCAATCTCGCCGCCGCTCTGGCGCTGAAGGCGCGCCTGGAGAGCACGGGACATTACCGCGTCGTGCTGACGCGCTCGGACGACACCTTCATCCCGCTCGAGGAGCGCGTCCGCATTGCACGCGCCGCCAGGGCCGATCTCTTCATTTCCCTTCACGCGGATTCGGCGGGGCAGGACCCGACGCCCCACGGCGCCAGCGTCTACACCCTCTCCGATCACGGCGTGACGCGGGTCCGCGAGGTGCTCGGCCCGCACGAGTGGTTCCAACGCGCCGGCGATCACAAGGCCGATCCGGCGGTTAGCCAGCTCCTGCTCGACCTGACGCAGAGGAACACGCTCAACAGGTCCGCCGAGTTCGCCGGCCTGCTGATCAATCACATCGGCCGCAGCGTCGATCTCTTGCCGCGCGGCCATCGCGACGCCGGCTATTTCGTCCTCCTCGCGCCCGATGTGCCCGCAGTCCTGCTGGAGATGGGCTTCATCACCAATCCCGCCGACGAGCTGCGCCTGACCGACCCGGAGCAGCGGCGGGAGATGATGGACGAGGTCGGCGACGCCATCGACGACTACTTCGCGCCGCATCCGCAGGTCGCCGAGGCGGATGGGTCTCCTTGACTTCGGCCCCGGGCGCCGCTGACGTCAGCCAAGAATGAGCGAAGAAGACCACAGGGGAGGGGCGCCGCGCCTGCGCAGGGTGCTGGGCCTTGTTTTCGGCCTCGCCGTCGTCGTCGGCGGGATCATCGGATCGGGCATCATGCGCGCGCCGGGCGTCGTGGCGCTCGGCATCCAGAGCGTCCCACTGACTCTGCTTCTGTGGCTGGTCGTCGGCGGCGTCGCCATGGTGACCGCCATGCCGCTGGTCGAGGCGGGCGCCGAGATCCCGGCCGCCGGGGGGAGCTACCCGATCGCCACGCGCGCCTTCGGTCGGACCGTGGGCTTCATGACCGGCTGGCTGACCTGGCTGCAGTACACCGCCTCCAACGCCTTCATCTCCGTGGTCTTCGCCGAATATGTTCACCGCCTGGGGATCGCCGAGTCGGTCCCCAAGGCCGTGCTGGCGGTGGGCCTGATCGCGGCGACGACGGGGGTGAACCTCACCGCAACGCGGGTCAGCGGCGGATCGCAGTCGATCGCCAGCGCCATCAAGGGCGGGGCGTTCGTCCTGGTCGCCATCATCCTCTTCCTCTCGCCCCGCGCGCCGGCGAGCTTCCACCCGGCCCCCGCCCATGCCGCTCTCGCTGGGGCGGCGGCGGTGAGCGCCGTCGTGATGGCCGTGCGCGTCGTCTACCAGACCTACGCCGGCTGGGACGGCGCGATCTATTTCGGCGAGGAGGTCCAGGACGCCGGACGCAACGTCGCCCGCGCGACCTTCGGCGGCATCGGCCTGGTGACGGTCGTCTACCTGATGGTCAACCTGGCGATGTTCCACGTCGTCAGTCCAGCTCAGATCGCTGGCTCCGAGCTGGCGGTGGGGGATGCTATCCGGGTTTCCATGGGCCCGGCCGGAGACGTGGTCGTCACCGCGATTGGAGTGATCTCGCTGGCGGCGATCGTGAACCTGCAGATCATGGCCTCCTCGCGCATCACCTTCCGCATGGCGGCGGACGGCCTGCTCCCGGCGGCCCTCGCCAAGGTCGCCCGCGGCGGCTCGCCATGGCCCAGCGTCACCGCTGTGGCGGCCGTTTCAGCCATCTTCGCCGGATCGGGCAGCTACGAGCACATCGTGCGCATCTACGCGCCCTGGAGCATCGGCAGCATCCTGATGATCTGCCTTTCGAGCATCGCCCTGCGCTACAAGGAGCCAGACCTCCTGCGCCCCTACCGGGCGCCTCTGTTTCCCTGGCTGCCCGCGCTCGCGACCCTGACCCAGGCGGCGCTGATCGCCCTGCTGGTTGTCGACGATCCGGTCTCCGGTGTCTGGTCGGCGATCGTCATCGCGGCGCCGCTCCCTGTCTTCCTCTGGTTCTCGCGGCGTCGCCGTCTGCGCGCAGCCGCCTAGAGCACGTCCCGTTCAGGCGGAATCGCCTGAACGGGATCAACGTGCTCTAGATTCAAGAGATTGAGCGCGTTCTCATCGCAAAACCAGTTCCCACTTTTGCGGAACGCGCTCTAGAGCCTGACGTGCCAGGCTCTATTCCCAGACAGGTCAGGTAGGCGCGCTTCACCGCCTCAGGGGGCGGGCGTAAGCTGCTGGCAAGAACCACAAGCGTTCGGAGGCGCCGGATGGACCAGGACGTCGGCCATGCTCCGCGGCTCTATGCCGACGAGCACCAGCCTCTCGAACTGCGGGTCGATGACCTCCTGGCCCGTCTCACCGTCGAGGAGAAGGTCGCGCTGATGGCCGGCGCGGCCTCGTTCACCCTGCACGGGGTCGAGCGCCTGGGGGTGCCGCCGATCCGGATGACCGACGGGCCGACGGGCGTGCGCTCGAACGAGGGCGAGCCGGCGACCGTGTTTCCGGTCGGGGTGGCGATGGCGTCCACCTGGAACCCGGAGCTCGTGCGCGAGGTCGCTGGGGCGATCGCCCGCGAAGCCCTCGCTCTGGACAACCAGGTGGTCCTCGCCCCGACGATCAATATCGTCCGCACGCCGCTGTGGGGTCGCAACTTCGAGACCTACTCCGAAGATCCGTTCCTCGCCGGCGCCCTCGGAACCGCCTACGTCCAGGGCCTGCAGGAGCACGGGGTCGGCGCTTCGCTCAAACACTTCGCGGCCAACAACCAGGAAGAGGGCCGCATGACGGTGAGCGTGGAGGCGGACGAACGCACTCTGCGCGAGATCTATCTGGCGGCCTTCGAGACCGTGGTGAAGGCGGCCAACCCGTGGACGGTCATGGCCTCGTACAACCGCATCGGCGGGCTCTACGCCACGGCTCATCCCTGGCTGCTCACGGAGGTGCTGAAGGGGGAGTGGGGTTACGACGGGGTGCTCGTGTCGGACTGGGGCGCCGTCCATGACACGGTCGGGCCGGTCCTGGCGGGTTGCGACCTCGAGATGCCCGGGCCGCCAGCCTGGTTCGGAGACAAGCTACTCGCCGCCGTGCGGGACGGACGCGTCCCCAAGGCCGCCATCGACGAGGCCGCCCGCCGCATCCTGCGGATGATCCTGCGGACCGGCGTCATGGACGACAAACCGCGGCCGGCCGGCGAGCTGCGATCGGCGCGCCATCGGCAGATCGCCGCGCGCGCGGCCGAGGAGGCCGTGGTGCTACTCAAGAACGAGGGCGAGCTCCTCCCGCTCGATCCGTCGCATCTGCGGAGCCTCGCCGTGGTTGGACCCAACGCGGCGGTGCGGCGCATCCAGGGCGGCGGCTCCTCACAGGTGCGCGCGGCGCGCGAGGTGTCTCTGCTTCAGGCGATCGAGGAAGTCCTCGGCGACCAGGCGCAGGTGCGACACGCCGAAGGCGGCGACAACGAACCGGTTCCCCCGCACGCGCGCTCGGGTTTTTTCAGCATCGACGAGGCGCGCAGCGCTGCGGGCTTCATGGTCGAGCGGTTCGCCGAACGCAGCCTGAAGGGCGAGCCGTTCGAGATGGCCCCCGACCGCTCGATCGGACGACTCATCTCCACGCACAACCATCTCGATCGGGAGATGGGATTGGGCGCGATGCGCTGGACCGGCTGGCTGTGGCCCGAGCGCGAAGGGCGCCATGAGATCGGTTTGCGGGCTGCCGGAACGGTCCGCCTCAGCCTGGCCGACGAGGTCCTGATCGACATGTCCACGCCAGGGGTAATTGATACCCTTGACGTCTCCGGAAGCCGGGTCCCCCGCCGGGTCGTCCCGGTGCATCTGGAAGCGGGTCGCGGCTACAAGATCGTGGTCGAATACGTGCGTCCGCCGGCTGGAGACCTGCCGCCATGGGAATACCTGGGGCTTGGCCTTCGCCAGCCGCGCGGAACGATCGAAGAGGCGGCCGTTGTAGCGGCCGCCTGCGACGCCGCCGTCGTCGTGATCGGCGCGGCGTCGGTCAGCGAGGCGGAGGGATACGACCGCGAAGGTCTCGAGCTTCCGGGAGACCAGAACGCCCTGGTGGAAGCGGTGCTGGCGGCCAATCCACGGACGGTAGTCGTCCTCACGAACGGCGCGCCCTATGCCCTGCCGTGGATCGATCACGTTCCTGCGGTCGTCGAGGCCTGGCTTGGCGGGGAAGAGGGCCCGCACGCCGTCGCGCGCATCCTTTTCGGCGCCGCCGCGCCGTCTGGGCGCCTTCCGGTCACCTTCCCCCGCAGACTGGAGGATACGCCCGCCCACGGCTGGTATCCCGGCGGCGAGAGCGTGACCTATGGCGAGGGCCTCTTCGTGGGTTATCGCCACTTCGACCGGGCCGCGGAGCCGCCGCTCTTCGCCTTCGGCCACGGCCTGACCTACACCCGCTTCGCCTACAGCGACATCGCCGCGCCTGAGGCGGTCCCAGCCGGAGCGTCTGTGGAGGTGTCCTTCACGCTGAAGAATGTCGGCGAGCGAGCGGGGAAGGAGACCGCTCAGGTCTATGTCCGCCCCCGCGGGCCTTCGGTCGAGCGGCCGGTCAAGGAGCTCAAGGGGTTCGCCAAGATCGCCCTCGAACCGCGCGAGAGCCGCCGCGTGAGCGTCAGGCTCGATTCGCGCGCCTTTTCCTACTGGGATCCCGCCCAGTCCTGCTGGGTCGCCGAGCCTGGCGCCTATGACATCCTCGTCGGCTGCTCCGCCGCCGACACCGAGCTCCAGGCTACGGTCCGCCTGGAGGACTGAGCGCGTTCCGCAAAGTGGGGACTGGTTTTGCGATCAGAACTCGCTCAAGCTCTTGAATCTAGAGCACGTTGATCCCGTTCAGGCGATTTGGCCTGCACGGGACGTGCTTTAGGTCTCAGCCTCGGCTGACAACCTCCCACACGCGCTCGGCTGGACGGCAGACCACGGTTCCGCGTGGCGCGACCACGATGGGCCGTTCGACGAGGATCGGGTTGGCGATCATCGCGTCGAGGATCGCCTTGTCGGCGGCTTTCTCGAGCCCGAGCTCCTTCGCCAGGGGCTCCTTCTTCCTGAGGATGTCCTTGGGGGTCAGGCCGGAGCGCGTGAGGATCTCGTTCAGGATTTCGCGCGACCAACCGGTCTTCAGGTACTCGACGACTTCCGGCTCGGCGCCGGACTCCGTCAGCATGCCGAGGACGGTCCGCGACGTGCCGCACCGTGGGTTGTGGTAGATCCTGACCTTTTCCTTCGCCGGCATCCGCCCCTCCTGACATCCTGACCGCGAGGGCGATGCGGCTAGCGCGTCGGCCCGGGCGAAAGCAAGGCTGTCGAGACGGTCGCTCACGCGAGTGTGAATTAGGCGAGCGGACAAAGTAAAGCCGACAGCTGAACGATACGGAGCCAAGCGCCTACAATCGGCGTTTGCTTGGTCGACGGGCGGATCGGCCGCCAGGAGAACGCAACGTAGGAAAGTAACCGATGGGCATAATCGCTTGGTTGGTGCTGGGTCTGATCGCCGGGTTCATAGCCAGCAAGATTGTCAACCACACCGGATCCGGCGTGATCATGGATATCATCCTCGGCGTCGTGGGAGCGTTCGTCGGCGGACTGATCTTCAACTTCTTCGGCGCCAACGGCATCACCGGATTCAACATCTATAGCGCGATCGTCGCGGTGATCGGGGCCGTCGTGGTCCTCTTCATCTACCATGCCCTGATAGGGCGGCGACGCATCTAGCGATCGTTACTCGACAAGGCTAAGAATGGAGGGGCGGCGGCGCCAGCAGTGGCGCCGCCGCTTTGCTTTGGGGCCGCCAGGAGGCCCTGACCGACACTGGAGAGGGGGATGGCGAGGCGTCAGGCTGTTCTCGGCATCGAGGACGGCGCCTTCTTCCACGGCACGCGCAAGGTGTTCGCGGGGGTGGACTTCCTGCTCGACGATGCACGCACCGCGCTGGTCGGCGAGAACGGCGTGGGCAAGTCGACTCTGCTGCGCTGCCTCACCGGGGAGCTCGAACTCAATCGCGGCAAGATCGTCCGCTCGCGCGGCCTTCGGGTCGGATATGTGCCGCAGGAGGTCCCGCGCGAACTGCTCAACGTGACCGTCCGCGAGGTCATGGAGCGGTCGCTGGAGCGGATCGGCGCCGCCGGCGAAGACTGGCGCATCGATATCCTTCTCGACGAGATCGGAATGGCCCCCGAAGTCGCCGGGGCGTCGTTCTCGACCCTGTCGGGCGGTTGGCAGAGGCTGACCCTGATCGCGGCGGCGGCACGGCTCGAGGAGCCTGACATCCTCATCCTCGACGAGCCGACCAACCATCTCGACCTCGGCGCGATCAACCTCCTGGAGCGATGGCTGCTC
>JAFANN010000320.1 GCA_019232665.1 Caulobacteraceae bacterium | reverse complement strand
GGGTGTCCACATGCCGGCTGTCACCGACCCAGGCTTCGCCCGTCGCGGCGCATCGGACGACGAACACGCCCCACGCCACTTTGCGTTCCTTGAACGCAGTGATCAGCGCGCGCCGCTCTGCTTTTTGCATCACCACTCCTTCCGTCCCCGCAAATGTTGACTGAGATTTATACCCGGGTAAATAGGGTGCATGAAATCCACGCCGCTCCCGGTAGCTGAGGGAGAGTCTTCCACCTTCATCGCCTTCGAAGGCTCCACGCGCCTGGCCCGCGGCTCCCTCGCCGAGGCGGCGATCGCCGCTTGGCGCGCCCACCAGCGCGGCCCCGACAGGCCGGTGCTCGTATTCGACGGTGAGACCGGAGCCGTTGTCGACCTGGATCTGCGGGGCGATGAAACTGAGATCCTGGCCCGTCACGCACTGCCGCCGGGCTCGGCCCCAGTGCGTGGACGTCCAAAGCTCGGGGTCACGGCGCGCGAGGTGACTCTGCTTCCGCGGCACTGGGAGTGGCTGGGCAGTCAGCCCGGCGGCGCGTCGGCCGCGCTGCGCCGCCTCGTAGACGCCGCGCGACGCGCGGAGGGGGATGCCGGACGTCAGCGCGCCGCCCGCGAGGCCGCCTACCGTTTCATGCGCTCAACCGCTGGCGACTTGCCTGGTTTCGAGGCCGCCGCACGGGCTCTGTTCGCAGGTGATCTGGACGAGTTGCGTGCGCGCATGGGCGACTGGCCGGAGGATGTCCGAGACGAAACCTTGCGGTTCGCACGCTGGAATCCGCTGTTAGGCTGAGCGCCATGCGCTCGTCCCTCCCCCGGTCTTGCCTGTTCTCCCGCCGCGATGTCGTCGCCGGCATGGCTGGCGGCGCCATCGCCCTGTCGTCGTGGCCGGCGTGGAGCGATGAACCTCAGGCCCTCGATGTTCCGCGCGATCTCCAGCGGCGGATGTACAGCGCGGCCCTGGAGAGCGCGAAGCGTCACGTCCGTGGAGGAGAACCCGGCTCCCCCTATCCACATCGCTTCGTCGACGCGGCGTTCAGCAGCCACATCTTCCTGTGGGACACCTGCTTCATCGCCGCCTACGCCAAATATCATCCCGATGAACTGCCGATCCGGCCGGCGCTCGACAACTTCTACGATCGTCAGGAGGCGGACGGGTTCATCTGCCGGGAATATGACTCTGAGGGCCGGCCGTTCTGGCCGAAAGACCACCCGGTCAGCATCAATCCGCCCCTGCTCGCCTTCGCCGAACTGGAACTGTTCAGCCGGACGCGGGATGTCGCTCGCCTTGCGAGCGTCTATCCGAAACTCACGCGCCTCTTCGATTTCGTCGCCGGGCGCTATCGGGGCGACGACGGTCTGTTCTTCAGCGATGCGCTCGGTTCGGGGATGGACAATATCCCGCGCTACCCCGATGGCTGGCGCGACGACGGGCGTGGGATCCCGCTGCATAACCTCTATCCCGCGGTGTTTGACTACAACCTCCTGAGTTCCAAGTGGAACCGGCAGGGACGCAGCGTCGATCTGTCCGCCCAGATGGCCCTCTTCGCAGACGAGCTGGCCCAGATCGCGCGGCTCCTTCGGCGACCAGACGAGGCGAGGCGCTGGCGCGTTGCGCACGACTCGATCGCTCGGGCGATCAATGGGCTGTGCTGGAGCGAGGAAGACGGCTTCTACTACGACCTCGGCTACGGCCAGCCGATCCGGCGCAAGCACATCGGCATGTTCTGGACACTGATGGCTGGCGTCGCGCCCCCCGAGCGGGCGCGGCGGCTGATCGCCCATCTGACCGATACGGCGGAGTTCTGGCGAGAGATTCCCGCCGCGGCGTGGCCGGCCGACCAGGCGGGGTTCTCACCTGGAGGCGGATATTGGATGGGCGGCGTTTGGGCGCCGACCAACTACATGCTGCTGCGCGGCCTGCGCCGCTCGGGCCATGAGGCAACGGCGCGGCGACTCGCAAGCGCTTACTATTGGGCCGTGGCCCAGGTCTTCCTGGCCACCGGGACCTTCTGGGAGAACTACGCGCCCGACGCGCTCGCGCCCGGCCATATCGCTCGACCGGACTTCTGCGGCTGGACCGGCCTGGTCCCGATCGCCGTCCTGCGCGAGTTCGTCTCGACCTGACCTTTGACGGCCGGCGCGCCACGTCGGATGCTGCGCGCCGGGAAACAAGGGAGGAGCCGTCATGGCCGACGACGTTCGCGGCGCCACAACGATCGCGCGCGAGGAGATACGCCTGTGGCCCCGGGGACCTGCCCGCACCCTGCCGTGCGTCGGACCCGAACTCGTCTTCAGCCCACCCGAAGGCGTCGCGGCGGGCACGAAAATGCTCCGCAACGTCTCGGAAGCGACCCTGACCGTGTTCACGCCCGACCCCGGGACGGCCAATGGCTGCGGCGTCGTCGTCTGCCCTGGCGGAGGCTGGCGCATCCTGGCCTGGGAGCATGAAGGCCTGGACGTGGCAGAGTGGTTCGCCCACCGAGGCTTCACCGCCTTCCTGCTGAAGTACCGCGTGCGCGGCACGCCCGCCGATCCCGCCGAGTTCGCGAGGGCTTCGGCGGCGATGCAGCAGCAGCTGTCCGCGCCGCGTCCCGCCGCCGGCGCGCCTCGCCGCATGGATCAGCTCCTGCGCGAAGAGAGCCTTCAGTTCGCCCGGGAGATCGCCGCTGACGACGGACGCCGTGCGCTGCAGATCGCCCGCGAGCGGGCGGCGGAATTTGGCCTGAAGCCTGAAAGGATTGGCCTGATCGGCTTCTCCGCCGGCGCCTTCCTGGTGGCGGACGTGGCGATGGACCCGCAGGGCGCGCCGCCAGCCTTCGTCGCAGCGATCTATGGCGGCGACACGCAAGGCCGCCCTGTGCCGCCAGAGGCGCCGCCCCTCTTCACCGTCATCGCCCACGACGACCGGTTGCTGTTCCGGATGGTCGAGCAGCTCTACATGGACTGGACGGACGCCGAGCGCTCCGCCGAACTCCACATCTTCGCTCGCGGGCAACACGGCTTCGGCATGGTCCGCCAGGGACTCCCGTCCGACCGCTGGATCGACCTCCTCGGCGACTGGCTGGCCGACCGGGGGTTCGGCTAACCCCCGATGGCGGGAGAGCCGGAATCCCTGGACACGGACGAGCCGCTTGAGCGGCGGCGACGGCGACACTGGTTCGACCGCGTCATCATGTTGTCAGACGGGGTCTTCGCCATTTCGATGACCTTGCTGGCGCTGGAGATGTACGCGCCTTCGAAATGGACCACCGCCCTCGATATCTGGCGAACCCTCGCGCCGCAGCTGGACGCGTATGCGCTCAGCTTCCTCGTGATCGCCGTTTTCTGGCTCGCGCACCGGCGCTTCTTCTCGATGATCCTGGACGCCGACCCGCCCATCACCGTGTTGAATCTCATCTTCCTCGGCTTGGTGGGTCTGCTCCCCGCCGCGACCCACTTGGTGCACGGCGGGGGCCCGACCCAGGCGGCGATGGAGGTCTATTCCTCCCTTGTGATCGCCATCGGCGTCGCCCTCGCCGCTCTCTGGGGCTACGCCGCCCTGATCGTCGACAAGGTGGCGCCCGAAATCGGCAAGAGAACCAGAATATTCAGCTTCCTCCTGATCCTCCTCACGCCTCCCTTCTTCCTCTTCCTGGTGAGCGGTGTGCACAATCCGCCGCCGGGGCTTATCACCCTTCTCCTGATTGGGCTCTTCCTGGTGGGTTGGCCTATGAGGATGTGGGTCATTCGTCGCCTGGAAGGCGCCCATTCCACCACGACTGGGGCGTCTTCGCCCGTTACCGAGTCGGCGCGCGTAAGCCGTCCATGATGATGTCGACAAGCCGCTACTGCGAGGACTGCCACGTCGCCTAGATCGTGGATGCGGAGGACTTCCGTATGGGCGGCGTGCGGCCCTATGCCCTGGACGCCGACCACGCCAAAGCGCTGTGGGCAAAAAGCGAGGAGATGGTGGGCGAACGGTTCTGAGACGCCTTCAGGCGAACTCGTCGAGGCGGCGGTAGAACTCCCGCCGTCTCGGGTCGATCCGCGCCAGGGGATAGTGATCCTTCAGGATCGCGACGGCGTCGACTTGCGGGAAGTTGCGCGCGGCCGAGCGCAGGAAGAGCGCCAGGTCGTGCCAACGGTCGGCCACGCCGAGCAGGGCGAGGTCGACCAGGCCGACCTCCCCATCCGGCGGCACGAGGAAGTTGGGCAGGCTTGCGTCGCCGTGGGTGACGACGAGATCCTGGCGGAGCGGGATCCGCGCTTCGAGGCGGCGGAACATCTCCCTTGGGTCCTGGCCTCGATTGCGCCCCGTGAAGTCGTCCGGCGTGATCACCCCCGTCTCCACCCTTTCGCGGGCCGCAGCGAGCTTCACATCCAGCCGCTGGTCGAAAGGACAATCCGTCACCGACATTGCATGGAGTGCGGCGAGCGCATGTACGACGCGAACCAGGCCCTCCTCGGCTTGCGCCGCCGGGAGGTGCGACGCCGGACCCCCCGGCAGACGTTCGCTCAGCAGGACCCGCCATTCGCCGAGCACGCCGGACCAGTACACCTTTGGCGCTCGCGCCCGTCCGGCCAGCCAGACCATGGACTCGGTCTCACGCGCGAGGCTCGCGGCCGCGGCCCGCTCCGTGGCCCGCACCGCCTTCAGGACCGCCGGAGCCGAACCGTCCAGGAGCAGAACCTCGGCTCCTGATTTTCCGTGATCCACCGCCTCGACGGCGAGGCGCCTCGAATCCAGACCTGCGTGGGAGCAAGCGCGAGCGGCGAGGTCGAGCCAGGCGTCAGGGGCTTTCATCGTCAGAAAGCCAGACGACCCTTCAGGTCGTCGAAGGCGATGTCGACGTGCTCCGGATCCGACAATCCGCCGAACGGACCGCCGGCGGGTACATGCTCGTACTCAATTTGCAGTTCCCCAAGCAGCCACATGACCTTCTGCACATTGATTGAATTGCGGCGGCCCTAGACCTTGAGCATGTGGCATGATGACCGCCGCTTTCGTACACGATCAAGCACAATGAAAGCCTTGCAATGAGTGTCGCCTTCACCCGAGAGGAAGATATCGAGGCCCAAGCAGCCGATCTCCCAGACCGGCCGATTTCCCTTCATCCCAACCTCGTCACTCCCGAGGGCCTCGCGGCGATCGAAGCGGCGCTGGCCGAAGCGCAAGCCGCCTACGGGGCCGCGCAGGCGAAAGACGACTTGAGCGTCGATCGCACCGCCATGGCGAGGGCCACTCGTGAGCTGCGATACTGGTCCGCGCGCCGCGCATCGGCCCAGCTCGTCCACCCCCCGGAGACGACCGACAGCGTGGCGTTCGGCTCGACGGTCACGATCGAGCGAGAGGACGGACGCATTCAGCGCTTCCGCATCGTCGGCGAGGACGAGGCCGACCCCAAGGAAGGGCGGATTTCCTACGTCTCTCCCTTGGCCCGAGCTCTGTCAGGCAAGACCGTGGGGGAGACGGCGGCCATCGGCGGCGGTGAGACGGAGATCCTGGCGATCGAGTAGGAGCAGGACGCCTGTTTGACGTCCCGAAACTGCGCCGCTCCTCAATGGGTTCAGGGCCTAGGTTCTGGTCCTGATATGGGGTGTTCGATGAAACTCTCATTCTGCGCTGCCGCCGCCGCCGTGGTCGCGCTTGCTGCCACGCCGGCTCTGGCGCAGCCCGCGGACGACAATACCTTTATTCAAAAGGCAGTCGCCGGCGACACGGGCGAAATCCAGATGGGTCACATGCTGGAACAGAAAGGCGGAACGGCGCAGGTCCGTCACTTCGGCGCAACCCTTGTCCAGGACCACACGCTCAGCCGTCGCAAGGCCGAAGCTGCGGCCAAGGCAATGGGAGCCAGCGCGCCGGAGCAGCCGGATCCGGACGCCGTCCAGGCGATGAGCCAACTTCAGAGCCTTTCGGGCGCCCAGCTGGACACCCAGGCCAAGCAGATCGCGATCCAGGATCACCAGAAGGACATCGCGATGTTCGAGCAGGAAGCGAAGTCCGGCCATGGACCGGCCGCGGCGCACGCGCGCCAGTCGCTGCCCGTGCTCCGCAAGCACCTGCATATGGCCGAGGCCCTCAAGGGCTGAAGTGAGGCTGCCGCCTGACCTCAGCCTAAAAGGACCCTCACCCGCCGCCGAAGGCGCGCCGGTAGGCGGTGGGCGTGACGCCGAGGCTGCGCCGGAACTGCTCCCGCAGGGCCGCCGCGGTCGGGAAGCCGCTCTCGCAGGCGATCGTCTCCACCGGGAGTCCTGTTGCTTCGAGCAGCTCGCGAGCACGAGCGAGCCGCGCGGCCAGCAGCCACTGAAGCGGGGATAGACCCGTCTGGGCCCTGAAACGACGCTCAAGCGTGCGAGGGCTTGAAGCCGCGCGCGCGGCAAGGTCCGCCACGGTGAGGGGACGATGGGCGTTGCGCGTCGCCCACTCGAGCACGGGCGCGAGACTTGCAGACGCTGAAGGAACCTCGCGGCGGATGAACTGCGCCTGCCCGCCCGTTCGCTCGATGGGAGCGACAGCCATGCGCGCCGCCTGGGCGGCTACCCACTGTCCATGGTCGCATCTCACCATGTGCAGGCAAAGGTCCAACCCGGCGAAGGCGCCTGCGGAAGTGAGCACCCGCCCTTCGTCGACGAAGAGGACGTCTGGCTCCAGACGCACGGCCGGATACCGCTCAGCGAGGCGGGGCGCGGCCATCCAGTGTGTGGTTGCCCGGCGCCCATCGAGCAATCCCGCCGCCGCGAGAACGAACGCGCCCGAGCAGATCGAGGCCACCCTGGCGCCCCGATCATGCGCTCCACGCACGGCGCCAAGCACGCGAGAGGCGACCGGCGCTTCCGGCCTGTCCGTTCCGGGAACGATCAGGGTGTCCGCTTCTTCCGCATCCTCCAGCGACCATGGCGCGCTCAGGCGAAAGCCGTCGGCGCGGACGTCGGCGCTCTCGCCGCAGACGCGCACGTCGTAACCCGGTGAGCCGTCCGCCAGGCGGACGCGCGAGAACACTTCCCACGGGATCGCGAGGTCTCCGGGGGAGACTCCGTCCATCGCAAGAATGGCGACGCGGCGCATGAGAAACTCCGTGGCGGACTAGGATAGCAGTCCGTGACGGATTATCGACGATGATTGACGATCCGCCATCTCACACACGCGCCGGAACCGCGGTTACCAGTGCCACAAGGCGCTACGGTCGCCTTGGAGGATCGCCAATGGACGGCGTGGACCTAATTCGGTGGATCGCCCCAGTCGGCGTCGCAATCGTGCTGATCGCGCTTGGCTCGCTGCTACCGGAGCCGCCCCGGCGACGGTTCAGCGCCATCTTTCTGGCGGGCGCCGGCGCGGCCTATCTTAGCGGCGGTTTCGGCGTCGCCGAATTCGCCTTCTGCGCGACGATCACCATCCTCGCCTACGTCGGTCTTGAGAACTATTGGGCCGTCGCGCTGGGCTGGCTACTGCACAGCGGCTGGGACATCGCCCATCATCTATGGGGTCACCCGATAATTCCCTTCGCGGCCACATCCTCGTTAGGCTGTGCGATCTGCGATCCCGTGCTCGCCCTCTGGTACGCGGCAGGCGCGCCGACGATCTGGCGCCTCCGCTCGACGGTAGTCGAGCGCTCCTAACCCTCGAACCTCGCCGTGATCACCTGATCGCCCCGCTGGATCGAAAGCGTCCAGCCGCGAGCGGGCGCCGCCAGCAGCGACTCCAGGCCGGCGGTATTCGTCACCGCCTGATCGTTCACCTGCCGGATGATGTCGCCCGACCGGATTCCGATCATTCCCGCCGGCCCGCCGGCGACAGAGGTCACAAGAACGCCGTGCGCCGCGAACGGGTCTGATCCATTTTCGATCGCGCTCGCCGGTGAGAGATTGACCACTGTGGCGCCGGCCAGTGGATTGCGGCCGGCAATGGTGCGCTTGTCTTCGGCCGGGACGGCAGGCGGCGGCTCGACCGTCAGGCGCGGCAGGAAGCTCGCCTTGCCGCGGCGGACGGTAAGCTGAACGCTTTCGCCCGAGCGGTGGGTGGCGACGCGGTAGGTGAGCGAGCCTTCGGAATCGATCGGCGCGCCGTCCACCGCCTCGATGACGTCTCCGCTGTGGAGTCCGGCCTTGTCCGCCGGGCCGCCCGGCCAGACCTCGGTTACGACCACACCCACCGGCGCCGAGAGGCCGAAGCTATGCGCCATCTCGTCCGTGAGAGTTTGTGTCTTTGCGCCCAGCCAGGGCCGTACGATGCTGTGGCTGCCGCTCAGCGCCGTCTCCACCACCTGCTTGGCCATGACCGCTGGGATGGCGAAGCCGACCCCCGCCGAAGCGCCAGAACTGGAGACGATGGCGGTGTTTATGCCGATCAGATCCCCGTTCATGTCCACCAGCGGGCCGCCCGAATTGCCCGGATTGATGGCCGCGTCGGTCTGGATGAAGAAGGCGTAGTCGTTGATCCCGACGTCCGAGCGCGCGAGCGCCGAGACGATCCCGTTGGTCACCGTCTGCCCCACACCAAAGGGATCGCCGATCGCCAGCACCAGATCGCCGACCTGCGGGCTTCCCTGGGTGTCGATGGGAATAGTCGGCAGCTTTTCGCCTTTGGTGTCGATCTTCAGGACCGCGAGGTCCGCGCGCGGATCGTCGAGCAGTACGGTCGCCGGCCATTCGCGGCGATCGGAGGTCACCACGCGGATCTCCTGCGCGCCATCGATGTTGTGGTGATTGGTGAGGATCACGCCGTCCGACCGGACGATGGAGCCGGAGCCCAGCGACTGCTCGGTCCGCGAGCGGGGCATGGCGCCGGCGAAGAACGACCAGAAGGGATCGACCTGCGCGCGGACGACGCGCTTGGAATAGACGTTCACGACGGCTGGTGCGACGCGCTTTACGATCGGGGCGAAGGAAAGGCGCATCTCCGATGCGTCGGCAGGGACCCGTGTCGGTTCGGGCAGGCTCGGCTGGGCGATCGCCGGAAGAGCCAGGCATGCGGATGCGGCGAAGGCCAGAAGGCCTCGAGTCATGGATCGGATCCCCACAGGAATGGCAGGCAGGTCACTTGGCGGCGAAATGGCCACACCCTTCCGACCTGTTCAAGCCGGAGGCCGCTGTGAAACCGACAGGGGCGTAGCGACCCGTAGGGACAAGAAGAACGCCACGCCGAACAGGGCGGCCGAGGCGAGGATCGGCAGGCCCGGCAGATGCAGGGTGGCGTCGTGCCTCACTGCCCAGGCGAAGACGAATCCGAAAAAGGAGGGCGCCGAGAATGATGCGATCCCCTGGAGGCTCTGATTGGCGCCCTGCAGCTGGCCCTGATGCGTTGGCCCCACCCTCTGGCTCATCAGGCCCATCAGTCCCGGTTGAATGAAGCCGGTCAGGGCGAAGACCGGAACTCCGCAGAGATACAGCCAGCCCGTGGGCGCAAGGCCATAGATCGCAAAGGCCAGGGAGCCGGCGACGAGCCCGACAAGGACGGCCCCGCGCTCTCCGAGCCGGCGGACGGCCGGGCCCACAAGGAAGGCCTGGACCACGATCTGGCTGACGCCTGTGGCCATGAAGGTGAAGCCGAGGATCTGCGGCGTCCAGCCGTAGCGGTAGCCGGTGTAGAGGACGAAGATCGTCGGCAGGACGGTGAAGCCGAGCTGGAACAGCAGGCCGACGCTCGCCAGGCCGAGCAGGTTCGGCGTGCTGTGCAGGAAAAGCAGCGAGCCTATCGGGTTCGCCCTCGACCATTGGATCTTGCTCCGCCGCTCCAATGGCAGCGACTCTGGCAGGACGAGCAGTCCGTAGATCCAGTTGATCGCGCACAGGGCGGCTGCTGCAAGGAACGGCCAGCGCAGGTTGTGCTCGCCAAGGACGCCGCCGATCGTCGGGCCGAGCACGAACCCCACGCCAAACGCCGAGCCCATGATCCCGAAGTTATGGGCTCGCTTCTCCGGAGGGGTGATGTCGGCGACATAGGCGTTGGCCGTCGAGAAGCTCGAGGCGGTTATGCCGTTGAATACGCGCCCGACGAACAGCCACTGCAGGGTCGGCGCGAAGGCCATGAACAGGAAGTCCACGAACAGGCCGAAGATCGAAACCAGCAACACGGGGCGTCGGCCGAAGCGATCCGAGAGCATCCCGAGGATCGGCCCGCAAAAGAACTGCATCAGGCCCCAGACGGTCGCGAAGACGGCGGTCCAGACGGAGGCGGCGGCAGTGTCGCCTCCGTTCATCTGCTTGATGAGGTTGGGCAGGATCGGGATCATGATCCCGAACGACACCGAGTTCATCAGCGCGGATGCGAAGACGAATCCGAAGGCCGCGGTCCGCGGCTGCCGTGCGCCATTGATCGTCGAGGCGGTCACGGCCCCTCCTCCGCTTCGCTTCCCACGGCCATGGACCGCTTCAGCGAGCCGAGCAAGGCCTGCCACCATTCGGCGTGGCGAAGCAGGAAGACCTGGTTCGGGAAGCCATGGCGCGCCGCATGCGCGGCGGGGACAGTGTCCCAGCCGCGATGTTCGACGGTGACCCGGGTCTCTTCCCCAACCGGTTCGAAGCGGACCTCGACCTCGGTGTCCTGATCCGGGGCGAAGGTCGCTTGGCGCCAGGAGAAGACCAAGCGCTCCGGCGGCGACCAAATCTTCACCTTGCCGATCTCGAACACCTTGCCGGTCGACATTCTCTCGATCAGCCGGCCGCCCTCCCCGCCCTCAAACGCTAGAACCCCGGGGTCCCGCGGGGTGAAGGCGAACAGCGGATTGGGCCGCCACCAGCGGCCAATCTGGCCGGTGAAGGCGTCGAACGCCCGTTGCGGCGCCGCCGGCACCCGCAGCGCCACCAGGACGCGGGAAGCCACCTCAGGCTTCCTGCTCGAGATGAGCCCTGAACGCCGAGAGTTGCTCGCTCCAGAGAGCCTCGGTCTCGTCCAGCCACGCCTTGAGCTCGCGCATCGGCCCCGGCTGGAGTTCGTAGATGCGTACTCGGGCGTCATGGGCGGGATGTGTCTCCGCAACGAGGCCGACTTCCCTAAGGGCGCGCAGGGCCCGGCTCATGGCCGGCCCAGGCACCCCTACTTCCCGCGCCAGTTCTCCCGCGGCCCTGGGCCGCTCGCGCAGTAGGTCGACCACGCGGCGGCGGTTGGGATCGGCCAGAGCCGCCAGAGTGGCGTCGAGACGCGACACGTCAGAGCGAAGTCGCGATTTTCAAGCCGCTCGCACGCTCCATGTCGGCGTGAGAGAGGTCGCTGATCGTCTGGTCGAACGCCCAGACGTGCCCTTCAGGGTCGAGGGCCCGATAGACCCGTGCTCCGTAGAATTGATCCTCCGGTCGCTGGGTGATCTGCGCCCCGGCCGCCTCCGCTCGCGCGCAGTGGTCGTCGATCCCGTCTTCCAGGTGCACCCGGATGAGATGCGTCGCCTGCCCATGGAGCGAGGCGGGGCTCTTCATCGCCGCCGGACCAATGAGCTCGGGTGAACTCCATTCGCCGCCGACGTTGATCGACCCCCCGCCAAAACTCATCTCGGCGTGGCCGACAGCGCCGGCGTCGTCCGTAACGAGGAGCGTGGTCTCGAAGCCAAACGCCTTCTCGAGCCAGTGCAACGCGGCCAACGGGTCCTGATAGAACACCGAGGTTGTGAACGCGGAGCTCATTGCGACTCCTCCAGACGCTCGCGGATCTTCCGGCCGCCGGCCTTCGACATCTCGTCGATGGTCATGGCCTTGATAGTGCGGCTGAAGGTCCACTGATGACCCTCGGGATCGATGACCCCGTAGACGCGATCGCCGTAGAACTGGTCCGCCGGCTCGCGCAGCTTCTTCGCGCCGGCCGTCAGGGCGCGGTGGTAGTGGGCGTCGATGTCGTCGGCGTCGTCGAGATTGATATGGACCGACTGGCTGTTCACCCCGCCGATCGAGGCCGGGCTGCGGTGGAACTCGTCCCACTCGCGACCCACCATCACCAGTCCGTTCCGGCCGACCCGCATCTCGCTGTGGCCGATGGAGCCGTCGGGGTTCTCGACGACCATGGTGGTCTCGAAGCCAAAGGCCTTTTCCAGCCACGCCAGCGCGGCGCGGGGATTCTTGTAACAGACGCCTACGGCGAGGGTTGGACGTTCGCTCTCCATGACGCACCTCCTGCGTTTCTGGAGAATATTTCTACATCCACGAAAGTATCTGGTCAAATGAAAACCCGGGCCGCGAGGCCCGGGTTCGCATGGATCGACGGAGCTCATTCCGCGGTGGCTTGGTTCGGGCCGGAGTCCTGCCCCTTGGCCGACACGTCACGGTCGACGAATTCGATCACGGCCATCGCCGCGTTGTCGCCGTGACGGAAGCCAGCCTTCAGCACACGGGTGTAGCCGCCGTTGCGGCCCGCGTAGCGGGGGCCGAGCGTCGAGAACAGTTTGCCGACCTGGCTCACGTCACGGACCTTGGAGATCGCGATCCGGCGCGAGTGAAGGTCGCCGCGCTTGGCCAGGGTCACGAGCTTTTCCACGAAGGGGCGAAGCTCCTTGGCCTTGGGCAGCGTCGTGACGATTTGCTCGTGCTTGATCAAGCTCGCCGACATGTTGGCGAACAGGGCCGTGCGGTGGGCCGTAGTGCGGCCGAGTTTGCGGTGCGCGTAACCGTGGCGCATGGTCTCGTCTCTCCAAACGGCCCTTTAGAAGGACGGGCCTTATACCAGAGGTTTAGATCTGGTCTTCGAATTTCTTGGCCAGGTCCTCGATGTTGTCCGGCGGCCAGTTCGGCACGTCCATACCGAGGTGGAGTCCCATGTTGGTCAGGACCTCCTTGATCTCGTTCAACGACTTGCGTCCGAAGTTCGGAGTGCGGAGCATCTCCGCCTCCGTCTTCTGGATCAGATCGCCGATGTAGACGATGTTGTCGTTCTTCAGGCAGTTGGCCGAGCGGACCGACAGCTCCAGCTCGTCCACCTTCTTGAGGAGGGCCGGGTTGAACGGCAGGTCCGGCTTGGCCTCGCCTTCGAGCTTCTTCTTCGGCTCCTCGAAGGTGATGAACACCTGCAGCTGGTCCTGGAGGATCCGGGCTGCGTAAGCCACCGCGTCCACCGGCGAAACCGCGCCGTTGGTTTCCACTTCCATGATCAGCTTGTCGTAGTCGAGGCTCTGGCCCTGGCGGGTCGGCTCGACGCGGTAGGCGACGCGCTTGACCGGGCTGTACAGGGCGTCGACGGCGATCAGGCCAATCGGCGCATCCTCGGGCCGGTTGCGCTCGGACGGAACGTAACCCTTGCCGTTCTGCACGGTGAACTCGATCCGCACGCTTGCGCCCTCATCGAGGGTGAGCAGGACGTGCTTGGGATTGAGGATCTCGATGTCCGAGGGCGCCTCGATCTGGCCCGCGGTCACCGCGCCCGGACCGGTCGCACGCAGGGTCATGCGCTTGGGGCCCTCGGCGTGCATCCGCAGCGCCAGCTGCTTGATGTTGAGGACGATGTCGACGACGTCCTCGCGCACGCCCTCGAGAGAGGAGAACTCGTGCACCACGCCATCGATCTGGATGGCGGTGACGGCCGCGCCCTGCAGCGACGACAGAAGCACCCGGCGCAGCGAGTTGCCCAGGGTCACCCCGAAGCCCCGCTCCAGCGGTTCGGCGACGATGCGCGCCTTGCGGGAGCTGTCGGCGCCGGCCTCGATCTGCGGCTTCTCAGGACGGATCAGTTCGTTCCAGTTGCGTTCGATCACGGATTTATCGGTGTCCTTCGACACGGGTTCGCCGGCCTGCGCAGGTCCTCACAGATCGGCAATGAACGGAAATATTCGGGGATATAGTAACTCAGACGCGCCGACGCTTTGGCGGACGGCAGCCGTTGTGCGGCATCGGAGTGACGTCGCGGATAGTGGTGATAGTCATGCCGACGGCCTGAAGAGCCCGCAGCGCCGATTCCCGGCCGGACCCCGGCCCCGAGACGTTGACTTCGAGGGTGCGGACACCGTGTTCCGCCGCCTTCCGGCCCGCATCTTCCGCCGCCATCTGCGCCGCGTAGGGCGTCGACTTGCGCGAGCCCTTGAAGCCCATCGAGCCGGCGCTGGACCAGGAGATCGCATTGCCCTGGGCGTCGGTGATGGTGATCATCGTGTTGTTGAACGAGGCGTTCACGTGCGCCACGCCCGAAGTGATGTTCTTGCGCTCGCGCTTCTTGACGCGCGCCGGTTCCCTGGCCATCGGACGCCCCTTCTTACTTCTTCTTGCCGGCGATCGGCTTGGCCGGGCCCTTGCGGGTCCGGGCGTTCGTGTGGGTGCGCTGTCCCCGCACCGGCAGGCCCTTGCGGTGGCGCAGGCCGCGGTAGCAGGCCAGGTCCATCAGCCGCTTGATGTTGGTTGCGGTTTCGCGACGCAGGTCGCCTTCGACTAGATAATCACGGTCGATCACCTCACGGATCTGAACCACTTCCTGGTCCGTGAGTTGGTTCACCCGGCGGGCGTCGGCGATGCCGACCCGATCGACGATTTCGCGGGCGACCGCCGGGCCGATGCCATGGATATACTGCAGCGCGATGATGACGCGCTTGTTCGTGGGGATGTTCACGCCTGCAATGCGGGCCAAGCTAATCTCCTGACGGCGCCGGACACGGCGAAAAAGCGCGAACGAATCCGCCTCCTCGCAGGGGCAGACGCCGATCGCGCTTCTTTCGCGGAGGGAGTGGTTATAGGGATGAACGCAGCGAGGTCAATGGCCTTTGAAGCCTCCCGGACGTCCTGATCAGACTTTCTCCAGAAGCTCGTCGATCTGGTCAGCCACGACATCGATGCTGGCCATGCCATCGACGTTCCGAAGCTTTCCCTGGGCCTCGTAATACGGGATCAGCGGCGCGGTGTCCCGATTGTAGGCCGACAGCCGGACGGCGAAGGATTCCGGATTGTCGTCGGGCCGCCCCGACTCGGCGAAGCGCCCGGCGACGCGCGCCTTGAGTTCTTCGTCGTTGACGCTCAACCGGATGACCTGGTCGATCTTTTTCCCGGCGTGCTTGAGCATGGCGTCGAGCGCCTTGGCCTGGGCGACCGTTCGGGGGAAGCCATCGAAGATGGCGCCGCCGGTGCCCGCCAGTCCCGGAAGCCTATCTTCGATCAATCGGATGACGATCCCATCGGGCACCAGGTGGCCATGCTGGATAATGCTGGAGACCCTCTGACCGAGCTCCGAGCCGGAGGCGATTTCCGCGCGCAGCATGTCGCCCGTGGACAGCTGGACCATCCGCCGGCGCTCCACCAGGCGCTTGGCCTGAGTTCCCTTCCCCGCCGCCGGCGGACCGAAAAGGATCAGGTTCATCCACTCCCTCCCTTGGGCGACCGCCCTTGTGGCGCGCTCCAAAATCAGTTCGCTCCCATGAGTCGGCGCCGCGCTCCAGCCTGTCGCTGCGTCAGTTGGCGGCAGCCCAGCTCATCGGCCCGCTCAGCGACGGGCGCCGCGCATCCGCGATTTCTTGATCAGCCCCTCGTACTGGTGGGCGAGCAGATGGGACTGGATCTGCGCCACGGTGTCCATGGTCACCGACACGACGATCAGGATTGACGTGCCGCCAAAGGCGTAGGAGCCGCTCGACCCCGCCAGGAACTCCGGCAGAAGACACACGGCCGCTATGTAGACCGCGCCGATCAACGTCAGTCGCGTGAGCACATAGTCGATGTACTCAGCCGTGCGCTTGCCAGGCCGGATGCCGGGGAGGTTGCCGCCGTACTTGCGGAGCTGCTCGGCGGTGTCGTCCGGATTGAAGACGACCGAGGTGTAGAAGAAGCAGAAGAAGACGATCAGGACCCCGTACAGGATCATGAACAGCGGCTTGCCGTGGCCCAGCATGCCGACCGCCGTCGGCAGCCACTGCGCCCATGGCGGCAGCTTCGCGGTCGCCAGGAACCCGGCCGCCGTCGCCGGCAGCAGCAGCAGGGACGAAGCGAAGATCGGTGGGATGACGCCGCTGACGTTGATCTTGAGCGGGAGGAAGGAATTCTCCCCGCCCATCATCCGGTTTCCGACCTGCCGCTTGGGGTAGACGATCAGAAGGCGCCGCTGGGCGCGCTCCATGAACACGATGAACAGGATCACGGCTACGGCCAGGGCGATATAGCCGAAGATCTGGACCGTCTTCGAAGGATCCAGGCGCGCTTCCTGCAGCAGGTCCCAGAGACCCGTGGGAAGCCGGGCGACGATGCCGGCGAAGATGATCAGCGAGATGCCGTTACCCACGCCGCGGGTCGTCATCTGCTCGCCCAGCCACATCAGGAAGATCGTGCCGCCGGTGAGCGTGATCATCGTCGAGGCGATGAAGAAGATACCAGGCTCGTCGACAATGCCCGGTGCATTGGAGAGACCAACGGCGATGCCGAAGGACTGGAACAGGGCGAGCACAACCGTGAGATAGCGGGTGTATTGGTTGAGCTGCTTGCGGCCGGCCTCGCCGCCTTCCTTGCGCAGCTTCTCCCACGGCGGATACGCGCTGCCGAGGAGCTGCACGATGATCGAGGCCGAGATGTACGGCATCACGTTCAGCGAGAAGATCGCCATCCGCTGGACGGCGCCGCCGGAGAACATGTTGAACATGCCAAGGATGCCCTTGGCCTGCCCTTCGAAGGCGTGGGCGAACGCGGCCGCGTTGATCCCCGGGATCGGGATGTAGGTCCCCAGGCGATAGACAACCATCGCCAGCAGGGTGAAGCCGATGCGCTTGTGGAGCTCCGTCGCCTTCTGGAAGGCGCCGAAATTCATGTTGGCGGCGAGCTGTTCGGCGGCCGAAGCCATGCGTCATCCCGGAACTAGAGGTCGTGCGCGCAAGATAGGCGGCCCGCGCGGCGGGCGCGAGGGCGAAACGGCCGCGGCCCTTCGCCCTCGTCGAGATCAGCCCGCGGAAGCCTCCGCCTCGGCCGGTTGCGGGCGGGTCACGGTGAGAGAGCCGCCGGCCTTCTCGACCGCCTCGCGGGCGGAGGCCGAGGCCGCGTATACGGTGATCTGGAGCTTCGACTTCAGCTCGCCCTTGGCGAGCAGCTTCACGCCGTCCTTCGCCCGGCGAAGCACGCCGGCTTCGACGAGAACGGCCGCATCGATCGGCTTGGAAGCGTCCAGCTTGCCCGCGGCGATCGCCTGCTCGAGACGCCAGAAGTTGACTTCGGCCAGGTCGAGGGCGCGCGGGTTGTTGAAGCCGCGCTTGGGCATCCGCATGTGCAGCGGCATCTGGCCGCCCTCGAAGCCGGCGATGGCCACGCCCGTCCGGGACTTCTGGCCCTTCACGCCGCGGCCGCCGGTCTTGCCCTTGCCCGATCCCGGGCCGCGTCCGACGCGGGTCTTGTACTGGGTCGAGCCCGGGCTCGGGGCGAGTTCGTTGAGCTTGGTCATCTGGCGCCTCTCCTAGGAGATCTGTCGCCGGGCTCGCGCCCGACTCGGCTTCCTCCTACGCCAAGGCTTCGGAGGACGGGGTCCCCCTTCGCCTGAGCGTTGGGGGTATGCGGACTATTCGGCCGAAACGACTTCGACCATGTGGGCGACCTTGGCGATCATCCCGCGGATCGCGGGCGTGTCGTCGAGGGTCACGGTGCGGCCGATCCGGTTCAGGCCCAGGCCCACGAGCGTGGCGCGCTGGTCGAACTTGCGACGGATCGGGCTGGCCGTCTGGCGGACGGTGAGCTTGGCGGCCTTAGGCTCGGCCTTGGACTTTACCATGTTCTAAAATCCCCGGTCGGCTCAGGCTTCGACGGCTTCGCCGCTGGCGGAGTCGGAGCGCCGCTCGACGATGTCGCTGACCTTCTTGCCGCGCTTGGCCGCCACCTGGCGGGGCGAGGCCTGTTCCTTCAGCGCTTCGAAGGTGGCGCGGATCATGTTGTAGGGGTTGGACGAGCCGACCGACTTGGCCACCACGTCCTGCACGCCCAAGGTCTCGAGCACGGCGCGCATCGGACCACCGGCGATCACGCCGGTGCCGGGAGGCGCCGCGCGCATCATGATCTTGCCAGCGCCCCAGCGCCCCGCCCCGTCGTGGTGCAGCGTGCGGGATTCGCGCAGCGGCACGCGGATCATCGACTTCTTGGCTTCCTCGGTCGCCTTCCGGATGGCTTCGGGGACCTCGCGAGCCTTGCCGTGGCCGAAGCCGACGCGGCCCTTCTGGTCTCCCACCACCATAAGGGCGGCGAAGGAGAAGCGCCGGCCGCCCTTCACCGTGGCGGCGACGCGGTTGATGTGCACCAGCTTCTCGACGATTTCGGAATCGGCCCGCTCTTCGGGCTTGTTCCGGTCGCGCCGGTCCCGGCGCTCTCCGCCGCCGCGCTGCTGTTCGCCACGGGCCATGCTAAAGCCTTTCCAAATCAGAAGTTCAGGCCGGCTTCACGCGCGGCGTCAGCCAGCGCCTTGATCCGGCCGTGATAGATGTAACCGCCGCGGTCGAAGACGACCTCCTTGCAGCCCTTCTCGATCGCGCGCTGGGCGACCAGGGCGCCGACCTTCGCGGCCGCCGCCTTGTCCGAACCCTTCGAACCCTTCTCGCCCTCTTCGAGCGAGGAGGCCGCCGCCAGGGTCACGCCGCGCTCGTCGTCAATGACCTGGGCGTAGATGTTCTTCGCCGAACGGAAGACCGACAGGCGCGGACGACCGCCGCCCACCGTGCGGAGGCGGCGGCGAACGCGCTCGGCGCGCTTCTTGGTGATGTCTCGCGGTGAGAGGGCCATCTTACTTCTTCTTGCCTTCCTTGCGCCGGACAGTCTCGCCGCCGTAGCGGACGCCCTTGCCCTTGTAGGGCTCGGGCGGGCGGATCTTGCGGATCCTGGCGGCGATCTCGCCCACGAGCTGCTTGTCGATGCCCGAGATCTTGATCTCGACCGGGCGCGGCACCGCGAAGGTGATGCCGGCCGGGGGTGGGACATCCACTTCGTGGGAGAACCCCAGCTGCATGTTGAGCGCCTGGCCCTTCATCGCCGCGCGATAGCCGACGCCGACGAGCTCGAGGGTCTCCTCGTAGCCCTTGGTGACACCCACGACCATGTTGTTGATCAGGGTGCGGGAGAGACCCCACATCGCCCTGGCGCGCGTGGACTCCGACCGAGGGGTGAAGCTCACCTGGCCGTCGGCCTGGGCCACTTCGATCTCGTCGCTCACCGTCCAGGCCAGCTGGCCCTTCGGCCCCTTCACGGTCACCGTCTGGCCCTGCAGGGTGACGGTCACCCCAGAGGGGATGGCGATCGCTTTCTTGCCGATCCGGGACATCTCAGTACACCTGACAGAGGACTTCGCCGCCCACGTTGGCGCTGCGCGCCGCGGTGTCCGACATCACGCCCTTGGGCGTCGAAAGGATCGAGATGCCCAGGCCGTTCTTCACCGGCTTGAGATCGCCGATCGACGAATAGACCCGGCGGCCCGGCTTCGACACGCGAGAGATCTCGGCGATGACCGGCTGGCCGTCGAAGTACTTCAGCTCGACCTCGAATTGCGGGAAGGCGCCGGGCTCCTGCACGAGGGTGAAGCCGCGGATGTAGCCTTCCGACAGCAGCACATCGAGCACGCGCTCGCGCATCCGCGAAGCGGGCGTCAGCACCTTGGACCGCTTACGCTGGGCGGCGTTGCGGATGCGGGCGATCATATCGCCGAGGGGATCGTTCACCATCTCGCCCTCCTCACCAGCTCGACTTCACGAGACCGGGAATCTGCCCGGCAGATCCCAGTTCGCGCAGGGCGATACGGCTCATCTTCAGCTTCCGGTAGAAAGCGCGTGGACGGCCCGTCACCTCGCAGCGGTTGCGGATGCGGGTCGGCGCGGAGTTGCGCGGCAGCTTGGCGAGCTGCAAACGAGCCTCGAACCGCTCCTCGAGGGAGAGGTTGTCGTTCTCGGCGGTCGCCTTAAGCGCGGCGCGCTTGGCGGCGAACTGCTTCACCAGCTTGCGGACGCGTTCGTTGCGGTTGACGGCGCTCTTCTTGGCCATGAATGGTTCTCCTTGCCCGTTCTCGGCTCAGGCCTGGGCCTGGGTGAACGGGAAGTGGAATTCCCGGAGGAGCTCACGAGCTTCCTCATCGGACTTCGCGGTGGTGCAGACGATGATGTCCATGCCCCAGATCTGGTCGATCTCGTCGTAGTTGATCTCGGGGAACACCAGGTGTTCGCGCAGACCCATGGCGTAGTTGCCACGGCCGTCGAAGCTCGTCGGCTTGAGACCCCGGAAGTCCTTCACCCGCGGCAGGGCGATGGTGATAAGACGATCCAGGAACTCGTACATACGGTCGGCGCGCAGGGTCACCTTGGCGCCCACCACCATGCCTTCACGCAGCTTGAAGCCGGCGATCGAGGTGCGCGCCTTGGTCGCCACGGGCTTCTGGCCCGTGATCGCGGCGAGGTCCTTCATCGCCGAAGCGGCCTTCTTGGAGTCCGTCACGGCTTCGCCGATGCCCATGTTCACGACGATCTTGTCGATCTTCGGGATCTGCATCTCGTTGGTGTAGGCGAACTTGTCCTTCATCGCCTTGCGGATGCGCTGGCGATATTCGGTCTTCATCCGCGGTTCGTACGCGGTTTCGGTCTCAGCCATTGACGACCTCGCCGGTGGACTTGGCCACCCTCACCTTCTTCTCGCCCTCGACGCGGAATCCGACGCGGGTCGGCTTTCCGTTGCTGTCGACCAGGGCGACGTTGGACACATGGATGCTCGCGGCCTTGGTCTTGATGCCGCCCTGCGGATCGCCTTGGGTCGGACGCGTATGGCGCTGCACCAGGTTGAGGCCGCCCACGATCACGCGGTCCTCCTTCGGCATGACCTGCTCGACCACGCCGGTGCGGCCCTTGTCCTTGCCGGCGATCAGGATCACCCGGTCGCCCTTCTTGATCTTCGCAGCCATCACAGCACCTCGGGGGCGAGGGAGATGATTTTCATGTGGTTCTTCGCCCGGAGCTCGCGCGGCACGGGTCCGAAGATGCGCGTGCCGATCGGCTCCGACTGCTTGTTCACGATCACCGCCGCGTTCTTGTCGAAGCGGATGATCGAGCCGTCGCGGCGCTTGATCGCCGAGCTGGTGCGCACGACGATCGCCTGCAGGACGTCGCCCTTCTTCACGCGGCCGCGCGGGATCGCTTCCTTGACGGAGACGACGATCTTGTCGCCCACGCCGGCGTAGCGGCGCTTGGCGCCGCCGAGGACCTTCACGCACATCACCCGGCGCGCGCCGGAGTTGTCGGCGACCTCGAGGTTGGTCTGCATCTGAATCATGGTTCAGCCGCTCCCTCAGGCGCCGGTCGGGGAGGCGTCCTTCGGCAGGACCTCCCACGTCTTGAGCTTGGACTTGGGCGCGCACTCGATGATCCGAGCGATCTCGCCTTCATGGTACGAGTTGGTCTCGTCATGGGCGTGGTAGCGCTTGGAGCGGCGCACGGTCTTCTTGAGCAGCGGGTGCAGGAAGGTGCGCTCGACGCGCACGATCACCGTCTTGTTCTCCTTGTCGGAGACCACCACGCCTTCGAGGATTCGCTTGGGCATCTCGATCTTCTCTGCTGACTCAGGCGTTCGCCGACTTCGCGCGCATCACGGTCTTGATGCGGGCGATGTCCCGGCGGACTTCCTGGGCCCGGTGCGTCTTTTCGAGCTGCCCGGTGGCGGCCTGGAAACGCAGGTTGAACTGTTCCTTCTTGAGCGACAGCAGCTCGTCGGAGAGCTCGTCGGCGCTCATGCGGCGGACGTCATCGATCTTCATGGTCTTACGCAGCCTCGACCGCGGCTTCGCCGATACGGGTGACGATGCGCGTCTTGACCGGCAGCTTGGCCGCGCCAAGGCGCAGGGCTTCGCGCGCGACGTCGTCTGGCACGCCGTCCACCTCGAACATGATCCGGCCCGGCGCGACGCGCGCGGCCCAGTACTCGATCGCGCCCTTGCCCTTGCCCATGCGGACTTCGGCCGGCTTGTCGCTGACCGGGACGTCCGGGAAGATCCGGATCCACACCCGGCCCTGACGCTTCATCTGGCGGGTGATCGCCCGCCGGGCGGCTTCGATCTGGCGCGCGGTGACGCGCTCGGGCTGCAGCGACTTGAGGCCGTGCGAGCCAAAGTTCAGCGTGAAGCCACCCTTGGACATGCCATGGATGCGGCCCTTGAACTGCTTGCGGTACTTCGTCTTCTTCGGGGACAGCATGATCTAACCCTTAAGCTCAGGCCGCCGGCGCTTCGCGCCGTTCCCGGCGCGGGCCCCGCTCCCCGCGTTCGCCGCGGTCTCGTCCCGGGCCCTCGCCGGCTGCGCCGGTCTCGCTGGCCAGGCGCTTGTCCAGCGCCATCGGGTCGTGCTCGAGGACCTCGCCTTTGAAGATCCAGGTCTTCACGCCGATGATCCCGTAGGTCGTCTTCGCTTCGGCGAAACCGTAGTCGATGTCGGCGCGCAGCGTGTGACGCGGCACCCGGCCCTCGTGATAGGACTCGGCGCGAGCGATCTCGGCGCCGCCCAGACGGCCGGCCACCTCGACGCGGACACCCTTGGCGCCTAGGCGCATGGCCGACTGCATCGAGCGCTTCATCGCGCGGCGGAAGGCGATCCGGCGCTCGAGCTGCTGGGCGATGTTCTCGGCCACCAGCTGCGCGTCGGTCTCGGGCTTGCGCACCTCGACGATGTTCAGGTGGACATCGCCCTCGGTCATCTTCGAGAGGTCCGAACGGAGCTTCTCGATGTCGGCGCCCTTCTTGCCGATGATCACGCCCGGGCGTGCGGCATAGATGGTCACGCGGCACTTCTTGTGCGGACGCTCGATCAGGATGCGCGACACTCCCGCTTGCTGCAGGCGCCTCTTAAGCTCCTTGCGCAGCTTCAGGTCGTCGTGCAGCAGGCGCGAATAATCGTGCCCGCTCGCGAACCAGCGGCTGTCCCAGGTCCGGTTGATGCCGAGCCGCAGACCGACTGGATTGACTTTCTGACCCATCAGGCGACCTCGCCCAGTTCACGAACCACGATGGTGATCTCCGAGAACGGCTTCTCGATGCGCGACGAACGCCCACGGGCGCGTGCGGAGAAGCGCTTCATGACCAGGTTGCGGCCGACATAGGCTTCGGCGACCACCAGGTTGTCGATGTCCAGGCCGTGGTTGTTCTCGGCGTTCGAGATCGCCGAGTAGAGGGCCTTGCGCACGTCGGCGGCGATGCGCTTGGGGCTGAATTCCAGCTCGTTGAGGGCGCGCTGCACCTTCAGCCCACGGATGGACTGGGCGACGAGGTTCAGCTTGCGCGCGCTGGTGCGCAGCGTGCGCACCTTGCTCATCGCGGAATCGGCGCCAACGCGGCGCGGATTGACGGACTTGCCCATGCTACTTCCTCTTGGCCTTCTTGTCGGCGGCGTGGCCGGGGAAGTAGCGCGTGGGAGCGAACTCCCCGAGCTTCATGCCCACCATGTCCTCGGAGACGAGGACGGGGACGTGCTTCTGGCCATTGTGGACGCCGAAGGTGAGGCCCACGAACTGCGGCATGATCGTCGAGCGGCGCGACCAGGTCTTGATCACGTCCTTGCGGCCCGACGATTGGGCGGCTTCCGCCTTGTCGAGCAGATAGCCGTCGACGAACGGGCCTTTCCATACGGAACGGGTCATCAGCGGGCCTTCCTGACGTGGCGCGAACGGATGATGAGCTTGTCCGTCGCCTTGTTGGTGCGGGTTTTGCGACCCTTGGTGGGTTTGCCCCACGGAGTGACGGGGTGACGGCCGCCCGAGGTGCGGCCTTCGCCGCCGCCGTGCGGGTGGTCGATCGGGTTCATGGCGACGCCGCGGACGTGCGGGCGACGGCCCTTGTGGCGGACGCGGCCGGCCTTCCCGAGGACCTCGTTCATGTGGTCCGGGTTCGACACCGCGCCGATCGTGGCCATGCAGCTGTCGGGCACCATGCGAAGCTCGCCCGAGTTCAGGCGGATCTGGGCGTAGCCTGCGTCACGGCCGACCAGCTGGGCGTACGCGCCGGCGCTGCGGGCGATCTGACCGCCCTTCAGCGGCTTGAGCTCGACATTGTGGATGATCGTGCCGACCGGGAGGCTGCGCAGGGGCGAAGCGTTACCGGGCTTCACGTCCACGCGCTCGTTCGCCACGACCTCGTCGCCGACCTTCAGGCGCTGCGGGGCGAGGATGTAGGCGAGTTCGCCGTCAGCGTAGCGCACCAGGGCGATGAAGGCGGTCCGGTTGGGATCGTACTCCAGACGCTCGACGGTCGCGGGGACGCCCCACTTGCGCCGCTTGAAGTCCACGACGCGGTACAGCCGCTTGGCGCCGCCGCCGCGGAAGCGCGTGGAGATGCGCCCGCCGCCGCCGCGTCCGCCCGACTTGGTCAATCCCTCTACGAGGGACTTCTCGGGCCGGCCCTTGTGCAGCTCGGAGCGGTCGACCAGCACCAGCCCGCGACGCGAGGGCGAGGTCGGATTGAAATTCTTCAGAGCCATGACCCTACCCTCAGAGCCCCGTCGTGATGTCGATGGACTGGCCCTCGCGCAGCGTCACGATGGCCTTCTTGATGTCCGACCGCTGGCCTGGACGGCCGCGGAAGCGCTTGGTCTTGCCCTTCTGAATCAAGGTGTTGACCTTCACGACATTGACCTTGAACAGCTCCTCGACCGCCTGGGCGATCTCTTCCTTGGTCGCGTCCAGGGCGACCTTGAAGACCAGCTTGTTCTGGTCGGAGAGCTGGGTCGCCTTCTCAGTGATGAGCGGCGCCAGGATCGTGTCGTAGTGACGAGCTGTGGCGGCCATCACGCGGCTTCCTTCGCTTCGAAGCGGGCCTCGATGGCTTCGACGGCCGCGCGGGTGAGGACCAGGGTGTGGCGGCGCAGCACGTCGTAGACGTTGAGACCGGCGTTCGGCAGCACGTCCACGTCCGGGATGTTGCGGGCTGCCAGCTTGAAGTTCGCGTCCACCTCGGGCCCGGCGATGATCAGGGCGTTCTTGAGACCCAGGCTGGCGAAGCGGCCGCGCAGGGTCGCCGTCTTGGGTTCGTCCAGCCGTGCGTCTTCGAGAACCACAAGGGCGCCGGACTTGGCCTTGGAGGACAGGGCGTAGCGCAGGGCCAGAGCGCGGACCTTCTTGGGAAGGTCGAAGGCGTGGCTGCGGACGACAGGACCGTGCGCCTTGGCGCCGCCGACGAACTGAGCCGCACGGCGCGAACCGTGCCGGGCGCCGCCGGTGCCCTTCTGCCGGTACATCTTCTTGCCCGTACGCGAAACCTCGTTACGGACCTGGATCTTGTGCGTGCCGGCGCGGCGCTTGGCGAGTTGCCAGGTGACGCAGCGGTGCAGGATGTCGGCGCGGATGTCGTCGATGCCGAAGATATCGTCGCGCAGTTCCAGCGCCTTGCCGGACCCGCCGTCGAGGGTGATGACGTCGATCTTCATGTCAGGCCTCGGTCTCGCTGGCGTCGGCGGCCGGCGCTTCGGGGGCGGGCGTCTCGGCGGCAGGAGCCTCGGACGTCCTTGCGCGGAACGCGCCGGGACGCGGCGCATCGGCCGGCGCGGCGATCTTGATCGCGTCGCGGATCTTGACGAACGAGCCCTGGGCGCCCGGCACTGCGCCGCGCACCAGGATCAGGCCGCGCTCGACATCCACCCGGTGGATCGTCAGGTTGAGCGTGGTGACTTTCTCCTGGCCCATGTGGCCAGCCATCTTCTTGCCCTTGAACACCTTGCCCGGATCCTGGCGCTGGCCAGTTGATCCGTGGGAGCGGTGCGACACGGACACGCCGTGGGTGGCGCGCAGCCCGCCGAAGTTCCAGCGCTTCATCGCGCCGGCGAAACCCTTACCGACGGTCACGCCGGAGACGTCGACCTTCTGGCCGGCGACGAAGTGGTCGGCGGTCAGCTCCGCGCCCACGTCGATCAGGTTGTCCTCGGTGACCCGGAATTCCGCGATGCAGCGCTTGGGCTCGACGAGCGCCTTGGCGAACTGCCCGCGCTGGGCCTGGATGGTGTTCTTGGCCTTCTTGGCGCCGGCGCCCAGCTGGAGGGCGACGTAGCCGTCGCGGTCCTTGGTGCGCTGGCCGGTGACCTGGCAGCCGTCGAGGCTGAGCACGGTCACGGGCACGTGGGTCCCCGCCTCGTCGAAGAGGCGGGTCATGCCGAGCTTGCGGGCGATGACTCCGGTACGCATGGTCGCCCCCTTAGAGCTTGATCTCGACGTCGACACCGGCCGACAGGTCGAGCTTCATCAGGGCGTCGACGGTCTGGGGGGTCGGGTCGACGATATCCAGCACCCGCTTGTGGGTGCGGATCTCGAACTGTTCGCGCGACTTCTTGTCGATGTGCGGCGAGCGGTTGACGGTGAAGCGCTCGATCAGCGTCGGCAGCGGAATCGGGCCGCGCACGGTGGCGCCGGTGCGCTTGGCGGTGTTCACGATCTCCCGGGTGGAGTGATCCAGGACCCGGTGATCGAAGGCCTTGAGCCTGATGCGGATGTTCTGACGATCCATATCGCTCTACTTCGACTTTCCCTCGAGGCTTGAGGCCCCGCGCTCACATCCGCCTTGTCAAAGACCGGCCCCGCCGATCCTCGACTGAGGCCCGGCTGGACGAACGCGACTGCCCGCAAAAACGAATGGCCCGCGCGGAGTGTCCCGCGAGGGCCGTTAACCGGACCGCGAAGGCCCGTTCCGTCTTGCGAACCGCGTCTGCCTTGCGGGGCGGGCCCCGCGCGGCACAGCCGGCTCAATCGGAAGCGCGGTCTCTAAACGAGGGTGGCCGCAGCGTCAAGGCCGACCTTCCGCCTGCGGAACTCGGTCGCGATCTCGCCCGGCCCGGCGCCTTGACTTGGCCCCACGCTGGCGGCTCCCTGACCGAGGGACGACGGAGCCGGCGAGGACTCTCTTCTGTTGACCGGCCGACGTCGATCCTTGCGCAACGTCGTGGCGTTCGCCGCCTCGGCCATGGTTCACCTCCTCGCCCTGGCGGTGTTCCTGGTCCAGGGCGTGGGCGAATACCAGCTGCCGCAGCCGCCCCAGCCGCCCATGGAAGTGGAGATCACGCCGCCCGAGCAGATCATCCCGCCCGAGCGCCTGCCGCCGATCCCCGAGACACCTGCGACCAAGCCTGTCCCCCCCGCTGCAGCGCAGCCGACGCCTCAGCCGACTCCGCCGAAGCCCCAGCCTCCCGTCACCCAGCCCACCCCTGCCCCGCCTGCGCCGGTCCCCAGTCCGCCCGCGCCGATCATCGCCCGGCCGACGCCGACCGTTGAAGCGCCTCGCGCCGCGCCGCTCGTCGCGCGCCAGCCGCCGCGCGTGAGCCTCAATCCCAACGCGATTCCCGAGTTCGTCCCCGAGCCGGCTCCGGCTCCGACGCCAGCTCCGACGCCCGCAGCGCCCGCCGCCCCGCCCAAGCCTGCCGCCGTCCAGGCGCCCGCCACGGCGCCTGGACCGCAAGCGCCTCACCTGAACATCCACAAGTCGGAGAAGGAGGCGCCGGCTGGGGTGCCGACCCTGCCCATGGCCCCCTCCCCCAATCAGCCGCCTCCGGGCGGACGCCAGGCGGAGGCGCCTGGCGGAGGCGCGGCGCAAGGCGGCGGGGGCGGCGGTTCACGCCTCCAGGGCCTGGTTCCCTACCCTGGGGGAGTCCTGCCCAACGGGGGGCCTGGCCTGCGCGGCAGCCTGGTGGGCTGCGCGAACGCCCAGGCCGTGGGGCTGTCCTCGGTGGAGCGGGCGCATTGCGACCAGCGTTTCGGAGCGGCGATCGGCGCGGCTCCCCACCTCGACGACATCGCGCCGGACCGCCGCGCGAAATTCGATCACGACGTCGAAAAGGCCGACCGCGACCGCGCCTATCGGAACTCGACCACCGCCCGCGACCTTGTGGGCCTTGGCGGCGTTCCCAAGGACGAGACCACGACCACGATCAAGCTGCCCCAGTGAACCTTGATCCGACCACGCGCGTACGCATTTGCCGTCCGATCGCTCGAACCTGGAGTTGAGCCAAGCGATGCGCCCCCCGATCCTCAGCCTGGCCGCGGTCGTCGCCCTCTGCGCGGGCGCAGCCCGGGGAGAGGAAACCATCAAGCCCGGCTATTGGGAGTCGGTGAACAAGGTCGGCTTCCCGGTTGGCTCGACGAAGATCGACCGCCGCTGCATCACGCCCAAGGACGTGGCGAAGTTCATCCAGGGTCCGCGCAACCACATCTACGATTGCCAGTACCCCGAGCACTCCGCGACCAACGGGCAGATCAGCTTCAACGGCCGCTGCGTCGACAAGAAGGGCTTCGCCGTCGGGATCTCGGGGCACGGCGAATACACCGAGACCACCCTGAAGATGACCGCGCTGGTGAAGATCGGGCCGCTCGCCGTGGAGGCCTCCACCGACGCCCACCGATTGGGCGACGACTGCCCACCCGGCGTCCCTGGCGCGCCGCCCGCCCAGGATCACGACACCGAGGACCATGGTCACTGAGCGGCGGGCTCAGGATGCTTCCATCTCCTCTCGCGTGACTCTCCACGCGCCATCCAGCCAGGCGACGATCTCGCGCGCCCCCGGATGATCCGACGCCTCGAACCGCGCCCGCAGCCGCGCTGCCATCTCGCCCAGGTTGTCCAGTCCCACGTCCTGCAGCGACACGAGCCGCCGCTCGACCTGGGCCGCCAGCGGCGCGCCGAGCACCTCGGACGCGGCGCGCCGGAAGGCTGCGCCGTAGTCGTAGTCCTCCCCCAGCGCGTAGCTCTCGGCGAGGGTCAGCGCAGGGATGCAGCTCAGGGTCGGCTGCAGGGCAGGGTTCACCGCGTGGCCGGCGATCAGCGGTGCGATCGCCGCCGAGCGACCTGTGAAGGCCCGCAGGTAGAGGTAAGGGCTCATCCGCGGTCCATCGTTGACCGGATAGTTGTCCCACAGCAGCGGCCGGCGACCGAGCTGGGCGGCGACTCGGGAGAGATGCCCCGGCTTCAGCTCCCGCGAACAGACCTCCGGACCGGTCCAGAAGACCTCGATGGCAGGATCGAGCGAGGCTCCGAGCGCCTCGAGATAGCCCTCCGGCCGCGCTCCGAAGTAGGTGTCGAGGGAGCGGTCGTCGCTGTAGTAGGTCGGGCACATGATCAGGCGCTCGGCGCGGGTGCGCTCGCCGATCCAGTGCAGGATGTCCGCCTGCCGCGCCGCGAGATCGGGCAGGTCGCCGCGCATGTCGTCGAACAGGATCGCCAGTCGCTGGACGCCAAGGGAATCCAACTCCGCCAACTTATCCGAGAGCGCCGCCTTCGCTTCCGAATCGAACGCGAGATAGATCTCGAACGGACTCAGACCCACTCCAAAGGCGAGCCCGAGCGCGCGGCAACTCCCGGCGAACGCCGCCAACGCCGTCGCCTCGTCTTTCGGGTGCGGCTCGCGCCACCGCCTCCTGAGAAACTCGTCGGCCTTGGGCGCATAGAGGAAGAACTCGTAGCCATGGCCGGCCAGCAGCGCCGCCACGCGGCCGCGCGCCTCCCACGACCAAGGCCGGCCGTAATAGCCCTCGATGATCCCGAGGGGCGGCGTCTGGGCGAAGGGAATGGACATCGCTCAAGGCTCCTCGGCTGCGCCGCCGGTACGGCCGCAACCGCGCGAGCGGGTCTGGCGGGCGTTGAGCAGGGCGGAGTGCTGCAGCATGTCGTGCATCTCGTCCTTCTCCCACTGATAGACACGCTCGTGGCGCGCCATGGCGGCATACTCGGCGCGTTCCTCGGCGGCGCATCGGGCTACGGCCACCTTCGCCACCACCTCAACGGCCCCCCCAGCGCGGTCGAGTTCCCGCACCGCCGTCTTCATGCACAACGTCACGCGCTCATCCTCGCCGTCAGTCGTCCCCGCCGCGTGCGCGGGTGGCGATAGCGGCGGCGTTTGACACGGATCGGCGAGGGCCACCGCCGCATGCTTCTCGCACCCCGTAAGCAGCAAAAGCGCGATGCTCCCCAGCGCCAGCCGACTCATCCGTCCCCTCCCCTTTCAGGCAACCCTAGCCACAGCCGCCGAGCCTTGCGACCATGCGGCTAAGAGTTAGAAGCGGGCGGCGAAGCCGGACGCAGAGGGGCGAGTAAACCCATGGACGTCGTACGCACGCCAGAGGATCGCTTCTCACGCCTCGACGGATTCCCATGGACGCCAACGTGGCTGGACGATCTTCCAGGTTTCGCCGGTTTGCGCGCTGCGGTCGTCGACGAAGGGCCGCGGAACGCGGACCGCACGTTCCTGTGCCTCCACGGCGAACCCACGTGGAGCTATCTCTACCGCAAGATGATCCCGGTGTTTCTGGCGTCCGGCGCGCGCGTCGTCGCCCCGGACTTCTTTGGCTTCGGCCGGTCCGACAAGCCGGTGAACGATGACGATTACAGCTTCCACTTCCACCGCAATTTCCTTCTCCGCCTCATCGAGCGCCTCGACCTGCGGCGCATCGTGCTGGTGGTGCAGGACTGGGGCGGCCTGCTCGGGCTCACGCTCCCTGCCGACGAAGGCGCGCGGGCCCGGATTTCCGGCCTCGTGGTGATGAACACCGCCCTCGCCGTCGGCGAGCCCCTGACTCCCGGCTTCGACGCCTGGCGCGCCTATGCGGCCACTCAGCCGGACCTCGCGGTCGGAGCGCTCGTGCGGCGAGGCGCAAACGTTCTCTCCGACGCCGAGGCCGCCGCCTATGACGCGCCCTTCCCGGACGCCCAGTACAAGGCTGGCGTACGGGCATTTCCCCGGCTCGTGATGACCAGCCCCGAGATGCAAGGCGTGCCCGAATCCCGAGCGGCGCGCGACTTCTGGGCAAATCGCTGGCACGGACGTGCATTCATGGCATGCGGAGGCGCCGATCCGGTATTTCCGCTCGATCACATGGAAGCCTTGCGTCGCCAGATCCGCGGCTGTCCCGAGCCCATGGTCGTCCCGCAGGCAGGACACTTCGTACAGGAGTGGGGAGAGCCGATTGCGCGTCGGGCGCTGGAGGTGCTGAGCGCGCCCTGACCGTGAGCATCCCTTCCACACTTGCGGCGCTCGGCCTGGCGCTTGCGTCCCGGGCAAGCCCGCCGCTTTCCCATTCGCCTTCGACCACTCCAACGGTCGAGGACGCCCTCACGATCGACCTCGCGGGCCCCTCGCATGTGATCTTGCCCGCCATGGCGCTGGGTGAGGCGATCGACGGCGCGCTGAAGGGCCAGGTGGCAGAGATCCTCACGCCCCGGAACATCGCTCTGATGAAGTCCTCTGGCCTTCGACGGACCACCTATCGCCTGCGCACCGAGCTCGGTATCGAGGCGTGGCACTGGAGCGACGAGGGCCAGTGGAGCGACCCGACGCGCCGGCAGGGTTACTGGACCTCCAGCGACCATCCCAGCGGCCATCCGGACGTGACCTGGGGCTACAGCCTTCCTCGGCGCGGCGACACCATCGATCAGGCCAACGACACCGGCTACTCACGGCTCGACGACGGCGACCTGGCGACGTTCTGGAAGAGCAATCCCTATCTCGACCATCGCTTCACCGGCCGCTCGTCGAACCGGCCTCAATGGGTGGTCGTGACGTTCGACAAGCCGCAGCAGATCGATGCGGCGCGCATCGACTGGGCCGAGCCGTATGCCACTGTCTTCGAGGTCCAGTACTGGAGTGGCAGGGACGAGTTCGATCGCGGCGGCCGCTGGGTCGACTTCCCCGCGGGATCCCAGACCCGGGAGCGGTTCCCCGGCGACGAGACGATCCGTCTCGCCCCGAGCCCGCTCGCCGTCCGCTTCGTTCGGATCCTGCTGACACGCTCCTCGGACACCGCCCCTTCCACCTCCCAGGACGTGCGCGATCGTCTCGGCTACGCCATCTCCGAGTTGGGGCTCGGGATCGTGGGCGCAGACGGGGCTTTCGTGGACGCCATTCGCCACGGCGCCGGCCGCAACCTGCAGACCCAGGTCAACGTCTCCTCGACCGATCCCTGGCACCGGGCGATCGACCGCGATCCCCAGACCGAACAGCCCAGTTTGGCGTTCATGTTTCGCAAGGGCCTCAACGGGGGCCTTCCCCTGATGGTCCCTGCGGGAGTCTTCTACGACACGCCCGAAAACGCGGCCGCCGAAGCCAGCTACATCCATCGCCAGGGCTGGCCGGTGCGGCGGCTCGAGCTTGGCGAGGAGCCCGACGGCCAATTCATCGCCCCTGAGGACTACGCCGACCTCTATCTCGAAGCCGCCCGGCGCATTCACGCCGTGGCCCCGGAACTCGAGCTGGGCGGTCCCAGTATGCAGGGCGCGCTGACCGACACCTGGCCGGTCCCGGAGGGCGGTCGCTCGTGGATCGGCCGCTTCGTCGCCTACTTGCGCCAGCAGGACGCGCTGGACCAGCTGCAGTTCTTCTCCTTCGAGCACTATGCCTTCGACGATGTCTGCGAACCTCTGGGAAAGATGCTGCGGGACGAAACCCAGCTGCTCGACCGCATCCTTGACCAGACGATCGCCGCCGGCGTCCCGACATCAGTACCGTGGGTGATCAGCGAATATGGGCTTTCGCCCTTCGCGGGACGTGCGATGTCCCTCGTGCCCAGCGCGTTGTTCTCGGCCGACGTCGTCGGCCACTTCCTCTCCCGGGGCGGCGATGTCGCCTACATGTTCGGGGCCACCCCCAGCTGGCCTTCGAACCAGGCGTTCCCGTGCGCCGGCTACGGCGACATGATGCTGTTTGAGGCGGACGCCAAAGGCCAGTCGCGCTGGCCAATGCCGATGTACTTCGCCGAAAAGACGATGATGGACGACTGGGGCGCGCCCGCGGACCAGCCCCACAGGCTATGGGCGGCGGCAGGCGAGACCCGCGACGCCCAGGGGCGTCCGATGGTCCTGGCCTACGCCCTGCGTCGCCCGGACGGCGCGCTTTCGGTGATGCTTCTGAACCGGGACGACGACGCCGCCCACGTCATGACGCTGCGCCTCAAGGAGGCCGGAGGGACCGCAAGGTTTCCGGGCAATTCAGCGAGCGTGGTCCAATACTCCCCCGCCCAATACGAATGGCTGGACCTCGGCGTGAACAGTCACCCGGCGCGGGATCGTCCGCCCGTTCGCTTCCGAATTGCGCCCGACGCGCCCGTCCGCCTGCCTGCAATGTCGCTGACCGTCGTTACCGCGGGCCCTGCCGAAGAGGGGGCGGAGCGGCAGGCGGGGCCGTGATCGCGGCGGCGACCTTTGGAAGGACGTGGTCTGGCAGTGTCTGCTGGCTGTAGCTCGACGTCCCGTCGGCGCCGATCGTCCGCAAGAACATGAACGCGCCCCCGTTGGGGACATCCAGGCTCATCATCTGTGCGTCCGTGAGTCCGATCAGGTCCGCCACCAGGGCGCGGATCGCGCCGAAGTGCGAGAACGCCAGGACATCGGCCCGGTTGAGCAGTCCATCGATCTCGCCCATGAACTCCCGCACGCGCAGTTTCGCGCGGACGGAGCTTTCAGAGTCGTTGGCGTCGAATGTCGGATCGGTGTCCATCCTTGGATCGTAGACCGTGCCATAGTCCCGCTCGTTGAGCAGCGGCCGGATCCTCGGTTCGACCGACAACAGGCCCATCTGGTCGAGGGTGATGCGCGCCGTCTGCTGGGTGCGGGTATATTCGGAGGCGAACACCTCGAGGGCGAAGTTCCCGGGCCGAGCCCACCGCGGATCGACCTGGGCCAGGACGCCCGCAGTGTTCAGCGCCTGGCGTATCCCATTGGTGGTCAGGCAGATCGCGCTGTCATTGTAGTTGTAGAAGCTGCTGTCCTCGTTGGCGGTGCTGCCGCCGTGACGCACCAGGATCAGCCGGTTCATCGAAGCCTCCGCGATCAGGACGAGGACGTCGGCCGCCCCCCGTGGTTGGGCGTGGATTCGCTGGTCCGCCGCCGCTTCTGGCGCTGGACGTGCTGGCTCCAGGCGGCGGTGCGGTCACGGATGAAGTCGCTGACGTCGGCCGCCGACGACAGTGGCGGAAGCCGGCCGGTCTCGCCGTAGTGCCCCTTTTCGTTGCGGATCGGCAGGGCGGCGACGCGCTTGGCCTGGATCATGTCGATCTTGGAAGGCGTCGAGGCCTGGGGATGCAGCACCGCTGAAGCCGGGACCGTCACGCCGCTCAAGGGATCGTCCGTCCGCGGTTGCGCGAGGGTCAGGACGTCGCCGAGCGATGCGGCGGCCTTGTCGCGCGCGGTCAGCGGCGCCACGCCCCACCGCTCCTGAACGGTCTTGAGTACCGAAGTATGGTCGATCGGCCCCGATCCCCGGAACACCGTGCCCGCCGTGATGAGCGGTGAGACCAGGACGGCGGGCACACGCACGCCAAAGCGGGTGAAGTCGAAGCCGAACTCGCCCACTGTGCCGTCGCCTGGAGGCGTCGCATTGGCCGGTGGGGCGACGTGATCGTAGCACCCGCCATGCTCGTCGTAGGTGATGATCAGCAGAGTGCTAGTCCACGCCTTGCCGTTGAAGAGGGCGTAGTAGGTGTCGTGGATGAGCTGCTCGCCCTTGGAGACGTCGTAGTTCGGGTGCTGGCTGTTGCCGGTGGCGTCCCAGCTCGGTTCGAGGAACGTGTAGGCCGGCAAGGTTCCCGCCGCCGCGCGATCCTGGAAGTCCCGGAAATGGCCGAAATGGCTTGAGTCGGCGCTCTGGGTGTCAGGGAAGTCCTGCTGGGTGAGCGAATCTCGGTTGTAGCCGAAGATCGCCCAGTCGACGCCCTTGTCAGACAGGCGCCCGAAGATGCTCGGACAGGTGAACACCTTCACATGATCGTCCAGATGCCCCTGTGAGGTTCCGGCCGCCGCGAAAGCGCGGTTCGGCATGGTCATGGTCGGCGCCGAAGCGAACCAGCGGTCGCAGACCGCATAGCCCTTGGCGAGCCCTGACAGGACCGGGAGCAGCTCGGGCGTGTACATGCCCATGATCTGGGACGGCTGAGTTCCTGGGATCGTATCGCTGAAGTTGTTGGCGATGTCGGAGGCGATCGCGGCCTTGAAGTTGACGACGAAGCCATTGTTCTGCGGAACCGCGCCGGACGCTGGGTCGTCGTTGCTGAACAACTGGAAGTTGGTGTTCTGGAATCCCTCTCCCGGATCGGCGCCGGGCATCAGGTAAGGGTTCGGATCGCTGGCCTGGATCTTGTAGACCTTGACCTGCTTTCCCGTGTCGTCCGGGTTAGACTCCTCGCCCGTCAGGCCGTCGAACGGCTGACCCAAGGGGGAGACATTGCCGCTGTCGGCGTAGAGGAACCCGAGCATGTGATCGAACGAGCGGTTTTCCAGCATGAGCTGGACGACGTGCTCGATCTTCCCGAGCTGGTTCGCCAACTGCCCCTCCCGTCCGATGCGCGGGCCACGCTCGACCGCAGGACGCTAACATGCCCCCCCTAGGTGACAAAGGCGCGAAGGAAGCGTGTCCGAAGAGGACGAAAGCGGGAGCTTCCCCTCAGACAAGTCCGCCTTCGACCAGGGCCGCCTTGATCTGACCATCCCCGCGGCCGACGACCAGCAGGTCGTCGCCGGGAACGATGCGATAGTCCTGCGGCGGCCGGATGATGGTGTCTCCGTTGCGTCCCACCTGGACGACGAACAGGGCTCCCCGCGCACGCTTTTCGATTTCCCGGATCTCCATTCCGGCCAGCCGGCTCGGATCTCGGACTTCGACCACGTCGAATTCCAGTCCGAGACGAACCAGACCGGTCTCCACTTCGCGGAATTCCGGCGAATCCCGAACGAGACGCGTCGTCTCCGGAAACAGGATCATCTCGGCGATGCGCTCGGCGCCGATGTGGGCGGGAAGCACCACCTGGCTCGCCCCCGCCTGCAGCAGCTTTCCTTCCGTGGACGGCGCCTCGCCCCGGGCGATGATCTGCAGCTTCGGATTGAGGCTGCGCGCGCTGAGCGTAATGAAGACATTGGCGGCGTCTGAGGGAAGCACGGTCGCCAGCACGCGGGCGCGCTCGACGCCCGCCATCCGGAGCACCTCCTCATCCGTCGCATCGCCCTGGATGGTGAGAAAGCCCGCCGACCGCGCCTCCGCCAATTTCCCCTCGGCCAGGTCGAGTACGACGAACGAGGTTTCGCTGGTGGCCAGATGGTGCGCCGCCATGGACCCGATCCGGCCGTACCCACAGATGATCACGTGGTCCATGAGCCGGTCTACATCGCTCTGCATGCGACCTCCGCTGAGCACGCGCCGGACCTGCGACGCGGTAAGCCACTGTACGAGGAAACCGGTGACCAGGATCATGCCTGTGCAGCCCAGGACGATCGTGGTCATGGTGACGAAGCGCAGCCACGTCGAATCGACCGGCCGGACCTCGCGATAGCCGACCGTGTAGACCGTCAGAAGGACCATGTAGAGGGCGTCGCCGACCTTCCAGCCAGCCTCCATGTAGGCGAGCGTCGAGGCGACGACGACGGCGAACATGAAGAGGATGACGGTTACCAGTCGGCCAAACGAAGCGGCTTCGGCGCTATCGGCCTGGGTAGACCGTTCCGAGCTCGACACGCCGATCCTGAGTCGCGCCCTGGTTGCTGCGCCTGGCATCACTCCCCCGCGGCCCCCCAACGGGAGCCTAAGCGTGCGGCGGCGGCTGGTGAAGAGCGGCGGCTCCGCCAATCCGCGCCCACACGCCATTATGTAACGAAAGCGGCCCGGGATCTCTCCCGGGCCGCTCCGCAGATCAACGTAGATACGCTTGGCGTCAGGCCGGCTGGACCTCGGCCTCCGCGGCGTCGGCGATGTCCGCCGGCAGCGGCTCCATGGCCGTCTCGCGGCTGGCGGCGAGCGCCTCGTCCCGCTTGGCGGCGATGCGCTGCAGGCCGCGCAGGTAGGAGCCCGTGCCCGCCGGGATGAGCCGGCCGACGATGACGTTCTCCTTGAGGCCCTCCAGCGTGTCCCGCTTGCCGTGCACCGAGGCGTCGGTGAGCACGCGGGTGGTCTCCTGGAAGGACGCGGCCGAGATGAAGCTGCGGGTCTGCAGCGACGCCTTGGTGATGCCCAGCAGGACCGGCGCGGTGAGCGCCGGCCGTCCGCCGCGGGCCTCGGCCTTGGCGTTCTCGTCGTCCACCTCGGTCTTGTCGAGGTGGTCGCCCTTAAGCAGCCCCGTGTCGCCAGGCTCGAGGATCTCGACCTTCTGCAGCATCTGACGAACGATCGTCTCGATGTGCTTGTCGTTGATCGGCACGCCCTGCAACCGGTAGACCTCCTGGATCTCGTTCACCAGGAAGTCGGCCAGCGCCTCTATGCCCTGGATCCGCAGGATGTCGTGCGGATCGGGATTGCCGTCGATGAGGTACTCGCCCTTGCGGATGACTTCTCCATCCTGGACGGCCACGTGCTTGGCCTTCGGAATGAGGAATTCGACCGCCTCACCGCCGTCTTCCGGAGTGATCTTGATCCGGCGCTTGTTCTTGTAGTCGCGCCCGAACTCGACCCGCCCGTCCATCTCGGCGATGACTGCGCAGTCCTTCGGCCGGCGGGCCTCGAACAGCTCGGCCACCCGCGGCAGACCGCCGGTGATGTCACGGGACTTCGAAGCTTCCGTCGGCAGACGCGCAAGCACGTCGCCCGGCTTCACCTCGTCGCCCACACCCACCGAAAGGATGGCGCCGGCCGGCACCATGTACCGGGCCTCGCCGCCGTTCGCGAGACGCTTGTAGGCGCCGCTGTCGTCGATGACGGCTACGCTGGGCCGCAGGTCCGCGGTCTTGGACGTCCCCCGCCAGTCGGTGACGACGCGGCTGGTGATGCCCGTCGCCTCGTCGGCCTCCTCGCGCACCGACACGCCTTCGATCATGTCCTCGAGGCGGACCTTGCCGGCCACTTCGGTGATGATCGGGGTCGTGTAGGGGTCCCATTCGGCGAAGCGCTGGCCCCGCTTGATGGCGTCCCCGTCCTTGAACTTCAGGCGCGCGCCATACGGCGGCTTGTAGCTCTCGCGATCAACTCCCTCGACCTGGATGGTGACCTGCAGGTTACGGCTCATCACCACCACGTCGCCGTCGGGCGCGAGCACCAGGTTGCCGGGCGAGATCTTCAGGACGCCGTCGTTGGCCGCCTCAAAGAACGACTGCTCGGCCACCTGCACCGCGCCGCCGATGTGGAAGGTCCGCATCGTCAGCTGGGTGCCGGGCTCGCCGATCGACTGGGCGGCGATGACGCCGACGGCTTCGCCGATGTTCACCGGCGTTCCGCGGGCGAGGTCACGGCCGTAGCAGGCGCCGCAGACCCCGACCTTCGTCTCGCAAGTCAGCACCGAGCGGACCTTCGCCGACTGCACGCCGGACTTCTCGATCAGGTCCACCATGTCCTCGTCGAGGTAGGTGTCGGCGGGGATCAGGACTTCGCCGTTGGGGGCCTTGATGGCCTCGGCGGAGAAGCGGCCGAGCACGCGCTGGCCCAGGGAAACCTGCGCCTCGCCGCCTTCGGCCACCGCGCGCAGGGTGATGCCCCGCGTGGTGCCGCAGTCCTCTTCGGTGATGATGCAGTCCTGCGCCACGTCGACCAGACGCCGCGTCAGATAGCCGGAGTTGGCGGTCTTCAGCGCGGTGTCGGCCAGTCCCTTTCGGGCGCCGTGGGTGGAGTTGAAGTACTCCTGGACGGTCAGGCCTTCCTTGAAGTTCGAGATGATCGGCGTCTCGATGATCTCGCCGGACGGCTTGGCCATCAGGCCGCGCATACCGCCGAGCTGCTTCATCTGGGCCTGGGAGCCGCGGGCGCCCGAGTTGGCCATCATGAAGACCGAGTTGATCTCCTTCTGCCGCCCGTCGTCGTGGAAGTGGGCGGTGGAGATCTCCGCCATCATCTCGTCGGACACGCGGTCGGTGGCCTTGGACCAGGCGTCGACGACCTTGTTGTACTTCTCACCCTTGGTGATCAGGCCGTCGGCGTACTGCTGCTCATACTCCTCGACCAGCTTGCGGGTCGTGTCGATGATGCCGACCTTGCGCTCGGGGACGATGATGTCGTCCTTGCCGAAGGAGATGCCGGCCTTGGCCGCCTCGCGGAAGCCCAGGCGCATCATCTGGTCGGCGAAGATCACCGTCGCCTTCTGACCACAGTGCCGGTAGACCTGATCGATCAGGTTGCCGATCTCCTTCTTGGTCAGGCTCTTCTCCACCAGGCGATGTCCGATGTTCGGATGCTTGGGGAGCAGGTCGGCGATCTTCATCCGGCCCGGCGTCGTATCGATGGTGCGCGTGACCAGCTTGCCTTCAGGATCGCTCTCGGTGAACCGAGCCTTGATCTTGCTGTGCAGGGTCACGACGCCGGCGTCGAGCGCGGCTTCGATCTCGGCGAGGTCGAAGAACACCTTGCCCTCACCCGGCTCACCCGGACGGGCCTGGGAGATGTAATACAGGCCGAGCACGATATCCTGCGAAGGCACGATGATCGGGCGGCCGTTGGCCGGGGAGAGGATGTTGTTGGTGCTCATCATCAGCACCCGCGCCTCGAGCTGAGCCTCCAACGACAGCGGCACGTGGACGGCCATCTGGTCGCCGTCGAAGTCGGCGTTGAAGGCCGTGCAGACCAGCGGGTGAAGCTGGATGGCCTTGCCCTCGATGAGCTTGGGCTCGAACGCCTGGATGCCCAGGCGGTGCAGGGTCGGCGCCCGGTTCAGAAGGACCGGGTGCTCGCGGATCACCTCCTCGAGGATGTCCCAGACCTGCGGCTGCTCGCGCTCGACCATCCGCTTGGACTGCTTGACCGTGCCCGACAGGCCCTTGGCGTCCAGCCGCGCGTAGATGAACGGCTTGAACAGCTCGAGCGCCATCTTCTTGGGCAGGCCGCACTCATGCAGCTTGAGCTCCGGGCCGACGACGATGACCGAACGGCCGGAGTAGTCGACGCGCTTGCCGAGCAGGTTCTGGCGGAAGCGGCCCTGCTTGCCCTTGAGCATGTCGGCGAGCGACTTCAACGGCCGCTTGTTGGCGCCGGTGATGACGCGGCCGCGGCGGCCGTTGTCGAACAGGGCGTCGACCGACTCCTGCAGCATCCGCTTTTCGTTGCGGATGATGATGTCCGGCGCGCGCAGCTCGATGAGCCTCTTGAGGCGGTTGTTGCGGTTGATCACCCGCCGGTAGAGGTCGTTCAGGTCCGAGGTCGCGAAGCGGCCGCCGTCCAGGGGGACCAGCGGGCGCAGCTCGGGCGGGATGACCGGAATCACGGTCATCACCATCCATTCGGGCTTGTTGCCGCTCTCGATGAAGGCCTCGATGATCTTGAGACGCTTCGAGGTCTTCTTGAGCTTCATTTCCGAGGTCGTGGTGAGGAGTTCCTCACGCAGCTTCTCGGCCTCGGTCTCCAGTTCGATCGCCTTCAGCAGGCCCTGGATCGCCTCGGCGCCGATCTCGGCGTTGAAGGAATCGTCGCCGAACTCCTCCTGGTAGCGGAGGTACTCGTCCTCCGTCAGGAGCTGGTGCAGCTTCAGGCTGGTGAGGCCTGGCTCGGTGATGATGTAGTTCTCGAAGTAGAGGACCCGCTCGATGTCCTTCAGCGGCATGTCGAGCATCATCGCGATGCGGCTCGGTAGCGACTTCAGGAACCAGATGTGGGCGACCGGCGAGGCCAGCTCGATGTGGCCCATCCGCTCGCGGCGCACGCGCGCGAGGGTGACCTCGACGCCGCACTTCTCGCAGATGATGCCCTTGTACTTCATCCGCTTGTACTTGCCGCAAAGGCACTCGTAGTCCTTCGTCGGTCCGAAGATGCGGGCGCAGAACAGACCGTCGCGTTCCGGCTTGAACGTACGGTAGTTGATGGTCTCGGGCTTCTTGATCTCACCGAACGACCACGAGCGGATCTTCTCGGGGCTGGAGAGGGAGATGCGAATCTGGTCGAAGGTCGGAGCCGCGACCACCGGATTGAAGATGTTCAGGACTTCCTGGTTCATATTGATTTCCAGTTCGTCAGAAAGAGGGAAGAAGGCGTTGGGGAGGGGCTGACGGCCCCTCCCCGCCTCTGATGTCTGTGGATGTGCTGGCTTCGGCTCAGCTGTTCTCCAACTCCACGTTCAGGCCCAGCGACCGCATCTCCTTGACGAGCACGTTGAAGCTCTCGGGGATGCCCGCCTCGAAGGCGTCGTCGCCGCGGACGATCGACTCGTAGACCTTCGTGCGGCCGGCCACGTCGTCCGACTTCACCGTCAGCATCTCCTGCAGGGTGTAGGCGGCGCCGTAGGCCTCGAGAGCCCACACCTCCATCTCCCCGAAGCGCTGACCGCCGAACTGCGCCTTGCCGCCCAGCGGCTGCTGGGTGACCAGGCTGTAGGGGCCGATCGAGCGCGCGTGGATCTTGTCGTCGACGAGGTGGTGCAGCTTGAGCATGTAGATGTAGCCGACGGTCACCGGCCGCTTGAACGCCTCGCCTGTCTGCCCGTCGTACAGCGTCACCTGACCCGTCCGCGACAGACCCGCCTTCTCGAGCAGGTTCTCGATGTCGGCGATGTGCGCCCCGTCGAACACCGGCGTGGCGATCGGCACGCCCTTGGAGAGGTTGCGCGCCAGCTCGACCAGCTCGTCGTCGGAGTCCGGCAGAGTCTGGCCAGGTCCGTAGACCTCGCGCAGCTTCTCCTCGAGCGCCGCCCGCTGGCCGCCCTGCTGCCAGGCCTCGTAAATCTCGGCGATCTGCCGACCGATGCCCGCGCAGGCCCAGCCAAGGTGGGTCTCGAAGATCTGACCGACGTTCATCCGCGAAGGCACGCCCAGCGGGTTGAGCACCACGTCGACCGAGGTGCCGTCCTCGAGGTGAGGCATGTCCTCAATCGGCAGGATGCGCGAGATGACTCCCTTGTTGCCGTGACGGCCGGCCATCTTGTCCCCGGGCTGAAGCTTGCGCTTCACGGCCACGAAGACCTTGACCATCTTCATCACGCCAGGGGGCAGCTCGTCGCCGCGCTGCAGCTTGTCGACCTTGTCCTCGAACCGGCGGTCGAGACGCTTGCGGGCGTCATCGAACAGGCGGCGCATGGCCTCCAACTCGCCCATCGACTTCTCGTCGTCGATGGCGATCTGCCACCACAGGCCCGGCGCGATCTCGTCCAGCTTCTCGGGCGTGATCTCGCCGCGCCCCAGGCCCCGCGGGCCGGAGACGGCGTTCTTGCCCATCAGCAGCTCGCGAAGGCGCGCGGTCATGTTGCGGTTCAGGATCGCGAACTCGTCGTCGCGGTCCTTGCCGAGGCGATCGATCTCGGCCCGCTCGATGGCCATCGCCCGCTCGTCCTTTTCGACGCCGTGGCGGTTGAACACCCGCACCTCGACCACCGTGCCGGCGACGCCGGGCGGCAGGCGAAGGGACGTGTCACGCACGTCCGAGGCCTTCTCGCCGAAGATGGCGCGCAAGAGCTTCTCCTCCGGCGTCATCGGCGATTCACCCTTGGGCGTGACCTTGCCCACGAGGATGTCGCCCGGCAGCACCTCGGCGCCGATCGCCACGATGCCCGCTTCGTCGAGGTTGCGCAGGGCTTCCTCGCCGACGTTCGGGATGTCGCGGGTGATCTCCTCCGGCCCCAGCTTGGTGTCGCGCGCCATGACCTCGAACTCCTCGATGTGGATCGAGGTGAAGACGTCGTCGCGGACGATCCGTTCGCTGATGAGGATGGAGTCCTCGAAGTTGTAGCCGTTCCACGGCATGAAGGCGACGAGGGCGTTGCGGCCCAGGGCCAGTTCGCCGAGGTCCGTCGACGGGCCGTCGGCGATGATGTCGCCGGCGGCGATCCGGTCACCGACACGCACCAGCGGACGCTGGTTGATGCAAGTGTTCTGGTTCGAGCGCTGGAACTTCGACAAGCGATAGATGTCGACGCCCGGCTTGGTGGCGTCCGTCTCTTCCGTCGCACGGATGACGATGCGGGTGCCGTCGATCTGCTCCACCACCCCGGGGCGGCGGGCGATCACGACGGCTCCAGAATCGCGAGCGACCACGTCTTCCATCCCCGTGCCCACGAGAGGCGCGTCGGTCTGGATCAGCGGCACCGCCTGGCGCTGCATGTTCGAGCCCATGAGGGCGCGGTTGGCGTCGTCGTTCTCGAGGAACGGGATCAGGGCGGCGGCGACGGAGACGACCTGCTTGGGGCTGACGTCCATCAGGTCGACTTGCTCGCGGGGGAGCAGGGTCGGCTCGCCGTTGATCCGGCCCGGGACGAGATCCTCGACGATCTCGCCGTCCTGCAGCGCGATGTTCGCCTGGGCGATCACGTGCTTGGCCTCTTCCATGGCCGACATGTAGACGACCTCTTGGGTCATCTTGCCGTCGCGCACACGGCGATAGGGGCTCTCGATGAAGCCGTACTTGTTGACCACCGCGTGGGTGGCCAGCGAGTTGATCAGGCCGATGTTCGGACCTTCCGGCGTCTCGATCGGGCAGATCCGGCCGTAGTGGGTCGGGTGCACGTCGCGCACCTCGAAGCCGGCGCGTTCGCGGGTCAGACCGCCTGGGCCGAGGGCCGAAAGGCGCCGCTTGTGGGTGATCTCCGACAGCGGGTTGGTCTGGTCCATGAACTGGCTGAGCTGCGAGGAGCCGAAGAACTCCCGCACCGCCGCCGCCGCCGGCTTGGCGTTGATCAGGTCGTGCGGCATGACCGTGTCGATATCGACGCTGGACATGCGCTCCTTGATCGCCCGCTCCATCCGGAGCAGGCCAACGCGGTACTGGTTCTCGAGCAGCTCGCCGACCGAGCGAACCCGGCGGTTGCCGAGGTTGTCGATGTCGTCGATCTCGCCGCGGCCGTCCCGCAGGCCAACAAGGGTCTTGAGGACCTCGAGCACGTCTTCCTTGCGGATCACGCGCATGTCGTCGGGGCAGTCGAGCTCCAGGCGCATGTTCATCTTCACCCGGCCGACCGACGAGAGGTCGTAGCGCTCGGGATCGAAGAACAGGCTCTTGAACATCGCCTCCGCGGCTTCGACCGTCGGCGGTTCGCCGGGGCGCATGACGCGGTAGATGTCGAAGAGGGCGTCCTCGCGCATGGCGTTCTTGTCCACGCGCAGGGTGTTGCGGATGTATGGGCCCACGGTGACGTGGTCGATGTCGAGCACGTCGATGGTCGTGAAGCCGTGCTGCTCGAGCATGGCGATCGAGCCTGAGTCGAGTTCGTCGCCGGCCTCGGCGTAGATCTCGCCGGTCTCGGGGTTCACCTCGTCACGAGCGAGGTAGCGGCCGACCAGGGCTTCGGGCGACAGCAGCAGCGTGGTCAGGCCGTTGTCGGCCAGGCGCTTGGCCTGGCGGGCGCTGATCTTGGTTCCCGCGGGAGCCACTTCCTCGCCGGTGTCGGCGTTGATCAGCGGGAACTCCGGCTTAACGCCGCGCCAGCGCTCGGGCTTGTACGGCGTGGCCCAGCCTTCGGCGCGCTTCACGTACGGGACGACGTCATAGAACGTCGTGAGGATCTCCTCCCCGTCCATGCCGAGGGCATATAGGAAGGTGGTCGCCGGCAGCTTCCGGCGGCGGTCGATGCGGACGTAGACCACGTCCTTGGCGTCGAACTCGAAGTCGAGCCAAGAGCCGCGGTAGGGGATGATGCGGGCGGCGAAGAGCAGCTTGCCCGAAGAGTGGGTCTTGCCCTTGTCGTGGTCGAAGAACACGCCCGGCGAGCGGTGCATCTGGGAGACGATCACGCGCTCGGTCCCGTTGACGATGAAGGTGCCCTTGTCCGTCATGAGCGGGATGTCGCCCATGTAGACGTCCTGCTCCTTGATGTCCTTCACGGAGCGCGCGCCGGTCTCTTCATCAATATCAAACACGATGAGGCGCAGCGTCACCTTGAGCGGAGCCGCATAGGTCATGCCGCGCTGACGGCACTCGT
>JAFANN010000242.1 GCA_019232665.1 Caulobacteraceae bacterium | reverse complement strand
GATCGGCTGATCAGCAGGGTCACGGACGACGCCATCGCCGCGGCGCGCGAGCGGCGCTCGCGAGTCTCGGAATCGGAGGGACAGCGACGCATGACCGCCCTGCACGGCTTCCGCCGCGACGCGCTCGAGATCGCCCCCAACCTATGGGCGGGCGTGGGTCTCATCCGCGACGGCGCCGGCACGGCTCTGGTGGGTGACGCTGCAACGGTGGCCGCCCGGCTACGCGAATACCAGTCCGTGGGCGTGGAGACCGTGATCGCGTCGGGCTATCCCCATCTGGAGGAAGCCTACCGCACGGCCGAGCTGTTGTTTCCCGAGATCGGGGTGGATCGTGTGCGGGCGGAGACTCCCCTCGTGGGCCGCGATTTCGCCGCCAATCGGGCCGTGGCGGCGAGCTGAGAAAGAGGGAGAGTCCATACCTGTAGGGTGGTAGCTGGGGGCGGGATCGAACCGCCGACCTGTGGGTTATGAATCCACCGCTCTAACCATCTGAGCTACCCAGCCAGGGGCCCCGTGCGGGAAGGCGGGTCTATAGAGTCTCCACCCTCTCAGAAGCAAGCCCGACTCGCGCCTGCGGTTCGGTAAGCCGTCGCGCGACCTCTTCGCCCAGGGCGAGCGAGGACGTCAGTCCCGGGCTCTCGACGCCGAACAGCGCCACGAGGCCTTCAAGACCGTGCACCGATGCGTCGTCTACGCGGAAGTCGGGCTGCAGCTCATCCGGTCCGTGGATCTTGGGCCGAAGGCCTGCATAGTCGGGCGCCAGGGCGCCGTCCGGCAGGCCGGGCCAGAAGCGGCGGACATAGGCGTAGAACCCCGCCGCCCGCGCCGGATCGACGGAATAGTCCTCGGTCTCGACATAGGCGAGGTCCGGGCCAAACACGGCTTGGCCGCCGAGGTCCTTGCGGTAGTGCGTCCCGAGGGCCCCCGGTATGGGCGGCGGATAGACCAACCGGTCGAACGGCGCACGGCCCATGAGCCGGAAGTAGACGCCCTTTCCGTAGTGGAGGGGCGGGATGAGGGCTTGCGGGTAGCCTTCGATGGCCGCGGCCGCCGCCTGTGCGCCGAGGCCCGGCGCCGTGACGAGCCGCTCGCCCGTGATGACGGTGGGCTCCGCGCCTCCGATCCGGATGCGAAAGCCGCCCCCCTGAAGGGGTTCGGCCCCAAGGAACGGAGTCGAGGTGACCACGGCTCCGCCGCGATCCTCGATCTCGCCCCTGAGGGCGAGCATGTAGCCGTGGCTGTCGAAAACGCCGCTCTCAGGAGAGATCAGTGCCCCCTCCGCGCGGAGCTGTGGCTCCAGGGTTTTCGCGGCGGCGCCGTCGATCATCGCCACGCCTTCGACGTCGTTGGCCTTCGCTTGGGCAAGGATGGCCTCGAGCCGCGGCAGCTCGGCCGCTTGCGTCGCCACGACAAGCTTTCCGCACTTCCGGTAGGCGACGGCGCGCGCCTCCAGGAACTCGTAGAGCCGACGACGGCCCTCGACGCACAGCCGCGCCTTCAGCGAGCCGGTCGGATAGTACAGTCCGGCGTGGATGACTTCGGAGTTGCGCGAGGACACGCCCTGGCCGATCGCCTGGGCCCTCTCGAGAACGGCGATCTCGTGGCCCCTCTGCGCGAGAGCGTAGCCGCACGCCAAGCCTACGGCGCCAGCGCCGACCACCACCGCGTCGAAGTCGAAAGCCATTGCAGCGCTGTAGAGCCTTCTGGGCGCGAGAGCACGTTCCGTTCAGGCGGATCCGCCTGAACGGTATCAACGTGCTCGAATTTAAAAGCGTGAGCGCGTTCTCGTCGCAAAACCAGTTCCCACTTTTGCGGAACGCGCTCCAGGGAAATTGGCCGCCCGCGCTGCGCCTTACTCGGCCGGCGCGGGCGCGCGGGGCGCGTCGACAACGGTCAAGGCGTCCCACTTCGACAGAAGTCTCGAACGGGTGCGATCGGCTGTCTTGGCCGCCGCCGCCTTCACGTGACCGAAGCCGCGGATCTCAGCCGGCAGCTGGGCGATCTCAACCGCCAAGGGCAGGCGTTCTTCCCTGAGCCCGGCGACAAGCCGCTCCAGATCGCCCTCGTACTGGGCGATCAGGCAGCGCTCCATCCGCCGCTCTTCGCTTGCGCCGAAGAGGTCGAACGGCGTGCCCCGCAGCCCCTTCAGCTTGGCGAGGACGGGGAAGCCGTAGCGGATCATCCAGCCGCCGAAGGCCATCTTGCGCGGATCGCCGCTGGAATCTTTCGGCGAGAGCACCGGAGGAGCCAGCCACACCTTCAGCTTTCCGCCCGAGAAGGTCTTGCCCAGAGTCTTGGCGAAACGGCCGTCCACATAGAGGCGAGCGACCTCGTATTCGTCCTTGTAGGCCATCAGCCGGTAGAGGTTCACCGCCGCGGCGCGGGTCAGGACTTCGCTGCCCAGACGCGCTTCCGCCGCCCGCACTGCAGCGATCCGGTCGAGATAGCGACGGGCGTAGTCCTTGTCCTGATAGGCTTCCAGATCCGTCGCGCGGCGAGCGAGGAGCTGGTCGAGCGGCTCGGTCTCGGGCGTGACGACGTGTTCGCCCGGCGCTTTGTTCGCAGCCGGATCGTGCGCCGCGATCCGCCCGATCTCGAACGCCTGCAGATTGGCGTCGGCAGCAACGCCGTTGAGCTTGATGGCGCGATAGAGCGCGCGGCTCGAAACCGGGATCAGGCCCTTCTGCCAGGCGAACCCAAGCATCATCATGTTGGCGAACACCGTGTCGCCGAGCTTCGACTCGGCCAGCTCGGCGGCCGGGCAGGCGTCGTAGCTCTTGCAGGCCGAAGCGAGCTTCCGGCCCAGAGGCTCTTCCTCGAAGCGGATGTCGCGGTGAGTGATGAAGTCGGCGGTGATCTGCAGGTCTTCGTTGGCGAGCGCCACCGTGCGGTCCTTGGCGTAGAGCGCCAGAGCCTCGGGGCTCGCCGCAACCAGAGCGTCACAGGCGATGAGGACATGCGTCGACGCCGCGGGGATGCGTCCCCGCACCTCCGGCTCTTCCGCCTCGCCAAGCCGGACGTGGCTGAAGACCGCGCCGCCCTTCTGGGCGAGGCCGGTCATGTCCACGACCGACGACTTCAGCCCATCGATGTGCGCGGCCATGCCCAGGATCGACGCTGCGGTTGTGACCCCGGTGCCGCCAACGCCGGTGAGCAGGATGTTCTTGACCCCGACGAGGGGCTCCATCTCCGGCAGGGGCGTGGACTCGGCCGTGAGCGCCGGCGTCTCGGCGCTCTTGGTCGCCACGGCGCCCTCGATCGTCACGAACGACGGGCAGAAGCCGTCGACGCAGGAATAGTCCTGGTTGCAGGTGGACTGGTTGATCTGCCGCTTGCGGCCCAGCTCCGTTTCCAGGGGCTCAACCGACACGCAGTGGGAGGCGCGCGAACAGTCGCCGCAGCCTTCGCAGACGAGCGGATTGATGAACACCCGGCGCGGCGCCTGCTCCAGCGTGCCCCGCTTGCGGCGGCGGCGCTTCTCGGTCGCGCAGACCTGATCGTAGATCAGGACGGTGACGCCCGCGGTGTCGCGCAGCTCCTTCTGCACGTCGATCAGCTCGCTGCGGGGCTTCACGACGACGCCGGGCGCGAGGTCGGAGACGTTCGCGTAGCGGCTGGTGTCGTCGGCTACGATCACGGTCTTGGCGACGCCTTCGGCGGCGAGCTGCCGGGTGATCTGCGGAACCGTGAAGCCGCTTTCGGCCCTCTGGCCGCCGGTCATGGCGACCGCGTCGTTGAACAGGATCTTGTAGGTGACGTGGGCGCCCATGGCGATCGAGCCGCGGATCGCCAGCGAGCCGGAGTGGTTGTAGGTGCCGTCGCCGAGATTGACGAAGACGTGCTTCTCGCTCGTGAAGGGCGAGGCGCCCGCCCACGATAGACCTTCGCCGCCCATGTGGCTCGTCAGGTCGGTCGAGGGATCGAAGAAGCTGGCCATGTAGTGGCAGCCGATCCCCGCCAGGGCGCGCGAGCCCTCAGGCAGGCGGGTGGACGTGTTGTGCGGACAGCCCGAGCAGAAATAGGGCTTACGGGCCTGATCGGACGCCAGCGTCACCGCCGCCATGCTCGCCGCCGAGACGCGGTTCAGGTAGGCGTAGACCCGCTCCATGTGCGGGCCCGGCGGCAGGCGGTCGGCGATCGCAAGGGCGACCTCGGCAACCGACAGGGAGCCGAGCTCCGAAAGCAGGGGATGTCCCTGTTCGTCGATCTTACCGATGACCTTCGGTTGGGCGTGACCCGGGAGCTCGTAGAGGGCGGCGCGGGCCTGGCTCTCCAGCAGCGGACGCTTGTGTTCGATCACCATCAGGGTGTCGAGGCCGCTGGCGAACGCGCGAAGGCCCGTGGGCTCCAACGGCCAGGGCATACCGACCTTGTAGAGGCTCACGCCAAGGTCGGCCGCCTCCTGGAGGCTGATCCCCATGGCGGCGAGGGCTTCCAGAACGTCCGCCCAGGCCTGGCCGTGCGCAGCGATGCCCAGGCGCTTGCGCGAGGATGCGAGGACCGTGCGGTCGATGCGGTTGGCGCGGGCGAAGGCGAGGGCAGCTGGGACCTTGTACAGGCGAAGCCGCTGCTCCTTGTCCATCGGCTGGTCCTTCAGCCGGATGCCGAGCCCGCCGGGCGGAAACTGGAAGTTGTCGGGCGTGACGAAGGCGTGGCGGACGAGATCGATGTCGATCGTCGCTCCAGAGTCCATCGTGTCGGCGAGGGCGATCAGACCTACCCAGAGGCCGGAGAAGCGCGAGAGGGCGTAGCCGAGGAGGCCGTAGTCCAGCACTTCCTGCACGTCGGCAGGCGCCAGGACCGGCATCTCCCAGTCGGCGAATGCGTATTCCGACTGCGAGGGGAGGGTGGAGGACTTGCAGGCATGGTCGTCGCCCGCGACGGCAAGGACCCCGCCCTTGGGCCAGGTTCCGGCAAAGTTGGCGTGCCGGAACGCATCGCCCGTCCGGTCGACGCCCGGCGCCTTGCCGTACCACATGCCGAAGACGCCGTCGTAGAGCGCGCCGGGGAACAGGTTCGCCTGCTGCGAGCCCCATACGGCCGTCGCGCCGAGGTCTTCGTTGATCCCCTCCTTGAAGAGGATGTTCCGTTCTTTCAGAAGCTTGGCCGCGCGGTCCGCCTGCTGGTCGAGACCACCGAGCGGAGATCCGCGATAGCCCGAGACGAAGCCGGCCGTCTTCAGTCCGGCGCGCTGGTCAAGCCGCGACTGGTCGAGGAGAATGCGCAGGAGGGCCTGAACGCCGGTGATGAACACCCGGCCCTCTTCCAAGACGTACTTGTCGTCCAGGGTTACATTCGCGTGCCTCATCCGGCTTTGACCCTTCCCTTCCCCCTGGCTCTTCAGCGGACATGATATATAGGTGGCGCGGAAAGGCTTGCCAAAGTCATGCCGACACACGGCTGATTTGGGGCCGGCTATGCTTCCGTATCGCTTCTGGAGAGGCAAAATTTGTCTGAAGACCTCGACGCCGTCGGCGCCCGGATTCTCGACCTGATCCAGCACGACGCCAGTCTGTCCGTGGCTGAGGTCGCCGAGCGCGTGGGCCTGTCCTCGAGTCCCTGCTGGCGGCGGATAAAACGCCTGGAGGAGGAGGGAGTCATCCAGAGGCGGGTGACGATCCTCGACCGGGAGAAGCTCGGCCTCACTTTCGAGGTCTATTGCACCGTGAAGCTGTCGCTGCCGACGAAACAGAACCTGGACACGTTCGAACGCGCCGTGAACGGCTGGCCGGAAGTGGTGCAGTGCGCGACGGTCACCGGCGCGGCCGACTACGAACTGCGCATCGTCACGCGCGACATGCACGCCTTCGACGACTTCCTGCGCGACAAGCTCCTCTCGCTCGGCCTCATCTCCAACGTCGAGAGCCGCATCGTCGTGCGCTCGGTGAAGAACTCCACGACCCTGCCGCTCGGCCTGGTGACCCCGTACGTCCCGACCGGGCGGTAGAGCGAGGCTCGTCTTCCGGTCCGCCGGCTGCCGAGAATTAATCCGACCAACCACCCCCTTTAAATTCGTCATCGCCGGCCGTCAGTGGCGGCGACCCGTGGTCGCGCTCAATAGGCGCGGGCATTGATCTCGCCGGGCCGCGCGGTCACGCGAGGCTGGTCGGGGACCCGCAGTCGTTCCGTCCGTCTTGGCCGCGCCAGGAACGCGGCATTGCCAAGTACTCGCCTAGCCTAGCCATGGGTGGCCGGCACTTCGGCCGGCCATGACGGAATCTAGGGGGGCAAGGACTGAAAACTGCAGAGCCTCTCCCGCAGGCGGACCGCAGGCGGCCCCAAGATAAAGGGCGCGTCGCGCGATCCCGGGCGACTTCCCTGACGCCTCCCTGTGTGCCTTTCTTCCACGCGGCACAGGGAGACGAAGTCGATGATCGAGCAGGTGATCGAGTCCCATCAGCGGGACCTGGGGGGCTTCACCGTGCAGCGGGTGCTCCCGCAGGCGGCGAGGC
>JAFANN010000164.1 GCA_019232665.1 Caulobacteraceae bacterium | reverse complement strand
GTCCGTGCGCTGCGGGGCACAAGATGGCGTCGAAGTCGCGCATGAACTTCTCGACCCGACGCTGCAGGCGCTCCCAGCGGAAGGTGGTCTCCTCGATCTCGTCGGCGGAGAGGCGGCTCGCGCGATGGGGCCGCCAGTCCTTGAGCGAGAGCGACCAGAGCCGCTTCCAGTAGCTCAGCGTGATCTCGAGGGATTCCTGAAGGATCGGCAGTTCGGCCACCCGCACGTCCAGCCCGGCCGTCCTCAGAGCCTCCGCGGCCGCTGCTAACCTGGAGCGCGTGCCTGCGGTGAGGCCGGTATCGCCGAAGTCAATCACCGCGATCCGCAGGCTCCTGATGTCGACGGCGTCGATCTCGCCCAGCGGGACCGGCTCGGCGGAGGGGTCTGCGCCGTCGGGCCCAGCGATGACTGACAGGGCCAGCGCCAGGTCCTCGACCTTGCGGGCGAGTGGCCCGATCACCGTGCGCGGATCGCTCAGGGCCCCGATCGGCGGGAAGTGTCCGGTGAGCGGCACGCGGCCGTAGGTGGGCTTGAGCCCGGCCAGGCCCGTGTAGGCGGCCGGCAGGCGGATGCTGCCGCCCGAGTCGCTGCCAAGGCCAAGCGGCGAGCCGAACGCGGCGATGAGCGCCGCCTCGCCGCTGCTGCTCGCGCCTGGTGAGCGCTCCAGATCGAGCGGATTGCGCGGCTGCTGATGGAATGGCTGGCCGTCGTTGGCGACGGTCTTGCCCAGCACGATGGCGCCGGCGGTCTTCAGTCTCGCCACGACGCTCGCGTCCCGCTTTGGTCGGAAATCGCGGCGCGCCTCGAAGCCGGCGTCGCAGACCAGGCCCTCGACCTCGATCCAGTCCTTGATGCTCACCGGCACGCCGTGCAGCGGACCCAGCGGCCCGCCCGAGGCCTGCTGCTCGTCCGCCCGCCGCGCCGCGGCCATCGCCCGCTCCGGCTCCAGACAGGCGAAGGCGCGGATCTGCGGCTCGACCGCCTCGATCCGCTCGAGGGCGGCGGCGCACGCTTCGACGGCCGCGACCTCGCGGCTGGCGATCCGCCTGGCCAGATCTGCGGCGCCGAGGGTGAGCAGCTCGTTGGCCGGCGGCGCAATCCGGAGGGGATCGGTCATTCCCGCATGCTGGACCGCGCCAGGACCGATGAACAGCCCGGCAAGGCTTGCCCGGAACGCCGGCGCTCCGGAATCGTCCTGCCAAGGTCCCGCTAGTTCCCCAGTCCTGCCCACGAATGGCCGCGAAGCGGTGCAATGCTCAGCAGAGTCAAGCCTTTCGGGGCGAGCTCTCGAATGTTACAAATTGTTTCGTAACCCGAGTCGCGGGGGGATTTGCGTCGTGCCGGACTTCCGACTCTACTTCCTGGGCAGAGGCGGTCGCATCGTCGAGGCGCGCGATCTCGAATGCGAGGACGACGAGGCCGCCATCCTCGCGGTGGAAGGCCAGCGCGACGGCCGCGCCATGGAACTCTGGCGCCGCGACCGCCGCGTCCGCTCCTTCCCCACCTGCGAGGGGTAAGCCGCGCTCTCCTTTCAGACGCCGCCTTGCTCCCTCCCCGCCATCCCGCCTAGTTGGCGGAAGGATCCGCCAGGGAAGCGCCGATGCCGACGTCCGTTCTCTCCGCCTGCCAGAGCTTCACGCTCGCCTCTAAGGGGACAGGGCGGGACTATATGGTCAGCCTGGGGCGCCCGCTGGTCGGTCTGGACGGCGAGCTGCCGATCTTCATCGTGCTCGACAGCGGGATCACCTTCGGCTCGGCGGTCGAGAGCGCGGCGATGCGCATGGCCATGGGCGCGCTCGAGCCGGCGGTGATCGTCGGCGTGGGCTACGACACCGACATCGCGCAGGTCATGCGCCTGCGCACCGCCGACCTCACCCCGCCGGCGCCGGCCGACAAGTATCCCGAGATGGCGGCGATGATGGGGACTGAGTATGGGGGCGCCGACGCCTTCCTCGAGTTCCTGCTGGGCGAGCTCGTGCCCGCGATCCGCGAGCGCGCGCCGGAAGCCTCGGCGAACCGCCGGATCCTCTACGGCCATTCCCTGGGCGGTCTCTTCGCCGCCCACGCCCTGCTCACGAGGCCGGAGAGCTTCGAGACCTTCTGCGTCAGCAGCCCCTCCCTGTGGTGGAACGACTTCGCCATCCTCTCCCGGTTCGAGACCTTCGCCGAGACCCTCAAGGCGCGGCAGGCGCAACCGCGCGTGCTGGTGTCGATCGCCGCGGGCGAGCAGGACCCGCCGACCGTCGTTCCGCCCTGGCTCACCCTGGAAGCGGCGCGCGAGCGCGTGGCCCAGGCCAGGATGGTCGACGCGGCGCGGGAGTTCGCCGGCGCGCTGGAGGCGTTCGACCTGCCCGAGCTCGCCTTCGCCTATTTCCACGACGAGAGCCACGACAGCGTCATCCAGGCCGCCGTCGCCCGCGCCGTCACGTTCGGCCTGAAGCGTCGGGGCTGAAGCGCGGCAGGACGCTCACTCCATAAAGGCCGCCATGTCCGGGCGTCAGTCCCGGTCATCCATGGCAAGGCTTGGCGACCGGTTTTGCCGTGGCCGCGTTCCTGGCGCGGCCATGACGGGTCAAACGACAGCGCGGTCTATCGTCGCTTCCCGAGCGAACGAGCGTGACCGCGCATTGGCGCGGTCAATGCCGGCGCTTCGCCAAGCCTTCCGATGGGCCGGGACTAACGCCCGGCCATGACGGGTTTTGGGGGTAGCGCGGACATATTCCTCGGTAGTCGCCCGCTGGACTCCTTCGTCGAATTGTGTCCGCATTCGGGCAGGGGAGCTGCGGAGGGCCCATGGGCGCGGCGGAGAGCCTGCTGGTCGCCGGCATCGTTTGCATCGTGGCCGCCGTGGTCGGCGGCGGTGTGAAGATGCTGGGCGCCGAGATGCCCGTGCTCAGCTCCTTCGGCCGCCAGGCGTTGCTGTTCGCCGTCGGCCTCGCCTTCCTCTTCGCCAGCTTCATCGTCGTGGCGCCCAAGCCCGCCCCGCCCGCCAGCGCCAGCTCCGCCGCTTCGCCGGCCCAGTCGGCCCCGGCCTCGAAGCCGCAGTCGACCGCCGCTTCGCCCGCCCCGGCGACCTCACAGCTCTCGCAACCCTCTCCGCCGGCGCCCGTCGCCACGGTGTCTCCGGCTCCCGTCAATCCGCGGGGCCGCCGCTGCGCGGGCTCGCCGCTCGACTGCCTGCCCAAGAGCTCCGCGCCAGTCGTCTTCGCCGATCCGGCCGCCGCGCGCGCCGCGGCCGCCCAGAACCTCCACGACGGCCTTTCGACCTCCGAAGCGGAGATCATCGCCGCGAGCCAGGGCGCCAGCAGCTCGATCGCGCGGGCGTGCGGGATCGTCGCGTCCAATGATTCCAGTCCGCTGGGGAAGCACGATGCGGCCGAACGCGTTGTCGCGCTTGCGTTGGTGAGCCCCTCGGAGGTGAGCCCTGCGTGCCGGCGGATGTCGCAGGCTTTTCTCTAGGCGGTGCGCTCTCTCGCACCCGCCTCCCTTCCCGTCATCCCGGGGCGCCTAAGAACTCGGCTCCAAGCTCCCGACGATCGAGGCGCGCTGGGAGAGTTCGATCCAGTTGCCGTCGGGGTCGCGGATCATCGAGATGCGCGCGGTGGTCCCGAGCGTCACCGGCGCCACGGCCTCGCGCGCGCCGCGCTCCAGCGCCGCCGCGTGCTCCCTGTCGACCTCGAAGACCTGGAAGGTGATGTAGCGCCAGCCGCGGCCGCGCATCTCGGCATCCGCCGGCGCGTCCTTGGCCTCATCGAGCAGGATCAGGCTCTCGGCCGCCTGGAACACGCCGGGCCGCACCTCGGGCAGGCCCAGCGCCTGCGCGTAGAAACGCCGGTGCGCCTGCAGGTCCCGCACCGCCAGGCGCACGCCGATCTGGGTGACGCCATCCGTCCCCGGCGGGACGAGCCGCACACGATTGCCCTCCGGATCGGCCAGGGCCTGCGGGGCGGCAAGGCCCTCGCGGGCGATGATCAGCTCGCGGTAACCCGAAGGCGGGACGTCGGGCAGCGGCTCGGCGTGGGCGTTGAGCTTGAGCACGCTGCCGCCGATGTCATGGCGGTATTGGTTCTGGCCGCGGCGGATCGGCAGCAGGTGATCGAACCGCACCCCAGCCTCGCCCTGCCAGAAGGCGAGCATCGGCTCGATGTCGTTGGTCGAAAGGCCGATGTCGACCTGTGGCTTGGCCAGGCGCATTCGCCCTCCTTCTGGAGGAAGCATCGGCGAGAGGGGCGCGTCGTCAAGTGTGGATCCTCCCCCGCATGCGGGGCTACCGGATTCGCACATCGATTCCAATTTTCTCTGTCATCCCGGGCCGTAGCGAGCGCGGCGAAGCGAGGACCGGGACCCAGGGCCACGCCCACGGCGCAGCGGTTCGCGAACCACAGCGGCTCGCCCAGTCACCTAGGTCCCGGGTCCTCGCTTC
>JAFANN010000223.1 GCA_019232665.1 Caulobacteraceae bacterium | reverse complement strand
CGCCTAGGAGCTCCGTGGTTTCTCCCGACTAAACGTCCCTTCGCTCACGCTCCAGGCGCCGCTGTTTTCGCGCTTCAAGGTGCGCTCTGAATCCTGAAAGCTCGAGGGCGTTCAGCACGCGCTCTTTGGGCACGCCGCCCTTGCGGGCCATGAGGACGCCCCATTGGATATTGTCGATCTCCTCGGTCGAGTGGGCGTCGGGATCGATGCTGAAGAGGCAGCCGAGCTCCAGGGCGCGTTTGCACCAGCGCCAGTCCATGTCGAGGCGCCAAGGATGCGCATTGATCTCGATCGCGACGCCGTGCTGGGCGCAGGCACGCAGGATCCGCTCCATGTCCACTTCGTAGCCCGGACGGCGCAGCAACTGCCGCCCCGTCACGTGGCCGAGTATCGTGGTGTACGGATTTGCGATCGCCCTGATGATGCGATCGGTCTGTTCCTTGCGCCCCAGGCGAAATTTGCTGTGGACGCTGGCGATGATGAGATCGAAGCTCCCGAGCACCTCATCGGGATAGTCGAGGGATCCGTCACCGAGGATGTCGGACTCGATGCCCTTCAACACCTGGAATCCGGGGCCCAAGCGGATGTTGAGGCGCTCGATGGCCGCCTGCTGAGCGGCGACCCGATCGGGCTTGAGACCGCCGGCGTAATGAGCGGTCTGGGAATGGTCGGTAAGGCCGAGATACCCATAGCCGCGCTTGCGCGCCGCCTCGGCCATGTCCTCCAGGGAGTCCGAACCATCGGAGTCGGTCGTGTGCGCGTGCAGGACGCCCCGCAGATCGGCCTGAGTGACGAGCTCAGGCAACTCGCCGGCCGCGGCGAGGCGCACCTCCTCGCCGGTCTCGCGAAGTTCCGGCGGAATGAAAGGCAGGCCGAGCTGCGCATAGATTTCCGTCTCGGTCTCCGACGCCACGACCGTTCGGTTCCTGCGAAGGCCGAGATGGTCGAGCGTGAGGCCCTTGCTCTTCGCTATGGCGCGAAGAGCGTCCACGTGGGCGGAGGAGCCGGTCGCGAGCAGCAGGGTGACGCCATAGCGCTGAGGGTCCGACACGTGGAGTGTGAGCTCGCCCTGGCGAATGACCGTCGTGTCGCCGTGGTGGTGCGGATCAAGGGCGACCAGGGCCAGATCACGGACGAGCTCACAGCCGCGACGGAAGTCGCTGGCGGGCGTGATCCGGCTCCAGTCCGGGTGGGCGCGGGCGACCTCGTCGGAAGCGTACTGGATGGCCGTCGCCGCGCGGTGCAGATGCAGGCCCGGCGGGAGACGACTCATCTCGATGCCTTGCAGCACTTTCGCCTCGAAAGCAGCGCCGTAACCTTTGAGGGACTTGAGCCTGCCTGTGCGCGCGGCCTCCTCGAGCGCGGCGACTGAGTCGATGCCAAGCTCGGCGTGGAGCTTGCGAATGCGCTCGGCCTTGAGGCCGGGAATGCGCAGCATCTCCAGCACGCTTTCGGAGGTCTCCTCCCGCATGGCCTCCAGACGCTCATTCCGGCCTGTGTCGTATATTTTGAGGACAACCGCCTCCAGAGCGTCGCCAATGCCCGGAATGTCTTGGAGGCGGCCTTCTGCGATCAGCTGCTCAAGCGGCGCGGGGCTGAGGACCAGGTTCTCGGCCGCCCGGGCATAGGCGCGGGCGCGGTACGGATTGCCCCCCTCCAACTCCATGCGCTGGGAGAGTTCGCGGAGGATTTTAGCAACGGCGTTTGCGTCGGGTCTGGTCACGGTCCCTGAACGGGCAATCCTCCTGGATCGTCTCATCCGTCCTATGTTCCACCGGCCCCGCCTTCCCGCAGCCGCCGATGTATCGCTGTCGCTGCGATCGCCGCCTCGCCGGCGGCGACGGCGATCTGGCTGAGCCCGCGGACCAGATCGCCCGCGGCGTAGAGGCGGGGGAGCGAGGTCTGCTGGTGGCGATCCACGACCAGGGCGCCAATATCGTCGCGGGCGAGTGGCAAGGCGCGAGCGATCTCTGGAGTTTCGCAGCCGAGCGCCAAGTAGAGGCAATCGAACGTGCGCCCGCAGACCTCGACGGTCCGTTCTCCCAAGACAATGCCGTCAGAACGCGCACCCGATGCGATCTCGACGCCCTGGACTTGCGCCTCACTCACGAGCTCGGCCGGCAGGTCGTCCGCGCCTGAGTGCGCCAGGGTGACGGTCTTGGAGTAGGCTGTCAGGAACAGCGCCTCGCGAAGGCCGTGCGCGCCCTCACCTAGCACGGCGATACGCTGATCGCGCGCCTCGTAGCCGTCGCAGATCGGGCAGAAACGAACGAGCCCTCGGGCGATGGCGGCGTCAAGGCCAGCACGGCCCTGCGGCCGTTTGTCAGTGACGCCGGCGGCCAGCACGGCGAACGGCGCGCGCAAGTCGCTGCCGCCGTCGACCAACGTCGTCACGCCAGCCTCATCGATGCTCAGCTTCTCGGCGCGCGTCTCGCGGATGGCTGCGCCATGTTCACTGGCCTGGATTCGAAGCCGGGCCATAAGTTCAGACCCGCTCACGCCAGCAGGAAAGCCGGGCGTGTTGTGGCTTTTAGGGATCAGCGCGGCGCGAGGCGAACCTCCGTCGAGCACGACGACACGCCGACGAAAGCGCGCCAGGTAGGTGGCGGCGGTAAGCCCCGCGGGGCCCGCGCCGATTATGACAACGTCGATGTCCTCCATGGCTTGGCGTAACGGCGCTAAGCGCCCGCCGGCTCCTGTGACTGGCGACAAGATCGTCAGTTTGGGTCGAAAGCTCGCCGAACCGGGTTCCGGGCCGGATGATGGGATTCGTGACCCGTGGTGGGATAACCCTTCAGGGCGATGTCCCCCTCGATCGCGGCCGATTCAGCGGGTCGCCGGCGCGATTAAGGCGTGCGCCGGCGATCACCGATCGCACCTGGACTTCCGTAAGGAGAACATCGCGACGATCCGATGGGATCTGGCCGAACCAGGCGTCGGCCTCGAGGATCGCCAGGTCGGCCTGGGTCACGCGAAAATCATCTGCGTGATCGGGAGATTGTCGACGTTGCGACATTCTTCGCGCGGGCGCCGTGCGAAGGCTCTCGCGTTCAGGCAAGATTTGGCGTCGGGTCGAAGAGCCCGCGCCGGGAGAGGTGAGTGCGATGGAAGCGTCAGCCGATCTGGTGATCCGAGGCGGCACGGTGTTCGACGGCTCCGGCGGCGAACCGTTCGAGGCGGATGTGGCTGTGACGGACGGGCGGATCACGGCCGTCGGCGCGGTCGCGGGCTCGGGGCGCGAGGAGATCGACGCGCGAGGCCACATGGTCACCCCCGGCTTCGTCGATGTGCACACCCACTATGACGGCCAGTTGATCTGGTCGGAGCAGCTGTCTCCCTCGTCGTCGCACGGGGTGACCACGGTGGCGACGGGCAACTGCGGCGTCGGCTTTGCGCCGTGCCGGCCGGAGGACCACACGCGGTTGATCAAGCTCCTCGAGGGCGTCGAGGACATGCCCGAGGTGGTGCTGGCCGACGGCCTCACCTGGGACTGGGAGAGCTTCCCGGAATTCGTGCATGCCGTGAAGCGGCGCCGGCACGACCTCGACTTCGTCCTGCAGCTGCCGCACTCGGCGCTGCGCATGTACGTCATGGGCGAGCGGGCGATCGACAAGGGCGAAGCCACGGCCGAGGAGATCGCGCAGATGCGCGTCCTCGCCCGCGAGGCGGCGGAGGCGGGCGCCTTCGGCTTTGGCACCTCGCGCAACATCTTCCACACCACCTTGGCCGGCGACGTCATCCCGACGGCGCACACGCCGGAAGCGGAGCTGACCGCGATCGCGCAGGGCGTGCGCGAGGGCGGCGGTGGGGTGATCCAGGCGATCCTCAACGTCGAGACGCCGAGGCCCGACCTGGAGATGTTCCGCCGCGTGGCGGAGCGCAGCGGCTGTCCCCTCTCATTCACCTTGCTGCAGGTGGGCGGCCCGGACCGGGAGAGCTGGAAGGACCTGCTGGCGATGACCCGCGAAGCGCGCGCCGCCGGCGTGCCGGTGACCGGCCAGGTGTTCCCGCGCCCGGTCGGCGTGCTGCTTGGCCTCGACGCCTCCTACCACCCCTTCTCGGCGCACCCGGCCTATCTGCGGATCGCCGATCTTCCGCTCGCGGCGCGGGTGGCGGAGATGCGCAAGCCCGAGGTGCGGACGGCGATCCTCGCCGATACGCCCGAGCCGCGCGGGATGCTGTTCTACCGGCTGGCTCGCGTGTTCGACATCATCTACCCGCTGGGCGATCCGCCGAACTACGAGCCGGACGCCTCGACCAGCATCGCGGCGACGGCGGCGGCGCGAGGCGTCTCGCCCGACGAAGTCGCCTATGACCTGCTGCTCGAGGACAACGGCCACGCCCTGCTGCTGCAGACGATCGCCAACTACGCCGACCGCAACCTCGAGGCGGCGCGCGAGATGCTGATCGATCCGGTGACCGTCCCGGCGTTGGGCGACGGCGGCGCCCACTACGGCATGATCTGCGATTCCACCTACACGACCTTCATGCTCACCCACTGGGGCCGCGACCGGGGCAAGGGACGCCTTCCCCTGCCTGAGCTAGTCCGCGCCATGACCTCGAAGCCGGCGGCCATGCTGGGTCTTTCCGACCGCGGACGGATCGCGCCGGGACTGAAGGCGGATCTCAATGTCATCGACTTCGACCGCCTGAAGCTGAAGGCGCCGCGGATGGTGTGGGACCTGCCATCGGCGGGGCGGCGGCTCACCCAGGAAGCGAGCGGCTATGTCGCCACGTTCGTCAGCGGCGAGGCGATCCAGCGGAACGGCGCAGCCACCGACGCGCGGCCTGGGAAGATGGTCGAACGCTCCTCCCGCGCCACGACGGCGCTGGCGGCCGAGTAACATTTCCGCCTCCCATTCTCCCGTCATGTATGGACGGTCCCTTCTCGGCAAGTGGGGCTTTGGTCTGTTCGGGGAGCAGTCTGGAGCGGTCACGTATCCGGCCTTTGAGTGCGGCCGAGTTTGACCGCTGACCCGCAAGGGTTTCGCGGATCGGGCGCCAATCATCCCGGCGCGCTCGAGGCGCGATGACGGAGCGGAGTCTCTCGACCCAGGTCCTGACCATTATTGCGCTGAAGGCGCACGAAAAACTCTTTGTTCGTGTAGTTCGTGAGGTTCGTGGTTAAACCATTTTGAACTAATCGATCCATCACTCCGCTTCGAGGGTGGCGAGGTTGCTGTCGGGGAACAGGGCGTCGATGAAGCCGAACTTGGTCATGTCTCTGATCCGCTGCGGGTAGAGCACGCCGTTCAGGTGATCGAACTCGTGCTGGAAGACCCGCGCGTGGAAACCCTCGGCCTCGCGGGTCAGGGAGCCGCCGTCCTCGAGGATGCCGCCATAGTGGATGCGCCTGGGGCGCGGGACGAGGCCGCGCATGCCCGGTACGGAGAGGCAGCCTTCCCAGCCGTCCTCGGTCTCCACCGTCAGCACCTCGAGCCAGGGATTGATCAGAGTGGTGACCGGAACGGGCGGGGCGTCCGGATAGCGAGGGTTGGCGTCGAAGCCGAAGATCATCAGCCGCAGCTCGACGCCGATCTGCGGCGCCGCCAGGCCCACGCCGTTGGCCGCGTGCATGGTCTCGTACATGTCGGCGATGATGGCTCTCAGCGCGGGATCGTGGATGTCCTCCACCGGCTTGGCCACCCGCAGGAGCCGTGGATCGCCCATCCTCAGGATCTCGCGGATCATCCTCTTCTCCATCCGACCCGGTCGAGGGCTGCAGCGCGCCTAAGACATAGCAGGGACGCCGCCTGTTCTCGCGCGGCTTGACGCTCAAGCCGCCGAAGAGGAGGTAATCTAGCGAAGACTGTAGAGATAGGCGGCGATGTCGCGGGCGTCGGCTTCGCGTATGCCCTGGTCGGGCATGCCGTTGCCGGGGACGACCTCCTGAGGGAAGCGGATCCAGCGGATCAGCGACTGCGGGTCGTTCTGCAGGCGTCCGGCAAGTTCGGCGCGCTTGGCGATGCCGGTGAGCGGGGGCCCGACCTTGCCCTCGACGCCTTTCACGAGACCAAGCTGATGGCAGGCGCCGCACCCATACCGGCCGGCGGCGAGCTTCCCCTTGTGCGGGTCGCCACCGGTGAGCGCCCTGGCCGTGGCGTTCGCCGCGGCCTGGTCCTCGCGATTGATGACGACGAGCGACGCCGCGGCCGCTAGGAACCCGGCCGCCAGGTATATGGCAAGGAACTTGAGGCTAGACGGCATCGAGCGTCGTCCGCGAGGTCGCAAGCGGGACTCGGGCGGACTGCCTCAGCGCCGCCGCGGTGAACGCCAGGGCCGCGCCAGCGTGGACCAGCCCGCCCGGCACCCACATCAGCAGGCCCGCCAGCTGCTGATCCTCGGCTGGGCTCAGCCCCAGCCGAGTGATCGGGAGGCGCGCGTAGGGCGCGTACCAAGGGCTCTCCGAGAACGCCATGGCCGCGCCCAGCGCCCCGGAAACCACGGAGGTTGCGAACAGGCAGAGCACGGTGAGACCCCGTCCGAATAAGCCGTGGGGATGAAGCATGGCGCTCCAGAAGAGCAAGGCGCTCAGCAGGAAGGAGGCGTGCTGCGCCGCATGGATCACCGGGCTCCCCAGGGCCATGTCGAACAAGCTCGGCATGTGCCACAGCCAGAGGGCGCTCGCCTGCAGCAGGGTCGCCGTCACGGGATTGGTGAGGCCGCGCCAGGCGGAGCGCACCGCCGACGCGGCGCTGATGCGGCCAAGACCTCGTCGAGCCGCGCTGCGAAAGGCCCAGAGCATCACCACCAGCGGCTGGGACATCACGAGCAAAGGCGCGGCGGCCAGCATCAGAAGCTCGTGCTCGATCATGTGGACGGCAAACGATTGCTCCCCCGCCTGGTGCAGGGGCGAGACGAGGGCGCCGGCGAGAGTGAGCCAGCCGAGAGCGAAGCACAGGCCTCGACGGATCAGACCCGCGCGATTGTGAGCCGAGCGGGCGAAGAGTCGCAGCCAGCCGACGGCGAAGGCGCAGCCGGACAGCAGCAGCGGGAGAAGGATCGCCGGGTCGAGTGTCCATCCCGGCGCTTCGGACGCGCTCGCATGCGCGGCGACGCGTCCCGCCGTCAGGGTGACAGCCGCACCGATCAGGCAGGCGCTCAGCGCGCGCATGCGGGGACGATCACGGTCGCGAGCATCTGGTAGATGATCGCAAGGCCCATGGCCGCCGCCTCGCCGACGGCGACCATGCCGATGAACTGCGTCGCGCGGGCGGTGATCTCCGCCGGTCCGTTGGCCGCGGCCCGCAGGCCGAACACCCCGCCTGCGACGCAGACCGCTGCGGCGAGGACACCCCAGATCACGCCGACGAAAGCGTCGCTCGCACAGGCGAGCCGCACCACCGTCCCCAGTCCCTGCTCATAGACGAACCACGCAACTGGCGAGGCCGCCAGGGCGAACCAGGGAGGTCGATCCCGCAGCTTGGCCGTCATAGCAGCCTCGGCCCGAGGTAGATGAGAAAGCCGATGGGGATCCAGGTGACGACGACGAAGGTCCAGTAGCTGCAGTTGTCGTTCACGTCGGAGAACTGGCTGGGGCCGGGCTGGTGGGTGAACATCCACAGGCAGAGCACCGCCGTGTCGCCGAGGTCCGTCACTACGTGAGTCGTGTGCAGAACCATCAGCAGCCAGATGCACGAGGCGTAGGCGTCCACGCCCCAGCGCACATTGATGTGTGAGAGCTCGACGGCCCGCACGCCCGCGAGGGCGAGACCGGCCAGGGTCATGACGAGGACGCCGAACCTCACCGAGGCCAAGTCGAACTGTCTCGTCTTTGCCTGCAGCCAGCGGTTGGGCAACTCGCTGAGCAGCAGTCCTGCCGTAAACAGGCCGCCCCAGAGAAGGTCGGGCGGCCGCACGCCGGGCGGAGGCCAATGCCCGCCCTTTCCGCGGATGTAGAGGTAGGCGGCGGCGGCGAGGACGAAGGCCGTGCCCTCGATCATCATGAAAGCGCTATTGCCCCACCACAGGATGCTGCGCGGCCCGAACGCGTAATCCGGGAGGGCGGAGACGTCGCCGACGACGCGGAAGGCCGGTGTCTCCTCGCTCATGTCCGCGCCCTCAGCGGTCCCCGCTGCGCACGCGGACGCGTCGGCCAGAACCAGCCTACGATGGTCGCCGCCACCGGGACGCTCCCCCACACGATCGGCCATGGCGAAAAGATGCTGCCGACGAACATAACGCCGACCGCCAGGGCGGTGAGCAGCGGCCATAGTGAAGGCTTCGGACTCTTCTGGCGGTTGTCCGGCTTTGCATCGACGAGGGTGGTCACCAGCACCTCGCGGGAGTCGAGAGAGAGCCCCTCGAGGGCGTGCAGTTCGTCGCGCGTCCACAGCGGCGCAACGCTGTCGACGGTCGGGATGTAGTCGAAGTTGTACGGCGGCGGAGGCGAAGGGGTTGCCCATTCCAGCGTCGAACCGCCCCAGGGATTGGCGCCAGCCAGCCGGCCCCGCCAATAGCTCAGCAGCGCGTTGAGGACGAAGATCCCCGCTCCGACGACGGTTATCAGGGCGGACACGGTGGAAAGGAGGTTTAGCGGCCCCCAGCCCATCTCGGCCGGATAGGTGTAGATGCGCCGCGGCATCCCCATCAGGCCGAGCAGATGCATGGGGAAGAAGGTCAGGTTGAACCCGACGACCACCAGCGCCCAGCTGATCCGCCCCCAGACCTCGCTCATCATCCGGCCGGTGGCCTTGGGATACCAATAGGTGAAGGCGCCGAGCAGCGGGAAGATCGCGCCGCCGACGAGCACATAGTGGAGATGGGCGACCACGAAGTAGGTATCAGTCAGCTGGAGGTCGAGCGGCGCCGATGCGGTCATCACGCCCGTCATGCCGCCGATCACGAAAGTGACGATGAAACCGATGACCCACAGCATGGGCGTCTTCAACTGAAGTCGGCCCCTGAACATTGTAGCGATCCAGCAGAAGATCTGCACCCCGATCGGCAGGGCGATGGCCATGCTGGCGGCGGTGTAGAAATCCGCGCCCATCTTCGGCAGGCCGACGGCAAACATGTGGTGGACCCAGAGGCCGAAGGCGAGGACGCCGATCGCCAGGACGGCCACGACCATGGGAACGTATCCGAAGACGACACGGCGGGAGAAGGTCTCGACTATGGAAGAAACGAAGGCCACCCCCGGAACAAAGATGATGTAAACCTCCGGATGGCCAAAGAACCAGTAGAGATGCTGGAAGAGGAGGACGTCCCCACCGCCGCTGGGACTGAAGAAATGCGTCGCCACCTCACGATCGGCGATCAGCATGCTGGTGACTACCATCACCGCCGGCAACCCGAACACCGTCATGAAACTTGCCACCAGCATGCCCCATAGGAACAGGGGCATGCGTCCGAGCGTCATCCCGGGCGGGCGCATGGTGAAGATCGTCACGACGACGTTCACCGAGACGCAGAGTGCCGCGACCTCGGTGAAGGTGATCATCTGGGCCCAGACATCCGCGCGATGGCCAGGCGCATAGGCCGGTCCGGAAAGCGGCGGATACTCGAACCACCCTAGGTCCGGCGTGAATCCCAAGGCGTGCGGAATCCAGAGCATCAGCACGCCCTCGAGGTACATCCAGTAGGAGAAGGCGTTGAGCCGCGGGAAGGCCATGTTCCGCTGACCCAGCATGAGCGGCACGAGCCACATGGCCATGGCCTCCATCACCGGCACGCTCACCAGGAAGAGCATGGTCGAGCCGTGGAGGCTGAAGGACTCGTCGTACCCTTGTGGCCCCATCCGGTGCATGTCCGGAGCGGCCAGTTGCAACCGCATGTCGACGCCGAGCATGCCGGCCGCAAACAGCATGGCCATGGTCGTCACGATGTATCGGGCGGCGAGCCGCTTGTGGTCCACCGTGGTGAGGAAGCCCCACAGACCGGGTGCATCGGCCCACGCCGCGAGCAGGCGACGCCTTCGGTCGGCGAGGCCCCGCGCCCGGAGATCCGTTTCCGCAGTCATTTCAGGCTCAGCAGGTAGGCCGAAGCCGCGTCGGCGTCGGACGGTGAAAGCGAAACGGCGGGCATGTTGGTCCCAGGCTTGAGGGCGGCGGGCTGCTCGATCCATCCCTCGAGCCCGCCGCGGCTCATCGGCAGGGTTCCCGCGGCGATAGATCGGCGAGAACCGATATGGGTCAGGTCCGGTCCTGCCTTGCCCGCGGCGGCGGTGCCGCGGATCGTGTGGCACTCCGCGCACTGGCCTTGGGTGACGACAACTTGGCCGCGCGCGACGGAGGGGTCTCCGGACTGGGGTGCGGCGGGGGTGGCCTGTGCGGCGAGCCAGCGATCGAAATCGGCGGGACTTTCGACGCGCACGTCGAAAGCCATGTGAGCGTGCTGGAGGCCGCAGAACTCGCCGCAAGTTCCACGATACCATCCGATCCGCTGCGGCGTGAGGTCCAGGACGTTCGCATGACCGGGGATGACGTCCATCTTCCCGGCGAGCGGAGGCGCCCAGAAGCTGTGGATCACATCCGTCGAACCGACTTCCACGCGGGCGGTGCGCCCCGCCGGAAGGTGAAGTTCGTTGGCCGTCTCGACCCAGGCGCCGCCGGGGGTTCGGTAGGCGAACCGCCACCACCACTGCTGGCCCGTAGCGCGTATCACGAGGGTCTCGCGGTCCCTCGCTGCGGCGAGGCTCCTGTCGGCGAAGAAGCTTCCGACGACGAGAGCCGTCAGCCCCAGCACGACGACGCAGGACCAGATGGCGAGGGCGCGGCTGAGGGTGGGGTCCGCGGCCTCGGTGACGGGCGAGTCCGCAGCGGCGCGCGCCCTGGCGCCCCGCCAGATGGCCAAGGCCACAAAGAGCAGGACGACGAGATACATGACGCCGCAGATCCACAGCATCAGTGTCAGGACGTCGAACTGTGTCGCCGCCTGCTCCGCGGCCGGGAACAGCGCCGACTGGGCCGGCGACATCAGCGGACGGCTCCCGACCAGGTGGTTCCCGTCGGCTGGCCCTTCTGGTCGAGGTCCTCGCGTCGACGCAGGTACTGATTCGTCTTCGGCAGGCTTTTGACGTAGCTCGCCATCTGCCAAATCTGTTGAGCTGGGACGCGATCCTTGTACGCCGGCATGCCGCCTGCCCGGCCGTCGGCAATTGATTGATAGAGAAACGGGATATCACCGCCGTAACGGAAGTTGGCCGTGGAGAAATTCTGCGGTCGCTGTGCGGACTGGGAGTGGCATTGACCACAGCCGTACCAGGTGAAGTAGAGACCGCCCTGCGACTGCTGAAATTTATTGTCCGCGTAAGCCGGCAGCCGAGGATCGCTCCGCCCCGTGGGCGCCGTCACGGGAGCGGTTGCGTCCACCGTCCTCTTTTCGGAATCGCAGCCCCATGCGCCAAGGCTTGAGGCCATGGCGAGCGCGATGGCGACCCGACTGAGGTTCAGCCGCCACTTCTCGTCGTCCGACGTGCCTAGGCCACGACCCAAGCCCACTCCCCGTCCAACCGTCCGTCCGCCGTGGCCGCCCGTAGAGAGGGATCGGCGCCAGACTCCGCAACGCACGAGGGCCCTCGAAGTGTCCCATTCCGGCCTCGTTACCGCAGGGTTCGTCCGCCCCCCACGACCGCGCCAAGACAGTCGTGACGAGATTTATAAGAACGATCGTTGTGTTAAATTGCGAGACGCGCTAGGAGGGAGGCGGCACAGCGGAAGACTACGCCGAGGGAGAGTGAGCGATGGCTGATGGGACGAATCCGGCGGCCGACGCGCGGGCCAGGGCGTTTTCCATGCCGCTGGAGGACATCAACCTGACCGATGTGGCGCTGTGGAGCAGCCACACCATCCTCCCCTACTTCGAGAGACTCCGGGCCGAGGACCCGGTTCACTACCACCCTGCCGGCCAGCATCGGGACGGGGCGTACTGGTCGGTGACCAGGTTCAACGACATCGTCGTGGTGGACACCAACCACGAGGCGTTCTCATCGGAGCCGTCGATCACGCTCGATGATCCGAGCGACGTGGTCCTGCCGATGTTCATCGCCATGGATCCGCCCAAGCACGACGCCCAGCGCAAGGTCGTCAGCCCGATCGTCTCGCCCCACAACCTGCATGAGATGGAGCCCCTGATCCGCAGCCGGATCCAGAAGACGCTCGACGAGCTCCCGATCGGCGAGGCCTTTGACTGGGTCGACAAGGTCTCCGTCGAGCTCACCGGTCAGATGCTCGCGACGCTGTTCGACTTCCCGTTCGAGGATCGACGCAAGCTCACCTACTGGTCCGACGTCAGCGTCGCCGAGCCGCCGGACGGCGTCCTCGTCGAGGAACACATGGCGTTCTTCAATCAGGTGATGGGCGAGTGCGTCGAGTACTTCACGCGCCTGTGGAACGAGCGGGTGAACGCCCCGCCACGCGGCGACCTGATCTCGATGATGGCGCATGGCGAATCGACCAAGAACATGTCGCCCGAAGAGTTCCTCGGCAACCTGATCCTGCTCATCGTCGGCGGCAACGACACCACCCGCAACACCATGTCGGGCTCGATCCTGGCGCTGGACCGCAATCCGGACGAGCGGGCTAAGCTCTACGCCAACCCGGGGCTGATCCCCTCGATGGTGTCGGAAACGATCCGCTGGCAGACGCCCCTCTCCTACATGCGCCGCACCGCCACGCGGGATTTCGAGCTCGAGGGCAAGACTATCCGCGCAGGCGAGAAGGTCGCCATGTGGTACCTGTCCGGCAACCGCGACGAGACAGTGATCGAGCGTCCGAACGACTACTGGATCGACCGGCCGAACGTGCGCCATCACCTGTCGTTCGGCTTCGGCATCCACCGCTGCGTCGGCAATCGCCTGGCCGAGCTCCAGCTGAAGATCCTGTGGGAAGAGATCCTGGCGCGCTTCCCAGAGATCAACGTCGTCGAGGAGCCGACGCGCGTGCCAAACAGCTTCATCCACGGCTACTCAGAGATGAAGGTCGTCATCCCGCGGCGCTTCTGATAGCCGCGTCTTTCGTCAATCCCACGGGCAGTAAGGACATCGCGCGAGAGCATGGCCAAGATCACCTACATCCAGCACAGCGGCGCCGAGGACACGATCGACGTGGCGCCCGGCCTTTCGGTCATGGAAGGCGCGGTGAAGAACAACGTCCCCGGTATCGACGCCGACTGCGGCGGAGCGGCCGCCTGCGCCACCTGCCACGTCTACGTCGACGAGAGCTGGCTGGAGCGGACTGGTGCGCGCACGACGATGGAAGAGGCGATGCTCGAATTCGCCGAGGCGGTCGAGCCCAACAGCCGCCTCGCCTGCCAGATCAAGGTCAGCGACGTGCTGAATGGGCTGGTCGTGCGGCTGCCGGAAAACCAGCACTAGCGGTTATTTTTACTTGGTCCGCCGGCGTCTCGCCGGGTCTTCTTTCCTTCCGTCAACTTCGACGGCGGCGTCGTTTTTAGGAAACAAGCAAGAGCCGGCGGAACGACCCCACGGCCCCCCTGCACGGCGGCGACGCCTTGCCCCGCCTCCCCGACATCGAGGCCGAGCGCAAACGCGATCCGAAAGCCTATGACATCATCTCTTGGGCCGGCGAGCCTGGCGACGTGGTGGTGGTCCACCCCGGCTCGCTGCATGGCGGTGCGCCGGTGGACGAGACCTTCAGGGACCGGCACACCCTGGTGCTTCGCTTCTTCGGCGATGACGCGAAGTTTCACGCCTTGCCCAGCAAGAGCCGCAGTGGATTTACTGAGGCCGGCATGCTGTTCGCGGACCAGATCAGCCACCTTAGGACTGGCGAACCGTTCCGCGCGCCCTGCTTCAAGCAACTGAGGTGATAGAGGCGATGACGCGAACACTGGTCAATCCCAAGGGGACGGAGCCGCTGTACGAGAACTTCCACTTCTCGGCGGCGGTTCGCGTGGGCGACACGATCTGGGTCTCAGGGCAGGTCGGACTCGACGAGAAGATGCACCCTGCTCAGGGCATGACCGCCCAGACGCGCCTCGCTTTCGAAGGGCTGAAGCGAGCGTTGGAGGCGGCAGGCGCGAGCCTGGCGGACGTGGTCGAGCTGACCACCTTCCACATCGATCTGCGCGGCGAGATGGCCGAATTCTCTGCGGTGAAGGACGAATACTTCCCCGCCAACTATCCGGCCTGGACCGCGGTGGGTGTCACCCAACTCGCTATCGAGGCGCTGCGGGTGGAGGTCCGCGCCGTGGCAGTGGCTGGATCGGCAGCCGGGCGGTAGCCGCACGGGCGCGATCTTGGCCGCCGAAACTCGACACCTTCGATAAGTGGCGCTCGCCCAACCGCGGACGCGGCTATTTTCCATGTGGTCCTTGCGGTGGTCATTGACGGACACCACCCGCCAACATATTTAAGTAGATGCTTAAATATGATGTGAGCCATATAGGTGCAGTCTTTTCAGGCGTTTAGCGACACCTTCGCGGCCCTCGGCGACGCGACTCGGCTGGAGATCCTCAGCCGGCTGGCCAGCGAAGGCGACATGACCGTGCAGGAGATCGCCCGGCCCTTCGCCATGAGCCTGCCGGCGGTGTCGCAGCACCTGAAGGTGTTAGAGCGCGCCGGGCTGATTGCGCGCGGGCGCGACGGCCAGAAGCGCCCCTGCCGCCTGAATGCCGAGCGCTTGGCCGAGACGGCACGCTGGTTCGATCACACCCGCGCGGCCTGGGAAGCGCGGCTCGACCGGCTGGAACGCTTTCTCGCGCAACCGCAATCCCCACAACCAACCGTCTCGAGAGGTGAAGACAATGAGCCATGACCCACGCGCGACCTGGGCGCTCGAGCGCGAGATCGTGCTGTCCCGCGTGATCGCTGCGCCGCGCTCCCGCGTGTTCCAGGCCTTCACCGATCCGAGCCAGATCACGCGCTGGTTCGGGCCGGAGGGCTTCACGATCGAGACCCTGGAGATCGACATCCGCGAAGGTGGCCGCTGGCGGTTCGTCTACACCGGTCCGGACGGCGCCCGCTATGAGAACCGCATGGTGTTCCTGCGCGTGGACGCGCCAAGGCTGTTGGAGACCGAGCACGGCTCGGACGTGGACGACGATCCGGCGCGGTTCCAGGTGACGATCACCTTCGATGAACAGAGCGACGGCAAATGCGTGCTGACCATGCGCCAGCTGCACCCGACAAAAGCGCAGCGCGACGCCACCGTCGGCTTCGGCGCGGTGGAATTCGGGTACCAGACCCTCGACAAGCTCGCGCGGCACTTGGGCGTGGGGTGATCGATACCGAGTTCGGTGTGACCCGAACAAGCTGTGGCGGCTCTGGACGCTGCGCCGACGGCATTTTTTCACTACATGCGTTGTGATAATTGTTCCACATGACCCGAGCCACCACCATTCGGGAGAAAAACACCCCCCCTGAAACCCCGCCCCGCGGGCGCGGCCGGCCGGTGGGCGACCATGACGCGAGGCGCGCCACCCTGCTCGCCGCGGCGATCTCGGTGATCGCGCAGGACGGCTATGCCGCCGCGTCGATGCGCAAGGTGGCCGACCAGGCGGGATGCACGACGGGGGCGCTGACCTATTACTTCGCGAACAAGGAAGAAATGGTCAAAGCGGTCATCGAAAACCTGTTCGACGAGATCGACAGCTGGATCCACCCAGACCGAGACCCCTCGGAGATCAAACCTCTCCTGCACTGGTATCTGGACTGGACGAGCGCCCAGGGCTCGAACCGCTGGCTGGTGCTTGTCCAGCTGCTGGTTCACGCAAGGCACGAGCCCGCGCTCGCCGCGATCATCCACCGGCGGAACGAGCGGGTGATGACGTCGATCGCATCCGTTCTGTCCAAGGGACAGGCGCAGGGCCTGGTCCGCGGCGACATCCCCGCCGACATCCTGGCCGACCAGCTCAGCGCCATGAGCGACGGCTGGGCGCTGATGCTGCCGGTCGAACCGGAACGCTTCACGCCACGCCGAATCCAGGCCCTCATCGACGCGGCCGTCGCGATGGTCAGTCCGGCGGGCGCCTAGATATGTTTTACCACGAACGTCACGAACTACACGAACAAGACTAAATATTCTTGCTGCGCCTTCGGCGCATCCTTAGTCCGTTCGTGTAGTTCGTGAGGTCGCCGGCAACCACTGAGTGGGAGCCTGACCGCGTCGCTATCGACGCAGGTCCCGATCTCTTTGTATCGTCCGAAGTAATCGGATCGCCACGAGGGAGGGAGCGGATGACCGTCGCTGCACGAGCTTGGGTCTTCCGCGCAGCGGTCATCCCCGCCGTCCTCGCGCTTTCCACCTCGACGAGCGCCGCGCCTGCGCCCGTACCGCCCGAGGCGAAGCCGTTCGCCCTTGGCTCGATGGAGGTCTTCGCCCTCCGCGACGCCGAAAACATCGTCCCCAATGACGCGAAGACCTTCGGGGTCGGCCACACACCTGGAGAGGTCGCCGCCGTCCTGCGCAAAGCCGGCGCGCCGGAAAATGAGATCCGGCTCCCGATAGACGCCCTGCTGGTGAAGGCACGCGGCCACGTCATGCTTTTCGACACCGGACTTGGTCCGCACGTGCATGGCGTGCTGATCGCCAGTCTCGCCAAGGCCGGCGTCCGCCCGGTAGACGTCACCGATGTCTTCATCACCCATTCGCATGGCGATCACGTCGGCGGACTGGTCGGCTCGGATGGCGCCCCGGCGTTCCCCAACGCCGTCGTCCACATGTCGGCGCGCGAATGGGACTGGATGAAGAGCCAGCCCCGCAACGCCGACATCGTCCAGGTCATCTCGCGCCAGGTGAAACCCTTCGAGCCGGGTGGCGAGCTCGCTCCGGGCGTCAGGACGGTCGCGCTCTATGGCCACACGCCCGGTCACGTCGGCTATCAGATCAGTTCAGGCCGGGCGCGCCTGCTCGACTTCGGCGACCTCGCGCACAGCTCCATCATCTCCCTGGCGAAGCCTGACTGGACTGTCGAATACGACAATGACTCGGAGGCGGGGAAAGCGACCCGCAAGGCCACGCTGGCCCAACTCGCCAAGAGCGGCGAGCTGGCGTTCGGGCCGCACATGCCGTTCCCCGGCGTCGGCCACGTCGTCGCCTGGGGCGAGGGCTACGTCTGGAAGCCGGCGTCGCCCTGAATAGTTGTCGCCGGGAGCGCGATTACAGATGCTCGTCTCTCTGCTGGCCGCCCAGGGCTGCGGCGACGCAAGCAATAAAGGCGCCGATAAGCATCGAGATGGCGGTGAACACCGAGAAACCGGCCGCGGCCTTACGGGCGGCGTCCGACGACGCTGCCGCCGCGGCCTGGGCGCTGGCGGCAGGGTCCGCGCTCGCCATTGTGGCCGCCACCACCCCGAGGCCGGCCACGACGATCGTCGCGAGCGACCATGAAATGAGGCCGTTGGCGGTGTCGCGGAAGAAAACTTCATGGGTATGGACGCCGTGCCAGCGCGTCCGCAGCCGACCAGTCACGTAGCCGCCAACGCCCGACGACACCCATTGGGTGATCACCAGCCAGACACCGGTCATGGCGGTGAACGTCGTCAGCCCACGGCCGAGGTTGGGCCACGACGCGAAACTGCCCGCGCTGAAGCCAGCGCCCAGAGCGACAAAGATCAGGGTGACGGCCATGGCCACCACCGCCCCGGCGAAGATCGCTGGCCACGAGACAGCGGAGGCCAGTGCGCTCGGTGTTCCTTCAATGATCGAGGTCTCGCTCATCTTCACCGCCTCAATGCCAGAACAAGGCCAGCAGGATCACGATCGGCAACGGCACGCCCAATAACAACAGAAGAATTCCACGTCCCACGATCACCTCCCAAGGTTCCTCGCTCCGCAACGGCTACGGTCGGCCGAAGTTCCTTTCCTCTAAACATCTGTGCGTGGACTCTTCTTCCGGGCCGGGGCGCCGACATGATCAAAGCCGCGAGGCGCGCGAAAAGCCCGACGTCATGCCAGGTGCGCGAAAGCGACCCGAGTCGACGCTGGACTCGGGGCGCCGCGGTCGCTTGAACTTGGCCGAGGGAGTCGCGAGGGGATACCGTTGTCCAGACTGGTCAAGCTCGCCATGGTCCTGGGGCTCGTCGCAAGCCCGTGCGCCTGCGCAACCGCCGCCGCCCTGGCCTCGATCACCATTTCCCCGGCCAAGGTCTTCGGACTCTCCGACCACATCGGCTCCATCGAGCCGGGCAAGGACACCGACATCGTGGCGTGGAGGGGCGACCCGCTGGAGCCGCTCAGCGCGCCCACGGCCGTGCTGGTCAAGGGCGTCGACGAGCCCCAGCGCGACCGCTACATGCCCGGCGCCTCGCCGACCCTGGCCGAGTAGCGAGGTGGGGGCTGAACACGCGATCGCCGTAGGCTTCGAGCGCGCGGGCTGCACCGGCTCTCTTCACGTCCTGGACCTGACCAGCGGAGGCGAAATCTGTGTTCGCGCGGACGAGCCGGTCGTGCTCGCGTCGGTGTTGAAGATCCTGGTCGCCCTCGAATTCTGCGACCAGGCCCACTCGGGCGCGGTGGATCCCGCGCGGACAGTGCGGATCGAAGAGGACGCCCGCACGGCTGGCCCGACGGGCATCTCGATGTTCGACGATTTGGTCGAGGTCTCGCTGCGAGATTTGTGCCGGCTGATGATGACCGTCAGCGACAACACGGCCACGGACATCCTGATCGCCGAAGTGGGGTTGGACCGAGTGAACGAGAGAGCCCGCGCCTGTGGCTGCCACTCAACCGTCATCGAGAGCGACCTGCGGACCCTGATCGACGGCATCGGCGCGGATCTCGGTTTCACGGATTACGCCCAGCTCCTGGCGGCTCAGTCAGGCGCCCTCGGTCCGGAAGCCCGCGAGCGAGGCCATGACGCGGCGCGGATCGACGCCTGCGCAGCCCTGGACCCGCTCCGGACGACGCGGTCGACGCCGCGGGAGATGAGCCGGCTGCTCTCGGCAATCTGGAAAGATGAGGCGGCAAGTCCACGAGCCTGCGCCGACTTGCGCGCACTGATGGCCCAGCAGGTGAGCAGCCGCCTCGCCCGCGCCCTCCCCGACCGTGCCACCCTCGCATCCAAGACCGGCAGCCTCCTCGGCCGCATCCGCAACGAGGTCGGCGTCATCACCCATGAGGACGGCCGCGCCTTCGCCGTCTCGGTTTTCACTCGCGCACATCGGCCGTTCGAAGGCGTTTCGCAGATCGAGACCGAGATGGCCGTGGCAGCGGCGTCGTCGATCGAGGCGCTAAGGCGCTGACTCCAGGTCGACGCGTTTTGCGCGTCCCGGCCTCAGCTGACAATGCCCCGGGCCTTTGCCGTCTCGGCGATCTTCGGATTGATCGCCGCGGCGGCGGCGAAGTCGGCTTTCGCCGCGTCCGCCATGCCTTTGCGCTGTTCGGCCAGGGCACGGCCGTAGAGTGCCCAAGCGATCTTCGGATTAATTGCCAGGGCGGCGTTGTAGTCGGCGAGCGCCTTGTCGGTCTCTCCCCGCCGCAGATGGACCAAGCCGCGGCTGTCCAGGTAGTTGGCGGTCTTCGGCTCCCGCCTGACGGCGCCGTCACAGGCAGCAAGAGCCGCATCCAAGTCGGCGTCCGACATGGCGCCCGTCCAACAGCGTCCATTGAGCGCCAAAGCCATGCGGGCGTCGTCCGGATGGGCCTTGATCCAGAGATCGAACTGACGACCCGTTGGCGCGTATTCGTGGGCCCGGCCGTAGAGTTCCGCGAGAGTCAGCCGATGGTCGTCTTGCTCGGGGAGAAGCTTGTCCACCGCGTCCATGTCGGCGATCGCCCCGGCCGCGTCGTTCCCGCTAAGACGCATGGAGGCGCGGGCAATGCGTGCGTCCACGTTATCCGGCGCAAGCGTCAGCGCCGCGTCCAGGTCCGCCGCGGCCAGGAACGGCTGTTTGTTCTGCATGTAGGCCATGGCGCGGAGGTAGAGATTGTTCGCCGATTTTGGCGCTAGCTCGTGTGCCCGTGTGAGGTCGGAGATCGCGTGAGCGTAGTCCTTCCGCTCTGTGAACGCAGCGCCGCGCCGGGCATAGCCATCGGCGTCGGTGGGTTCGGACGCGAACAAACCTTCCGTCACGGGCTTATCTGGCGTCGCCGCCGAGGCCTGAACCGGGGCGGGCGCATCGCTGGAGACACGTAGATCAAACACCGGTCCGCCGTTGTAGGAAAAAATTATCCGCTTCCGCGCATTCGCGACGTAGATGTGGTGCGAGAGGAAGAAGTCCGCACCGATCAGCATGTCGATCTCGCCAATGCTTGCGTCTCCCACGCGTAGCCGCGTGTGCTCCACCTCCTCATCGCCAATCTTGAAACTGTCCACAGGCATGAACCAGTTTCGGTACGGCTTGCGCCCGAGCCCATGGCGCATCCCCGCATCCTCCACGCCGGGTGCTTTGGGATCGAATCCCAGGCGCTTGGCGGCGGCGAGCGTGAGGAAGGAGACACCGGTGCCGGTGTCGAGCTGGGCCTTGAGCGACTGACCGTTCACCCGAACGTACGTCGTCGTGGCAGTGATGTTGTTTCCAAAGGTGACCAGGTCGACCGCAGAGTATCCCGTCTTCGATGGCCAATAGGCTAGATCGCGCGAGCAGCCTTCCGGTCGCACGATCCGGACGTTCCCGTTTGCAAGATCGTACTCCACGTCGTCCAAGTGCAGGAAGTTCTGGCCGATGACTCCAGCGGTTCCGTTCCCCGTCTCACTCCCGCCTGTGAGAAATTCGATACGGTGAAAGGATGTTCCGGCGACCTCAAGACTATCGACCAACACAACCGAGGGTTCGACGTCTCCGCCCAATCCCTCCACCCTCAGCCCGAACGGTGGTGCATGCAGTTTAAGGCCGAGCGCCGCCGCGGTCCCCGGCGTGATCACCGAAAAGAAGGCTCCGCTGTCGAGAAGGAAACGGACCTTGTGCCCGTTGGCCGTTGCATCGATGAGCGGCTGCAGCCCGTCCATCGTGATCGACAGCGCCTCGTACTGGATCGTGCACTTGGCCGCAGCCGGCGAAGCGGTCGCCACCACCACCCACGACGCCAATAGCGCCCGTACACTCAGTTTGCGGATCATCCGGCGCCCCCCGACGTCGTTCTATCGCTTCACGATAGGGTGAATCTGTTGGGTTTTCGAGCCCCTGGAAGCGTCGTCTTCGCGGCGATAGTACGCACTCGCCCTGGGCTTAAGGCGAGGCCTGCGCCGACGGCGGACACAAGGAGTGAAATGAGAGTCTCAAGTACGGGCGGGCGCCGGCCGTTGGATCGGCGCACGTTCCTTACCGCGACCACGGCGATGCTCGCCGCGGACGCCGCTCACGCGATCGTGCCAGCGGATACCCGCCAGCTCTATCAAGCCGCCTTCGATGCGCTTTTGCAGCGCTCACCCGAGACGGCCACGGCCTATGGCTTCGACACCGGCCCTCGCGCCGGCCTGAAACAGCGGCTGGATGACCGCTCGCCGGACAACCGGCTCGGGCTGTACCAGGCCATCGTGGACGCGGCGCCGGGGATCTCGCGCGCGCCGTCGCATAGCGGGCCGCGCGACGAGATCTTCCGCGCCACTGCGCTCTGGCTGGCGGAGGCGGTTCGCCCCTTTGCCGGCTTCCGCTACGGTGCGATGAGCGGCAGCACCTATCCGGTCCCCTACGTCGTCAGCCAGACCGAGGGCGCCTACCAAGGCCTGCCTGACTTCCTCGATACTCAGCACGTGATCGCCGATCGCGCCGACGCCGAAGCCTATCTCGACCGCCTGGCGGCCTTCGGACCGGCGATGGACCAGCAGACGGAGAAGATGAAGCTCGATGCTGCGGCTGGCGCGGCGCCGCCGGACTTCCTGCTCGACCGGACCATCAGCCAGCTCCAGAGCTTCCAGACGCTGCAACATGGGCCAGGCGCGCCGCTCGTCGCCTCGTTGGTCCGCCGCGCACGCGAGAAGGGGATCGCCGGCGACTGGTCGCCGAGGGCCCAGCAACTGGTCGACGGACCGATCGCCGCGGCGGCGGCGCGCCAGATCGCGCTGCTGCAAGGGCTGCGTCCCGGCGCAAGACAGGCCGCGGGTGTCGGCGCCCTGCCCGATGGCGCCGCCTTCTACGAGGCGTGCCTGAAGTTCCACACCACCACCGGCCTCACGCCGGACGCGGTTCACCGCATCGGACTGGAGGACGCGGCGCGGGTGTCCGATCAGGCCAAACAGATCCTGTCATCGCACGGTCTGGGCGGCATGAG
>JAFANN010000058.1 GCA_019232665.1 Caulobacteraceae bacterium | reverse complement strand
TTGTCCGTCGTGGCGCGGAAGACCGCATTCACCTTCAAAGGAAAGGCCGCCGATGTCCGGCGGGCGGGTCGCGACCTCAACGTCAGCTACGTACTCGAAGGGAGCGTCCGCAGGGTGGCGGATCGTGTGCGAATCAGCGCCCAGCTGGTCGATGTCGCGAGCGGCGCTCACATCTGGGCCGAGCGCTGGGACCGCAACCTGACAGACATCTTCGCGGTCCAGGACGAGATCTCGCAGGCCGTCGTCGCCGCCCTCAAGCTGAAGCTCCTGCCTGAGGAGAAGAAGGCGATCGAGCGTCACGGAACCGCCAGCGCCGAGGCGTATACCCTCTATCTGATGGCCCGCCGTCACCGGGCTAGCGGAAACGAAGGCGATCCGCGACGCGAGAAGGAAATCATCCGTCTCGCGCGGCGCGCGACCGAAATCGATCCGAACTACGCCTCCGCCTGGGCGCTCATGGCCCTTTCGCAGAGCCTCTTACACTCCAGGCACCGGAAGGCCGGCGACGACGGTCTCGCCGCGGCCGAACTGGCGCTCTCGCTCGACCCGGACCTCGCCGACGCCCACGCGGTGAAGGCGCGCCACCTGATCAGTCAGGGCGAGCCCGACGAGGCTCTCCCAGAACTCGAAATCGCCCTGCAGCTCGATCCCGACTCCTGGGAGGCGAACAAGCAGGCAGGTCTGTTGTGCTTTCGCCAGGGACGGTTCGAGGACGCCATCCGCTACTACCGCAGGGCAACAGAGCTGATGGAGACGGACTTCGCTTCGCCAATGCTGCTGTTCGATTGCTTCGAGGCGCTCGGCGATCACGAGTCCGCCCACCGAGCAGCAGAGGTGGCGCGCGTTCGGGCCGAGAAAGCCGTGGAGCAGGACCACAGCAACGGCTCGGCCATGGCCGCGGCCTGTCTCGCCCTCTCTGTTCTGGGCAAATCCGAAGCGGCGCGGGAATGGGCTCGCCGCGCCCTGCTGATCGACCCGCACAATACGCTCATGCGCTACAACATCGCCTGCGCCCTGGGCGCTTATCTGGGAGATGTCGATGAGGCCATCGACATGCTCGAGCCCCTTGTCGCGGCGGCCGACCGCTTCGAGCTGAATCACATGAAGATCGACCCGGAACTGGATGCTTTGCGAGAGGATCCGCGCTTCCAGGCCATGATCGCCATGGGCGAGTCCCGTCTGGCCAGCCGCCTTGAGGATAGCCCTACGACCGGTTCCGGGTCCTGAGCCGACCGCTTCCCTTGTTCACAGCGCTGTCGCTTCCGGGTCAGGGATATGTTCTAATGCGAACAAAGGGAGGGTCTGCATGTCGACTATTCCATTGCAAGCGGGATCCGAACCGTTTTCCACTGAAGGTTTTGCGAGGCTCTACGAGAGCGTTCGCGGGAAAGACCCCAGTGTCAGGCAGGCAATCGCACAAGCGATTGTCAACGACCCTAGAGGCTCCCTCCAATACGCTTTCACTCTATCTAAAGAACAAAAAGAGGATCTGGCGAAGGTGAGTGACGACACACTGCGCAGCCAAGCGCAGCCGATCGTAGACGAACTTCTCTCGGATGCTCCTGCGGAAGGAATCTGGCTGGTTCCGGACGCAGCGGGGGACAGCACATCCGAACTATACATCTTGCCCTCGTGTTCGTGCATCCACCGGCCGCTGTGAACGCGCTTCGCCGGGGCGCGAAATCAGTGTTTTCGGTCGCAAAAGCCTGAGCCCAGAGAATTTGCCTTCGGTGGATTGTAATACGTACATATCTGGGTCGGCCTGCCGCACGCCCCGGCTGGGGCAGGGTGCAAGGAGCCTTGCCGACCTGACCGCCCAAAACTGCCTAAGGTCGACTCCAGGACGCTCGCGGTTGGGCGTAATATGGCGAGCAGAGGGGCGGAGCCGGATGTACCCCGCCTCATAGCCGGAGTTGGAAAATGGCCAAGAAGTTGATGGTCATCCTTCCGGTCCTCGGGCTGCTGGCGACGGCCTCGCTCGCCCAGGACCGGACGAACCCGCTGGAAAAGGCGGACCCGCAGGTGATGCAGCTGCTGCAGCTGATGGACAAGAACCAGAACGGGAAGGTCTCGCGCGACGAGTTCATGTCGTTCATGGCCGCCGAGTTCGACCGGCTGGACGTCAATCACGATGGCCAGCTGGACCTGAAGGAGCTGAAGGCCCTGCGTGTAACGCCCAAGCACACGGGCGGAGCTGGCTCGAAGTAGCGGCAGACCGCGCGTGGACCTTGTGAAGACCAAAGCGGAGACGAGCTCATGATGATGGATTGGGACGGCTATCGGCGGCAGCTGACGACAGGCGTGACCGAAATGGGTCAGCTCAGCCCGGGCACGATCAGGGGATATGGCGAACTGAGCGCCGCCGGCGAGAAGAAAGATCTGCTGGGTCCAAAGGTGCGCGAACTCATCGCCCTGGCGGTCGCCGTCACGACCCGTTGTGATGGGTGCATCACTTTCCACACCGAAGCGGCGCTCCGCCACGGCGCGAGCCGGGACGAGATCGCCGAGGCGCTCGGGGTCGCGATCGCGCTCAACGCCGGAGCCGCGCTCGTCTACTCGACGCGGGTGATGGATGCCGCCAAGGCGTACTCCGGGGCTCCCGCCGCGGCCGCCTAGAGGTAGCCTCGCCTGGGCTATCCCTTGTGGCAGACCTTGTTCTTGGCGATGCAGCCCCCGCCGCAAGGCTTGCCGGTCTTGCATTGGGGGCCGCCGCCAGAAGACGCAGTGGCGGGGCCCGGGGCGGAGGCCGTGGGCGCCGCGACGGCTGGCGTGGGATTGCCGCCGGGGGCGACGGCCGAAGGCGAGCACTTCACCCAGTGGCCTGTATTCGGATCCTTGCAGGACTTGGCGTCAGCCGCACCGCCGATGGCGAATGCGAGCACGAGAGCGACGATGAAAGCGCGCATGGCCTCACTCCGCTTTGCGGGGCGCCTGCGCCTGGTCGCGCGAGCCCCGGCACGGAGCCTTAACGCTCGCCGCGAAGAGGGCGACGACGACTCGCCGCGAATTCCGATGGGCGGCGGGGGTTACCCGCGCATCAGCCAGACGTCGGCGAGGCGGAGAAAGCCTGGGATGTCGATGGTCTCGGCCCGAGCGTCCGGGGCTAGGCCGGCTTCCACGCAGAGGCTCTCTCCGCCGAGCGCGCGCAGTGACGATCGGAGCATCTTGCGCCTTTGGCCAAAGGCGGCGGCCGTGACGGTCTCGAGGGCGGCGAGACGGCGCGCGTCGGGGCGGTTGCGCAGGGGACTGGCGCGGATGACCGCCGAATCCACTTTTGGCGGCGGCGTGAAGGCGCGGGCGGGCGCCTCGAGCGCGAGGTCCACCGCGCACAGCGCTTGGGACAGGACCGAAAGGCGCCCGTAGGCCGCCGAACCCGGTGCTGCCACGATGCGCTGGGCGACCTCTTTCTGGAACATCAGGACCATACCGGTCGGCCGCCAAGCCCCGGTGAGCCACTTGACGAACAGCGGCGTGCCGACGTTGTAGGGCAGGTTGGAGACGACGAGCGCCTCCCGCGGCAGGTCGGCCTCGCGCAAAAGCGATGTCTCGTCGGCGGCCAGGGCGTCGGCCTGGACCACGCTCAGTCGTCTGGGAGCGGCCGCGGCCAAGGTTTCGAGAATGGGGATGAACCGCGCGTCAGCCTCGATGGCGAGGACGCGCGCGCCCGCCTCCAGCAGGGCGCGGGTGAGGCCGCCCGGCCCGGGGCCGACCTCGACCACCGCTGCGCCATCGAGATCGCCGGCCTGGCGGGCGATCTTACGGCAGAGGTTGAGGTCGAACAGGAAATGCTGGCCGAACCGCTTGTCGGCGCGCAGTCCCTCGGCGGCCAGGGCCTCGCGCAGGGGCGGGAGGGCGGCCAAGTCAGGGGGTGTCATGGTCGGGCGTTTGGGCGGCGGCTTTCCCCATCCGTCTGATCGCCTGCGGCGATCATCCACCTTCCCCAGGAGGGGAAGGAGAGCGCCTGTGTAGCGCCCGCCCTTGCGCTCTCCTCCCCCCGAGCGCGGAGCGCGAAGCGGGGGAGGTGGCCGGCCGAAGGACGGACGGAGGGGGTAGGATCACCTCGTTTCGATGGTGGCCGAGTTGCGCAGGTCGCGCAGCTCGCGCTTCGAGATCATCGCCAGTTCCTGTCCGAAGAGACGGTCCTCGATCTGGTCATGAGTGAGCATGTTGGCGCCGCCCATGTGCTTCTCGCAAACCGCGATCAGGTGAAGGCCGGCGTCGGTGCGGATGGGCTCAGAGACCTGGCCCGCCTGCATCTTGTCCACCGCATCGCGGAAGGCGGGGGCGAGGTCCTTCACCTCCGCCTCGCCAAGGTCGCCGGCAACGACGCCCGGAATCTTCTGGGAGATTCCCTCGAGGTCGTCGCAGCCATGCAGGCGGGGACGCAGCTCCGCGAGCTTGGCAGAGGCTGCGGAGGCTTCCTCGGCGGTCGCGGTCTTCGGTAGAGCGATGGCCGCCTGCTTGAGCCGCACCACCTCGGTCGCGCCGCCGGCCCGGCGGTCTTGCAACAGGATGATATAGACGCCGTCCTTCACGGGAATCGGCGCGGAAAGCTGGCCGGGGCGCAGGCCTTCCAGAGCGGAGTCCACCTCGGAGCCCATCTCGCCGGTGGTGATCCAGCCGACCTCGCCGCCATTGGCGGCGGACGGCGCGGCGGAGAACTGGCGCGCGACCGCCTGGAAGGGCGCGCCTCTCTGAATCTGGGTGATCAGCTGGGACGCGCCATCCTCGGCCTGCTGCATGCCGCCGGAGCGGTTGGCGTCGATGAAGATCTCGCTGATCTCGTACTGCGGCTTGCCGGCCTCGCCCTCCTGGCGCTTTTCGAAAGCCTTGACCTGGTCCTCGCCGATGGTGAGGCGCTGGCCGTAGCGGCCACGGATCCAACCGCGCCAGCTGATTTCGGCGCGGAGCTGATCGCGGAAGGTCTGTGCGCCGACGCCCTGGGCGGCGAGCTGGGCGAGGAGTTGGCTGGCGCTGGTGTTGTTGGAGCGAGCGATGGAGGCGATCTCGTCGTCGACCTCCGAGTCGGAGGCGATGAGGTCAAACTTCTGCGTCTTCCCCTCCTGCTTGAGGTCCTGCATCTCGAGGTGCTCGTCGATCAGAGAACGCACGGCCTCACGCTGCAGCTCTGGCAGGTTCTGATCGGTCGGCTGAATGCCTGAGGTGACGATCAGCAACCGCATCCGCTGGACGATGTCGTAGCTGGAGATGATGTCATCGTTGACCGTCACCACCACGCTCTCTGAGAGGAGAGGTTTGTCCGCAGGCTGACCTTCGGCCGGGACATCGGTGGGAGTCAGGGCGGCCTCCTGGGCCCAGGCGCCGGCGCCCGACTGGGCGAGGACGAGCGCGGCTAGCGCCGCGACCGATGGCAACACACGCATGTCACGGTCTCTTGAAGTGAAGAAGATTGGACGCAGATCGCGACCATGGGGCTCAATTTGAGGGTTGTGGGAAGGTTCTAACGTGTCGCGCCAATCGTGGCGAGCGAAAGGCGCAGGACCACCGAGGTGGTCGGACCCAGCGTTCCGTTGAACGTCTCGTTGTGACGGTAGATCACCTCCACGCGGATGCATTCGTCGCGATAGACGAGGCCGAACTGCTGCTCCCGCCATGAGCCGGAATCGATGATCGCATAGGAGGTCACTCCCCAATGACGAGTGAAGAAGGCTTCGCCATGCAGGTCGAGACTGTTGAGGGGCTGCCCGTTGGGAGCGACGGGCTCCTTGAGGTAGGCGACGTAGCCATCCACCCGCGGCATCTTGAAGCTGACGCCGGTCTCCAGCCGATTGACGTCGAAGTCGCCTGAGTTGAGCCTCAGGTTGGCGAACAGGCGCATCCCGTCGATCGGCGTCACGTCGGCGCCAAGTACGTAGTCGGACAAGGCCGGCTGCAGACCCGAATAAGCTGGGATGTTGGGATCGCTCTGGGCGCCGAACCGGCGGCCGAAGATAAAGTCCGCCGTGCGACCATCATCGAGGATGACCGAGCCGCGGCCCCCGACAGTAATCGCCTGTCCGCCTTCGTAGATGTCGTATCCGGGCGAACGGTTGGGCTCGAAAAGGTTGGTCGGGTCAAGCTCGAAGTCGGTGCTGTCGAGGTCCGGGATGCGCGGGTCGAATCGCTGGACGTTGGCCGCCGACGCCTGGACGATCGGCTCGAGGATGTAGGTGACGCCCGTCTGCTGCTTGATCAGCGGGTAGGAGAAGGTCGCCCCGATCACCCCAAAACCCCGCGGGATCGTCACGGAGGGATTGTCGTTCGGCGTTCCGGCGACGTTGTAGAGGTCGGTCCGGGCGTCGAGGAAGGGCTGGACGCGAAGGCCGTTGGAGAAGGTGAAGCTGGACTGCCAATTCGCCTCGATAGTGCCGCGCCGGCTGTCGATCCCCGGCTCAAGCGGCGCGCCGACGGTGGCCTGGGACTGCTCTTGGGTCAGGACCACCGCGCTGCCTGTCAGGCGCAGGCGCCCACCGAGAATCGGGTCAGGCGCTTCCCAGCGCCCCTCGATCAGGGGCGCGACAAACGGAATGGTGCTCTGGACGTCGGTGGTCCGCAGTCCTTGAATACTGATGGCGGCGATCGACAGATACGAGTTCTGGTCCTGCCGTACGGCGTCGAACTGGGAGATCAGTCGCCGATCGTCGGGAACATAGAGTCCTCGGTCCACGAAGACGTCGGGAATGGAATACTTGTCGAAGATCAGCGGGTCCGACGTCCGCTCGGCGGTGAAGCCCCATGACCAGACATCGTTGATGTTGAACTGGCCGCTGCCGAGGACGAAGGCATGATTGCTGTAGGGGCCGAATCTGTCGCCGCCCGACGTGAAGTTCCTATCGTACGTGTAGCCGGCGCGAATATCGAGCAGACCCGAATAGAATCGCGCCCGGTAGTCGGTGATCAGGAACGGGTTCACCCGCGCGTTGATCTGAGGCGTGATGGTGATGTCCTGCGACGGGGAGATCACCTGGTAGTAGGGCTGCTCGTAGCTAAGGCCGCGGATCCCGGAGACGGTGACCTGCGGCACCAGGAACCCGGACTTGCGGTCGGCGGTGGGGTCCGGCGCCGGAAGCTTGGGGAAGTAGAGCACGCCGACGCCAAGCACCTGGATCACGGCGTGCTGGAAGGTCAGGGTCTTCTTGGCCTTGTTCTCGACCACCTTCTTGGCGCGGATCGACCACGTCGGCGTGCGGTGGCCCGCCACGCAGGCCTCGCAGGGTGTGTAGATGACGTTCTCGAGGACAGTGACGTCCGGGCTCTGCCTCTCGGTGCGCGTCGCGGCGATCTTCACGTTCTGGCCCAGGCGCGTGGAGAAGCCGGCCGCGAATCCCTCGCCCATATCCTTGTCGAGGGTGATTTTGTCGGCGAACTGCGTCGCACCGTTGGGCTGCACGATCTGCACGTGGCCGGTGGCGGTCACCAGACCCGTTTCGGTGTCGTAGTCGAGCGAATCGGCGCGGATGACGCGGCCCTTGTAGCGGGCCTCGACCTCTCCGGTGGCGGTGACGTGATGGGTCTGCTGGTCCTGCAGCAGACTGTCGGCCTCGAGGTAGAAGCCGTTGGCCTCCAGGCCGTCGTCAGGCGCGGGCGTCGGCGGCGCCTTGGGTGGCGCGGCCATGGCCGACAGCGGCTTCCCATGCGCCGCCGCGGCGATGAGGCAAAGGGCCACCCCGGCGAACAGGCCTTTACGCGTCAATGTCGTCCACGATCCCCGTTCGCTGGCCCGCTTCGACTCGGCCTGCGCGAAGCGCCCCATACGTCGACGAGGCGAAGGCGCAAAGCCGCACGCGGGAGTTTTTCAGCCATCCTCCGTGTAGCAGAGCACGGTGAGGCCTGCGAGGAGGGCGAGAAGAGGGGTGGCCCAGGCCGCCACGAAGGGGGGCGCTTCTTCCGAGGCGCCCAGGGCGCCGCAGAACTGGTTGAGGAAGAAGACCGCGAATCCCAGCGCCACGCCGGCGATGGCAAGGCGCGCGAGGTCGCCGAGGCGTGAAAGGCGGAGGGAGAAGACCGCCGCCAGCACCGACATGGCCGCTAACAGCAGGGGCATGGCGTAGAGCTGCTGCAGGCGCAGCCGGTATGGCGCCGAAGAGTATCCGGCGAGCTCGGCGGCGCGGATGGTATGGGGCAGATCCCAGAATCCCACGGCCCCGGGCGCGACGAACTTTTCCATCGCCGTGCGCCGATCGAGGGTCGAGGGGACGGAGAGCTGCTCCGAGCGCACGGACGCCGCGCCCGGGGCGATTTCGCGGACGTGGAGCAGCCGCCAGTAGCCCGGCATCAGGATGGCCTGGTCCGCATCGATCCGGCGGGAGAAATCGACCTGACCCTTGGGACCGGGCCGCTGGACGAACATCGAGACGCCTTGCAGGCGGATCTGCTCACCCTGGGTCTCGTGCCGTCTTGCGTGGATGACGATCTGCTCGCCCTCGCGCGCCTGGCGCAGCCACAGCTCCGTGCGCGATCCGGGGTTTTGTCCCATTGCCGCGCGCTCGTCTTCGAAGGCGGCGTTGAGTCGGGCGGCGAGGGGGTTGAGCGCGGCGACGGTGAGTACGCCGACAACGAAGGCCGCGAGCGCCGCGGGCGCGACGAATCGCCAGGCCGACACGCCCGCCGCGCGCATGGCCACCAGCTCGCTGCGCCGGTTGAGGGCGACGAACGCGCCCATGGCGCCGAATAGGAAGACGAACGGCAGCAGGGTGAGCATTACCGAGGGTGACTTCAGCATCACCAGCTCGACGAGCTTGAAGAAGTCGATGTCGGAACGGCCGCCCACCGTGCGCGACAGCTCGACGAAGTCGACGAGCATGATCACCGAGGCGACCACGCCGAAGGCTGCGCCAACCCCCGCGAGGGTGCGGACCAGGACGTAGAACTGAAGACGCGCCAAGGGGGGCCTTCAGCTCACGCTGCCAGGCCGAGCCGCCGCTCCAGCGGCGCGTCGATCAGCCTTGTCGAGCGGGCGGACCGCCGCGGCGCGAACAGGATCGCCGCCGAAATCGCCGTGGCGGCGAGAGGGGTGGCGTACTGCAGAACGTTGAGCCCAGGGTTCTGGCTCGCGACGCCTTGGATGGCGAAGCCGAGCGTTCGGGTGACGAGCGCCGCCGCCGCCACGATCCCGATTCGCGGGGCGTACCCCAGGCGGCTGAACTGTCCGCCGATCACCGCCGCCAGCGCCATCGCCATGAAGGCGAAGTTGTAGAGCGGCGCGGCGATTCGGGCGTGGCCTTCGGCGAGCATGGGCCGGACGTTGGCGGCGTCCCAGGTCTGGCGCGTGTCAGGGAAGAAGAGCTCGCGGGGATAGCGGTCCGACAGCTTGTACCTCACCGTCGGCTCCTGGCCGATCAGGGGCCGCAGGTCGAGCATGTACTCGTCGAACGACAGGAAGTTGAGGACTCCGGCAGGCGAGACCTCGGCGTTGGCGCCGCGCCACATCTGCAGCATCGGGGCGCCGTCGCGCGTGCTGAGCCGCCCCTCGTGCGCGGTGATGGTCGTGTCGCGGCCGTCGGCGGCGACATGATCGATGAAGAGATTGTGGAAGTGGCCGTCCTCATCCTCGGTCTGGGCGTAGACGGTCAGGCCCGGAGCCGGATGGGTGAAGCTGCCCGGCTTGATCATCGTGGCGGCAAGATCGGTGCGCACGGACAGCAGGGTGTCTCGCAAGGCGCGGTAAGCCAGGGGCTGGACCCATTGGCTGATGATCAGCGAAATAAGGGCAACGATGGCCGCCAGGCGCATGGCCGGTGAGATGACCCGCCAGCGGCTGACGCCCGCGGCGAAACAGATGACGATCTCGTTTTCGGTATGCAGTCGGTTCACGGCCACCAGGGCGGCGACCAGCACGGCCACCGGGAGGACGAGGACGATCAGCTGGGGCATGGCCAGGATGATGATCTTGGCGAAGATCAGCGGGCTCTGGCGGTCCTGCACCAGGATCGAGATCGACGAGAGGGCCTGGCTGAGCACGGCCACGGCGATGAGCGCCGCGGCGGCGAACAGCGTCGGGCCCAGGAGCTGTCGGAAGAGATAGCGCTCGATCAGGCGCATGGAGATGACGTCGGGCCCATGGCTCGAGCAGGCCCCAGTGTGGGCATGGCCCTCTGTACCTCCCGCCCCGGCGCCGAGACAACCTCGGCCGTCAGCATGCGGCGCTCCACTCTTGGACCCACTTTGCCCACATTGCCAAACGCCCTGAAGCCGCGACGGGCGCCCTCAGGCGGGCGCGGGCGCGGGGGCGGCCGGGCCGAAGGTGGATTGGAAGGCGGCGCGGAGGGCGGCGTCGGCCAGGTCGAGCGTGGCGGGGACGCCGAGGTCGGCGAGGCTGGTGACGCCGTGATCGCGGATGCCGCAGGGGACGATGCCGTCGAAGTGCGAGAGGTCTGGCGCGACGTTGAGGCTGATCCCGTGCAGGCTCACCCAGCGGCGCAGGCGCACGCCAATGGCGGCGATCTTGTCCTCGCGCGGCGGAGCAGAGCGCTCGACCCAGACGCCGACCCGGCCGGGCCGCACCTGCGCAGAAACGCCCAGTTCAGCGAGGGCGGAAATGATCCAGGTTTCCAGGGCCGCGACGAAGGCGCGCACGTCCCGCCGCCGCGCACGAAGGTCGAGCATCACATAGGCCACCCGCTGTCCGGGGCCGTGGTAAGTGTATTGTCCGCCCCGGCCGCTCTCGAAGACCGGGAAACGGTCGGGGACCAGAAGATCCGCTGGCCGGGCCGAGACGCCCGCCGTGTAGAGGGGCGGATGTTCCAGCAGCCATACGACTTCCTCGGCTTCGCCCGAGGCGATCGCTTCGACGCGTCGCTCCATCGCCGCGACCGCATCGGGATAGGGGACGAGCCCCGGGGACACTGCCCATCCAGCGGGGCGGCCGTCGGCGCGGTCGAAGAGGAGGGCTGGGGATTCGGAAGCGAGCGAGGTCATGGCGGACCAGAAGATGTGGGGCGTTTGAACGTCCGCGCAAAGCGCGCCTTCACAAGCCCGCGGCCTTTTGCTAACCCCCCGCGCTCGGCACGGGCGGTCGTGGCGGAATTGGTAGACGCGCAGCGTTGAGGTCGCTGTGGGGCAACCCGTGGAAGTTCGAGTCTTCTCGACCGCACCATCCTGCTTCGCCCTACGGGCTTCGCAGAACAAGTCCTGCAACTTGCAGTCGAAGCAGGATGCCCTTCGAAGCGCGCAGCGCGAAGTAGGGCGACTCGCCCTGAGGGCTTCGCAGGACAAGTGCTGATCTAGGGGCGAAGCAGGATGCCCTTCGAAGCGCGAAGCGCGTAGTAGGGCCCTCGCTGTTCTCGGTTCGGCCTGCTAGAGCGCCGCGATGATCCGCAACCATGGCCCGATGATGGACTTCGGCCTCGGCGAGACCGCCGACGCCATCCGCGAGACCACCGCGAGATTCGCCGCCGACCAGATCGTTCCGATCGCGGCGCGCGTCGACGCCGAGAACGCCTTCCCGCGTGAGCTCTGGCGGCCGATGGGCGATCTTGGCCTGCACGGGATCACCGTCGAGGAGGAGTTCGGCGGCCTGGGCTTGGGCTATCTCGAGCACGTGGTGGCGATGGAGGAAGTGTCGCGGGCCTCGGCATCGGTGGGCCTCTCCTACGGCGCGCACTCGAATCTCTGCGTGAACCAGATCCGCCGCTGGGGTTCGGACGAGCAGAAACGCCGCTATCTGCCGAAGTTGATCAGCGGCGAACACGTCGGCGCCCTGGCGATGAGCGAGCCCCAGGCCGGATCGGACGTGATCTCCATGCGGCTTCGGGCGGACCACCGTGACGATCGCTACGTGCTCAACGGGACCAAGTTCTGGATCACCAACGCCCCGCACGCGGACGTGGTGGTGGTCTATGCCAAGACCGAGCCGGAGGCGGAGAGCCGGGGCGTCACGGCCTTCCTGGTGGAGAAGGGATTCAAGGGGTTCTCCTGCTCGCGCAAGCTGGACAAGATCGGCATGCGCGGATCGGACACCGGCGAGCTGGTGTTCGAAGACTGCGAGGTCCCGGACGAGAATGTGCTCGGACCCGAGAACGGCGGGGCGGGCGTCCTGATGAGCGGTCTCGACTATGAGCGCACGGTTCTTTCGGCGGGACCCCTCGGCATCATGCAGGCCTGCCTGGACCAGGTGCTGCCCTATGTCCGCGAGCGCCAGCAGTTCGGTCGCCCGATCGGGACCTTCCAGCTGATGCAGGGCAAGATCGCCGACATGTACGTCGCCCTCAATTCGGCGCGCGCCTACGTCTATGCGGTCGCCAGGGCCTGCGACGCCGGCCAGACCACGAGGTTCGACGCGGCCGGGGCGATCCTGCTGGCGAGTGAAAACGCGGTGCGCGTCTCGCTCGAGGCGATCCAGGCGCTGGGCGGGGCCGGGTATCTCAAGGATTTCCCGGTCGAGCGCTACCTGCGCGACGCCAAGCTCTATGACATCGGCGCAGGCACCAACGAGATCCGGCGCTTCCTCATCGGTCGGGAACTGGTTGGGGCGTGATGGACACTCGGGGGGGCATCCTGGCGGCGTTGGCCGCCCTTTCCATGCTGGCGGCCGCGCCGGCGCTCGCGGTCTGCCCGTCGGGCCTAAAGCCCATGCGCACGGCCGAGTTCGTGTTCGGCCGCAACATCGGCGAGAAGCCGGGCGTGAGCGACGACGACTGGCAGGCCTTCCTCGACCGCGAGGTGGCCACCCGCTTTCCCAACGGCTTCACCGTCTTCGACGCCCGCGGCCAGTGGCGCAACATCGAGGGCGAAACGGTGCGTGAGCCGTCCAAGATCCTGCTGATCGCGCTCACCGGCGATGCCCACGAGGACGAACGTCTGGCCGGCCTCGCCCGCGCCTATAAGCTCCAGTTCCACCAGCAGAGCGTGCTCCTGATGGAGGAGGGCGCCTGCGTGACGTTCTGAAGTTGCGCGCCCGCGCCTGCGCGCGTACGTTTCCATCGTCCCACAGCCGGAAAGGAGGGTTGCCAAGATGACTGTCATGCAGCGCGCCGCCCTCCCAGGCGTCGCCGGCCAGGAGGCCTGAGCGCTTCCTCGAAGGGTCGGCGGCGAAACCGCAACCGACTGTCCGAGGATGGACTCCCTTGATCGAAGAATTCGGCTGGAGCGAGCAGCTCCGGCGTCAGTTCGCGCCCTTTGCGGCGCGAGGACTGCAACCGGCCCGGGTGACCGTGCAGCAGCGCGGCCTCCTCACGCTCGCCGCTGCCGACGGCGAGCTCCACGGCCGCATCTCCGGTAAGCTGGCGCACGAGGCCGCCCCCGGGGCGTTGCCCGTGGCAGGCGACTGGGTGGCGATCGCCGCCCGGGCCGCGGAAGGCGCGGCGACGATCCACGCCGTCCTGCCCAGGCGCACCGCCTTCCTCCGGCGCGCCGCCAACACGAGCCAGGAGGCGCAGGTGGTGGCGGCCAATGTCGACATCGCCTTCCTGGTCGCATCGCTGAACCGCGACTTCAATCTCCGCCGGCTGGAGCGCTACCTCGCCGCCGCGCGCGAGAGTGGCGCCCAGCCGATCGTGCTGCTGAGCAAGGCCGACCTCGTCGAGGATGCTGGAGCGGCTCTGGCGGAGGCGCGCTCGGTGGCGGGCGATGCGCCGGTGCTGGTGGTGTCGGCCCAGACCGGGCAGGGGATGGAAGCGCTGGCGGCCTGGCTTGCGCCCGGATTGACCTGCGCCTTCCTGGGATCCTCCGGAGCGGGCAAGTCGACACTGGTCAACGCACTGGCGGGTAGCGAGTTGATGTCCACCGGCGCGGTGCGCGAGGACGACGCCCGGGGCCGGCACACCACGACCTATCGCGAACTGGTCCGCCTTCCGTGCGGCGCGCTGGCCCTCGACACGCCAGGCATGCGCGAGCTCGGCCTGCTGGGCGCCGAGGAGGGCGTTTCGGCGACGTTCGAGGACATCGAGATGCTGGCGGCGCGCTGTCGCTTCCGCGACTGCTCCCACGGTGACGAACCGGGCTGCGCGGTCCGCGCCGCCCTCGAAACCGGCGAACTCGATCCGGGTCGGTGGCGCGGGTTCGACAAGCTCCGCCGAGAGATCGCCCACTTCGACCGGCGCGAGGATCCGCTGGCACGGGAGGCCGAGCGTCGCCGGTGGATCGCCATTCACAAGGCACAACGCGCAAGGCGTCGATCGCAGGAGGATTGGGGATGAGCGGTGCGGGTCTGGCGCCGGCTGCAGGAATCGAACCCGCGACCTTCGCTTTACAAGAGCGCTGCTCTACCAACTGAGCTAAGCCGGCCAGGACCTTTCGGCGGCGCGCTTATCGCCCGGCGACGCAGAACCGGCAACCGAGTCGAGCGCGGCCGGGGTGGCGGGAGGAGCCTCGGCGCCCCTATATGCCCGCTCCCTCAAACCTCAGCTCGGCGAGAGCCCGTCGCAAGAGAACCATGGCCCGCATCCTAATCACCTCGGCGCTGCCGTACATCAACGGGATCAAGCACCTGGGGAACCTGGCGGGCTCGATGCTGCCTGCGGACGTCTACGCCCGCTTCCAGCGCGCCCGGGGTCACCGGACGGTCTACATCTGCGCCACGGACGAGCATGGCACGCCGGCGGAGTTGGCTGCCCAGGCGGCGGGCCAGGACGTCTTCAGCTACTGCGAGGAGCAGCACCGCCTGCAGCACGACGTCGGGCGGCGCTTTGGCCTGTCGTGGGACTGGTTCGGCCGCTCG
>JAFANN010000005.1 GCA_019232665.1 Caulobacteraceae bacterium | reverse complement strand
CGGCGGCGATCGGTGACCAGCTGCACCACGTCCGAAGCGGGCCCGCTCATGACTTCGCCGCCAGCTTGATGGCGCGCCGGATGCGCGGATAGGTATGACAGCGGCAGATGTTCCCGGCCATCGCCGCGTCGATGTCAGCGTCGCTCGGCGAACTATTGTGGGCCAGAAGGGCCGACGCCGACATGATCTGCCCGGACTGGCAGTAGCCGCATTGGATGACCTCGACCGCTAGCCACGCCTTCTGCGCCTTGGCGCCGGCGCTGGTCTGCCCGACCGCCTCGATGGTCGTCACGGCGCGGGAGCCCACGTTGCCCACCGGAAGCACGCACGATCGCACCGGCAGGCCGTCCAGATGGACCGTGCAAGCGCCGCACTGCGCGATCCCGCAACCGAACTTGGTCCCGGTCAGGCCCAGCACGTCGCGCAGGACCCAGAGCAGGGGCATGTCAGAGGGTACGTCGACGCTCTGCGTCTGACCGTTGACGGAGAGGGTAATCGGCACCGTTCGCCTGCTCCTCTTCGCGATCTTCGCCGGAGCCGGTCCGGATGGCCAAACAGACCGATTCCGGAAGGGAGGACGCCGATCCTGATCGAGCTGGCTCGAAGAGAGCCAACCTCCGTTGCGTCCAGTCTTGGACCTAACGGCGCTGTTTTGAAAGGGCGTGATGTCGCCCTCGGCGCCCAACCATCATCGTGTGGGTTGGAGCGGCGAATCTACGCCTTTTTGCAGGATTTTCAGCGACTTACGGAGATTTAGGCGCTTCGGAATTCTTGTCCGGCAGCGAGCCTACACGGCGCCCATCATCTCCTGGAAGTTCGAGTAGTATAACTTCTCCTTCGCCTCCTCCGAGATGTCCTTGAAGGTCCGCTCGAAGCGGCCGATCGGGTCGTCCGTGCCTTCCGGGTGCGGATAGTCGCTGGAGAAGAGGAACAGCTCCGGTCCTGCGTCGGCGATCATCCGGCCCACGTCCTCCCCCGGGAATGGCGTGAACTTCACCGCGCGGCGGATGTAGTCCGACGCCCGCATCTGCAGGGCGGCGACGCTGGGATCGGTGCGCTTGAAGATCTTCTGGCTGAGATCGAGGGTGCGCAGGTACTCGGGCACCCAGCCCGCGCCCAGTTCGATCACGCCGCCGCGCAGGGCGGGGAAGCGTTCGAAGACGCCGTCGAAGACGAGGGCGGTGAGGAACTGCTGGGGACCGATCGAGAGCAGCATGAAGTCCCGCACGCGCAGGTTCTCCCCACCCTCGGCGCCGGTGATGTCCTTGGGACGCGGCTGGCCGTTGTTCTCGTAGGCGGACAGCTTCACCGGGCTGTTGGGACCGACGTGCAGCATGAACGGCACGCCCAGATCGCAGAATTCCTTCCAGACGACGTCGAAGTCCGGATGGCCAGGCGACTTGTCGCCGACCGGGGCGCCCGGAATCCAGAATGTCCCGCAGCCCAGGCGCACGCCCTCGCGCATTTCCTCGACGCACCGGGCGGGGTCGGCAAGCGAGAGCTGGCCGACGGCGATCAGCCGTTCGTCGTCCCTGCAGAACTCGGCCATCGCCCGGTTGTGAGCCCGGATGCCGCCGTAGCGGACGTCCATGTCCGAATGGGAGAGATACTGGCCCGCCGAGAAGGTGGAGAAGACGAGCTGGCGGGAGAAGCCGAGGTCGTCCATCGCCTTCTTGCGCTCGTCGGGATCGAAGGCGCCGTACGCGCCCCAGCCCTTGGTCCCGTGGACCACGTCGGTGTGCACCTTGCCCCGGGCGGCGCGGTCCTTCTGCTTTTCGACAGCCGCGTTGATGAAGTCGTAGGTGGCCGTCGCCGACTTGATCAGGCTCAGAGGAGGCAGTTTCGCCCGGACATCCGGATCGGCATGCCGCTCGACCCAGTCGACGGTCTCCATGATGTGGCTGTCGGCGTCGCAAAAGCGACGGTTGTTCCCATAGGGCACGGCGCTGTTCTCCCTGTTCTTATGTAATTGGAGCGTAGAGCCGCGCGGTTCCGAGGGTCAACGCGCCTTGAGCGGATCCGGCGGCCATGGTCCTGTGCGAAAGAGCCGGGCAAGGGCGAGGGACGCGAGGGCTTCGGATACGGGATGGATCGCACGCAAGCGGCAACGAGCGACTTCAAAGTCCAGCGAAAGGCGGGCGTCCGCTACATCGCAATCGCCGCCGCGGTGGCGATTGCGTTGTGGATGGCCATCGAACGCCTTGCGCCGCCGCTTGCAGGAATGGAGACGCTCGCAGGGCGGATGGTCTTCGCCCTCGAGTGCTGGTGCTGTGCGGTGCTGTTCTGCCTGGTCACCGGCGTGGAGGCCGTTGCGCATGAGCGACTGTCGACTCCCGCTTTCGACCCCTTGTCCGGGTTCCAGACGCGGCGATTGAGAGTGAACCAGCGCTACCTGCAGAACACCCTTGAGCAGACCGTGGTGTTCGCCGCAGCCCTGTTCGGCCTCGCCGCCTACTGCCGGACTGGCGCGGCCATGCGGGCCGTCTTGGCTAGCACGGTGGTCTGGGTACTGGCGCGGTTCGCCTTCTGGCTCGGCTACCATCGCAGCGCGGCGCTGCGCGGCCTCGGCGCTCCCGGCATGGCGATGAGCATGATCATCCTGCTCTATGTGGTCGCCAGGTTCGGCTACGACCTCGCCGGCGCGCCCGGAGCGATTGCGCCGGTCGCAGCCTTTCTGGCGATCGAGGCCGCCTTGTTTCGGATGACGCTCCCACAAGGGCGGGACGTGTCGGACTGACTTCCCCGCATGCGTCGTTGACCCGGGGTCATACTTCCGCGGAGCCCAAAGCCGCGTATCCTCGGCGCAACGACATCCCGGGGAGCATCAAGCAGGGCCATGGATTTCGACTTCTCGGACGACCAGAAGTTCCTGAAGACGGAGGCGCGGAAGTTCCTCGACGCGCGCAGCCCGACGTCCGTGGCGCGAGGCGTGCTGGACGATCCGGAGCGGTCCTATGACGCCGACCTGTGGAAGGCGATCGCCGCTCAGGGCTGGCTGGGAACGACCATCCCCGAAGAATACGGCGGCCTGGGCCTTGGCGGCGTCGAGCTATGCGCCATCGCCGAGGAGCTCGGCCGCGCCCTGGCGCCTGTCCCGTTTTCCTCCACGGTCTATTTCGTCGTCGAGGCCCTGCTCGTCGCCGGCTCGAACGAGCAGAAGCAACGGTGGCTGCCGAAGATTGCCGTCGGCCAGACCATTGGCTGCTTCGCTTCTTCGGAGCGGCCGGGACCGCTGAGCGAGAGTCAGGTCACCGCGCGCGTCGATGGCGGACGCGTCAGCGGCGCCAAGGCGCCGGTCACCGACGGCGACATCGCTGACCTCGCCGTCGTCCTGGCGCGGGAAGCGGGCCAGATCAGCCTCTTCCTGGTCGAGCTGGGCGGTGAGGGGGTCCGCCGCGAGACCCTGCAGACCCTCGACCCCACGCGCGGCGTTGCGCGCCTCGTCTTCGATGGCGCCCCGGCGGAGCGGCTGGGCGGCGCGGGGGAGGGGCTCGCCCTCGCCCAGGCTGTGCTCGATCGCGCGGCGATCCTGCTGGCCTTCGAGCAGGTCGGCGGATCGGACCGGGCGCTCGAGATGGCCCGCGACTACGCGCTTCAGCGCTTCGCCTTCGGCCGCCCGATCGGCAGCTACCAGGCGATCAAGCACAAGCTGGCGGACATCTACATCAAGAACGAGCTCGCCCGCTCCAACGCCTATTACGGCGCCTGGGCGCTGGCCAGCGGGGCGGCGGAACTGCCGCTCGCCGCCGCGGCGGCGCGTGTCTCGGCCACCGAAGCCTTCTGGTTCGCCGCCAAGGAGAGCCTGCAGACCCACGGGGGCATGGGCTACACCTGGGACGTCGACTGCCATCTCTTCTATCGCCGCGCGCAGCAGCTTGGCCTGATGGCGGGCGGCGCCAAGGCCTGGAAGGAACGTCTCGTCAGCCAACTCGAACGCCGTAACGTGGCCTGATCTCGAAAAGAGCGATCGATGGATTTCAACGACACCCCCGAGGAAGCCGAATACCGGGCCCGCGCCCGCGACTGGCTCCAAAAGAACGTCCCGAAGAGCCCTCCGCATGACACGGAGACGCCAACGGGCATGGCCGCCGCCAAGGCATGGCAGAGGAAGAAGGCGGAGGCGGGCTACGCCGCCATCACCTGGCCGAGCGAATGGGGGGGCGGCGGCGGAGCGCCGTGGCAGGCAGTGATCTTCGGCGAGGAGGAAGCCGCGTTCGAAACGCCCGGCAATCCCTTCGTCATCGGCCTTGGCATGTGCGTGCCCACGGTGATGACGGCCGGGAACGACGTCGACAAGACACGCTTCGTTCGGCCGGCGGTGCTGGGCGAGGAGATCTGGTGCCAGCTGTTCAGCGAACCGGGGGGCGGTTCGGACGTGGCTGCCGCGCGCACCCGCGCCGTGCGCGACGGGGACGACTGGGTGATCAACGGGCAGAAGGTCTGGACCTCGGGAGCCCACTATTCGGACTTCGGACTGCTGCTCGTCCGCACCGATCCCGACGCGCCCAAGCACAAAGGCCTGACGATGTTCTGGCTCGACATGAAGAGCCCGGGCATCGACATCCGGCCGATCCACCAGATGTCTGGCGCCTCGAACTTCAACGAGGTCTACTTCAACGACGTGCGCGTGAAGGACTCCCAGCGTGTGGGCGCATTGAACGACGGCTGGCGGGTCAGCCTGGTGACCCTGATGAACGAGCGCCTCGCCGTGGGCGGCCTCGGCGGCCCGAGCTGGCGCGCGATCATGAGGCTCGCCCAGGACGTCGCCACCCTGGCCGGACCGGCGGCGAAGGACGCGGGGCTGCGCGAGAAGATCGCCGACTGGTATGTGCAGGCCGAAGGCCTGAAGTACACGCGCTATCGGACTCAGACCGCGCTCTCGCGGGGCCAGACGCCGGGGCCGGAGAGCTCGATCGGCAAGGTGGTGTCCGCCTCGCTGATGCAGGACATGGCCAACACCGCTCTCGAACTCGAGGACCAGTTCGGCATCATCAGCGATCCGAAGGATGCGCCGATGGCCGGGGTCTTCCAGTCGGCCCTGCTCAGCGCGCCGGGCATGCGGATCGCCGGCGGCACCGACGAGATCATGCGCAACATCATCGCCGAGCGGGTCCTGGGCCTTCCGCAGGATGTCCGCCTCGATAAGGACGTTCCGTTCAAGGACGTCCCAACCGGTCGCTGATCAGCGGAACGCGCTCTGTTCAGCGGAAGGCGTAGGCGAAGTTGGCGCCGAGGGACTGGCTCTCCGAGCCAGGCTGACCCGCCTCGGTCGCGCCCACCGGAGTATCGTTCAGTGCGTGGCTGATCGGCCGGCAGATCACGCCCACCGATCCCACCGGTCCGTCGGTGAATTGATGGCTCACCGACGACGGCATCTTGTCGACCCGCGGCTCGAAGTCGATCGCCTGATACGGCCGCTCGAGAGGCTTCGTCGGCGAGAGGTTCAACTGTGAGAGCGGGCGGACCGCTCCCTCAGTCGCCGCCTTGCTCGTGTCAGGCATAGGACTCGGAGCCGCAGAACCGGCAAGCGGGACGAGCGAGGCGGCGATCACCAGGGCGAATGTCGCGATCCCGGAGCGCATGTCTTGGGCCCACCGTGAAAATCCCCCAGAAAGAAAGGCGCCATGACGCCAGGCCGCAAGGGGGCCGCCTCTTCAATTCAGACTGGGCCGGTCAGCGGAACCCGTAGAGGAGGTTCGCGCCGACCGTCTGGCTGGGAGCTCCGGGCTGGCCGGCCGATGCGTTGCCTAGCGCCGATGAATCCAGCGCGTGACTGGCGGTGAACCTTACCAGACCCACCGATCCCACCGGGCCGTTCGGGAACGGCTTGTAGCTCACCGCCGTCGGGACATGGTCGGGTTCAGGCGTTCTCCCCATTTCCCCGTACGGCCGGGCCAGCGGCTTAGTCGGTGTGAGATTCATCTCGTAGAGGGCGCGCGGGGCGCCATTCCTGAATGAGCCGTCGTAGTAGCCGTGACTGTACTGTCCACCAGGGCCAGCTAGACAGATTACTGGCGGCGCAGCGGCGGAGATCGCCAGTAGAGACGTCAAAATCGCCGGTTTCATCGTCGTAACCAGAGTTCTTCGTGGTCACAAAAACGACGCAGCGGTAAACGTGTTCCCGCCCGCTGCCGGTCTGACTAATGCAAAGGCAAGTCACAGTTCTGTTATCAGAACCGAAATTGCCGACGCGATGCGGCCAGGCCTCAGTACGCTGACCCTGGCGGCATGACGTCGGCCTTCGCCCAGGCCGTGTCGAAGGCGCGACGAGCGGCCTCGGCGTCGGTCTGGCGGTGTTGGGCGGCCAGGGCCTGAGAGAGCCCGTCGAGCGACCATCCGTTGTCCGGGTTGCGGCGCAGATCTTCCCGGTAGACGGCTTCGGCGCCAGTGGCGTCGCCCTCGCGCAGCAGCGCGACGCCAAGGAGCTGGCGGGTCGGGAAGAAGCTGTCGGCCGGCTCGTCGTAGGCCAGCGCGTCCTCCGCGGCGGTGGCCTCGCGCAGAAGGCTGACGGCGCCGGCACTGTCGCCGCCGACGTCGGCGACGCGCGCCTTGGCACGCAGCAGGCTCACGCGATAGGCGTCGCGGGCGCGGTTGTTGCCCGCGGGCGCGGTGGTCGGCGTCGCGGCCACAAGGACGTCGAGACGGTCGAGCTGGCGCCGCGCCTCGTCCATCCGGCCGGTTGCGGCCAGGGCGTTGGCCTGGGCCGAGAGCCAGGAGGCGGTGAGGCCCGGCAGCCGGCTATCGGGGGCAGGCTCCTTGAGGATGTCCTCCCACATGCCGAAGCGGACCATCGCCTGGTAGAGATAGCCCGCCTGCCAGTCGACGCCGGGCATGGAGAGCAGCATGGCGTCGGGCAGGATCTCGCGGGCCTTGCGCATCGCAGCGATCGTTTCGTCGCGACGCCCCTCCATGGCCGTGGAGAAGGCCAGGAACTGGTAATTGTGCGCCGTGTACATCGGATAGTAGTCGGGCGCCGCGGTGAGCCGGAGATAGGCGATGTCGGCCTTCGCGCCGACGCGGTTGGCCTCGGCGGAGTCCTCGTAGCGGCCCACGCGCTGCAGGATGTGGGCCGGCATGTGGTCGATGTGACCGGCGGCCGGCATGAGGGTCTCCAGCCGCTCGGCCGACGCCAGCGCCCGCTCCGGATGCGGCGAAGCCTCCACGGCATGGACGTAGTAGTGGTTGGCGCCCGGATGGTTCGGGTCCTTGGCCAGGACGCCTTCGAGGATGCCCACGATCTGCTCGGTTCCAGGGGCGGGGGAGCCGTCGGCGTTCCACAGCTTCCACGGGTTCGTGTTCATCAGCGCCTCGGCGTAGAGGGTCTGCACGTCGAGGTCGTCGGGGAAGCGCTGCGCCACGCCCTTCATCGCTTCGGCATAGGCCTTGAGCACAGCCGGCGCCGTGGCTGGCCCCAGTCCGCGCGCCCCGGCGTAGCGCGCCGCCACCGCCTCGATCAGCGCCTGCTCCACCGGCGTGGCGTGGGCGGCGTTGGCACGGGCGAGGCCGACCGCCTGCCAGCCGATCCGGCCGCGCACGTCGTCCACCGCCGGCATATTGTAGTTGGGCCCCAGCGTCAGGGCGACGCCCCAGTAGCAGGCGGCGCAGGTGGGATCGGTCTGGG
>JAFANN010000373.1 GCA_019232665.1 Caulobacteraceae bacterium | reverse complement strand
ATTGCCGTTTCCGTTTTTTGCGTAGTTGCTATTGCCAGAGCCGTTGAAGTTGCCGCTCCGGTTGGCATTGCTATTGCCGGCGCTGTTGAAGTTGCCGCTCCGGCTTCCACCGCTTGCGGAGGAGCCACCTCCGAAGCTACCGCCCCGGCTTCCACCGCCGGCGGAGGAGCCGCCGCCGAAGCCGCCGCCCCCTCCATGTCCGCCGCCGCCATTGATGCTCATCGGCGCGCTGCGACCGCCGCCGCCACCCCCAAAGCCGCTTCCATGGCCGCCGCCAAAGCCGCCGCCTCCGCGACCGCCGCCAAAGCCGCCCCCGCCACGTCCGCCACCGCCACGCGCGTCGCCCACGTTGGGAAGGGCGAGGGAAATCGCACCGGCGAGCAGCGCGACCGTGGCAAACCCGAGCTTATGCATGGCGCTCACCTCAGGGCTGGAGCGGGACGATCTGGATCGACTTGGCGTTCGCCGGAGGCGTGAAGGCGAATGCGCCCTGGTCGAACTGCGGGGCGGTGTCCCAGGCAAGGTCGGCCTCGAACTTGGGCCTGGCCGGATCGTCCCGGGCGACCAGCGCCACGCGCAGCGGCACGGGCTTGTCCCCGTCGGCGATCCAGATCTGCCAGTCGACCCCCGGTTGGCGGAAGGCGTACTGGTTGGCGGCCTGGCCGTCGACCTGCGCCTTGCCGATGTAGTGCGCCGACGTCAGCGCCTTGGTCTGGTCGTTGCCCTCGCTCCAGGTGAAGAGGTCCACGAGCGGCAGGGCGACGCCATACTTGTCCGACGCCAGCTCGAGAGTCTCGCGGATCGTCGGGGGCGCCTGGATCTTCCCGTAGTAGCCGGTCTTCGGGTCGAAGACCGTCACGGTCTTGCCGTCATAGATGTACTGGCGCGTCATAGCGGGGAGCGCCAGGTCGACCGCCAGGGCGTCCGGGCGGCGCACCTTGTAGACCACCTCGCCGTTGAGCGTGATCAGCTGGCCGTAGACGTCGACGTCGTCGCGACGGGCCTGCAGGGTGATCTGGAAGGCCGGCAGGGTGCGCAGATAGGCGCTCATCTTGGTCAGGGCCGCGACGGCGCCCGGGTCGACCTGCGAGGGCGCTGGCGCGGACGTCGTGGCGGAAGCATGCTTCGTCGTCGCGTGCGCCGTCTTGGTCGTGGCCTGGGCGGGGTTCGTCGTGGCCTGCGAGCTGGCCGCCGCGGCCGCGCCGCAGCCCACCGCAGCCGCCACGATCAAAGGGACGATCTTCATGGGCATGCCGATCCTCACCGCACGCGTGTGGAGCGAGGGACGCTAGGCCTGCGCCTGTCGGAGGATATCAGGTCTTTCGCTAGGGTCCCCCTGGGTCAGAGAACCGACGTCGGGGTCGTGGAAGTCCTCTACGGCAAGGCTCCCCCGAAGAAGGTGGCGATCAGTCCTGCTCGGCGAGGGTCTGGGCGTAGGTCTTGCCGTAGGGATAGAACTGCTCCTTGCGGCCTTGCTCCCACGCGGCCTTGAGCTCGGGCCTGCTGATGTCCCAGTCCGGGCGGCATTTCATGGTCACGGCGCGCAGGTCCAGGCGCAGCTCGTCGGGCGTCGGTCGGCCGAAGAACCAGTAGCCGTTGTAGATCTTGTAGATGACGAGGCCCGGCTCGAGCACGATGACGTGCGGGATCATCGGGTTGTGAGCGGCGTCGGTGTATTCGACGATGTCGAGATCCTTCTGGACGAGGCGCCTGGGATCCGAGAGGAACGGCCAGTGGGCGCCGACGCCGTTCCGGTATTCGTTGGTCTCGGTGAGGTTGTCGGTCGTGATCGTGACCAGTCGGCAATAGCCGACCTCCATCTCGCGATGGAGCTGGAGCAGCATCTCTGACTGCCGCCGATCCTTGGGGCAGAAGCCGCCACGGCCAAGGACCAGCACCATCGGATCCGACCCTTGCAGCTCGGACAGCTTGCGATGCTTCGCCGTGTGATCGGAGAGCTCGTAATCCGGGAAGACGGCGCCTGGGACCATGTCGGACCGCACGTGACAATCTCCTTTGGGCAGGCGGAGGGGCAGCCCTCCTCCCGGTCCGCCGGCGTCTCGCCGGCCCTTCTTCTTTCGTGCGACCGCGAAGCGAAGAAGAAAAGAGCCGGAAGGACGCCGGCGCTCCGGGTTCATTCTGCAGACGCAGCGCCCAGTCCCCTTACGGGATCAGCAGCACGCGGCCGACCGCCTTGCGGCTTTCGATGTGGGCATGGGCGGCGGCCGCCTCGGATAATGGGAAGGTCTTGTCGATGAGGACCTCGATCTCGCCGGCGGCGGCGAGGTCGATCAGCCGCTGGATGTTGTCGTAGGCGCGGTCGGTGGCGATCTCGGCGCCGAGGAAGACGCCCTGCAGGGTCTGGTTGCCGCCCATCAGGGAGGAGACGTCGACCTTCATCGGCTCGCGTCCCGCCCCGCCGACCATCGAGACGCGGCCGCGATAGCCGAGCGAGCGGATCGAGGCCTGCAGGGTCGAGCCGCCCACCGGATCGACGACGAGGTCGACGCCCTTGTTGTCGGTCAGGCGCTTCACTTCCTTGGCGACATCCTTCACCGCGTAGTTGATGCCTTCGTCGAGGCCCAGGCGCTTGAGCTTCTCGAGGCGCTCGTCGCTCGAGGCCGTCGCCAGCACGCGTGCGCCGGCGCGCTTGGCCAGCTGGATCGCCGCGACGCCGACGCCGCTGGCGCCCGCCTGTACAAGGACCGTCTGCCCGGCCTTGAGATGTCCGAACTCGAAGAGGCAGTCGTCGGCGGTGCCGAATGCGACCGGGATGACGGCGGCCCTGCCGATGTCGAAGCCGACCGGAACGCGCCACGCGCCGCGGGCGGGCACGGAGCGAAGCTCGGCGTGGGAGCCGAAGGCGCCGCAGGTGGCGACCCTGTCGCCGACCTTGAAGTTGGTGACCTCCTCGCCGACCTCGACGATTTGGCCGGCGGCCTGATAGCCGACGACGTGCGGGCGCGTGACCAGCGGACCGCCGAAGCGGTTGAGGACATCGCCGCCCTCGATGCTGACCGCCTCGACGCGGACCAGCACGCCCTTGGGATGGCAGACAGGATCGGGAACGTCCTCGTAGCGGAAGACCTCCGGGCCGCCGTTCTCGTAGTAGACTGCCGCTTTCATCCCCGTCTCCCTTGAACGCGCAATGGCGCGCCTATCCCCTTAGTCCGGACGAGGCCAATCACACCGCGGGAAATACTGGGGATCGAACAATATTTTCTCGACGACGAGCCGCTTGGCCGCAGCGCCGCCGGCGCGACTGTCCCGACCCAGCTCGACTCCGCCCCCCGTCCTCGTCCGCCTGCGCGCCGATCCCAAGCCCGTCGAGGTCGATGACGTCGGCTGGGCGACCCGCCAGGTTGGTCTGGACCTGCACGCCCTCAAGGTCGAGCAACCGGAAGGCAGCCAGGCCGACCCGAACACGACCGTGGCGATCCTTCGCAACGAGGCCGCCACCCTGCGCTCGGTCATGCCGCGGCGGGCGCGACCTTGTGGTTCCTCCCCCCGCATGAGGTACGCAAGCGGCCGCCCGTGCCTTGACGTTCATCAATTCATAAGCCGGAATTCGAGTTGGCGAGTGGTCTTGTCGCCGACTAGCGCTTGGGGGGCCACGATGTCTTTCAAGATACTGTCGCTCGATGGGGGCGGCACCTGGGCCGCGCTTGAAGTCATGGCGCTGGAGGCGATGCATCCTGGCCTAAGGGGCCGCGAGATCCTCGCGCAGTTCGACATGGCAGTCGCGAATTCGGGTGGCAGCATTGTGCTTGCTGGCTTGATACTCGACCTCAAGCCCGAAGAAATCCTAGGGTTTTTTAAAGAAAAACGACTGAGGGAGAAGATCTTTTTCAGCCGGCCGTGGATCTGGCGACAACTGTCGCGCTTGCCAATCTTTCCGCGATACATCGCTGAGAAGAAGCGCGAGGGCCTGCTCTCGGCCTTCGGAGACGAGGGACTCACGCCCCTCTCCAGATTGCCGGACCAACCAACCTGGCCGAAGGGTCCCGGCGGACAGCCTGTACGCATCCTGATCATATCGTTCGACTACGAGCGGATGCGCGCGGACTACTTGCGGGGCTACTCCATTCCGAGCACCGGAGCCGAGCCGGAGGAGATCGCCCTGGTGGACGCCGTCCATGCCTCGACAAATGCGCCGGTGACCTTTTTCGACGCGCCAGCGATCGTGGGGAACAAGCGGTACTGGGATGGCGCGATGGGCGGCTACAACAATCCGCTCATGGCCGGCGTCGTTGACGCCGTGTCCCTGGGCGTCACGGCTCCGATCCGCGCGCTCACCATCGGCACGGGCACGGTTCGACTCGTCCCCCGGGACCTGGCGAGGGAAGGCACGGAGGAGGAACTCATCGCCCCCTCGGCGAAACCCGGCATCATCGGCGACGCCGGAAAAGCGGCTGGGTGCATTACCGACGATCCGCCCGACGCGGCCACCTACACTGCGCATATCGTGCTCGGGAATCCGCCGGACAGTATGGGCGGGGTCGTTCGGCTCAATCCCGTCGTGCAACCCATCTCAGAGGGGCACGTATGGGTACGTCCTCGCGGACTTTCGAAGGAACTGTTCCAGCAATTGGCACACCTTCAGATGGACGCCGTGAAACCTGAGGACGTCGAGAAGATCCTCAAGCTCGGACAAGCGTGGATCGCCGACTCTGTCCCCAATCAGCCGATTCGAATGGCCGACGACCTTTCTTGTTGTCTGGGTCTTGAGACGTTTAGCGGAGCAGTCGAATATTGGCGGAAGCTGTGACGCCTATTCACGCCACAACTCACTCCGGTCGAATAAAGGTGCAGGATCGACAGAAACCCGATTGACCGCTTTTTCTAGCGGGCGGATGATTGATGTTGCTCAAGAGCCCGGGGGAAGTCATGAGGACGCCACGTGCTTTCGCGTTCATCGCAGGGCTCCTGATAGCCGCGCTGCTCGCCGGGTGCGGATCCCGACCGGGGCATGTGCTGGATGAGGCGCAACGGGCCGGTCGCACGGCCGCCTCATTCCCCCAGGGCGACGAAGACTACTTCCACGATATGGATCGCGGCGTCGCCCTGACGCCGGACGAGGTGAAGGGCCGCAACATGTGGCTCGTCTGGACCGGAGGCAACGACCGGTTCTGGGACAAGATGACGGGCTATACCTTCGGCGCCTTCGACCTCCTGAAGATCGTCACCTCCCATCCCGGCCAGAAGTTCAATCGAGATACGCGCTGGCAGTGGCTGGGCCTGATCAACGAGCCCTGCTTCAGGACGCCGACGGGCCCCGACCCGAAGCGCTACGGCCTATGGCTCGACGTCCGAGATCCGGGCTGCCCGCCCGACCCGTTCGAGAACGAGGCCAAGTACCCGGGGGTCAGGATCGGCGCGCGGGGCAAGACCGTGCCGGTCGGCTCCTACTTCGGCTACGCGACCGGGATCGTGGGGCTGCGGCTCTTTCCGAACCCCGATTTCGACGCGAAGGCCGCCAAGCGCTGGGATCCGGTGAGATACTATACCGACTACAAGTACTACACCGACCCCAAGCTGGTGCGGCCATACCGAGTGGGCATGTCGTGCGGGTTCTGCCACGTGGGCCCTAGCCCGACGCGGCCACCGGCAGATCCCGAACACCCGACCTTCGCCAATCTGAGCTCTACGGTGGGCGCTCAATACATGTGGGTGGACCGACTGTTCATCTACGACGCCAACGCCGGCAACTTCATGTACCAGCTCGTGCATACCTATCGGCCTGGCTCGATGGATACCTCCCTGGTTTCCACCGACAACATCAACAATCCACGGACGATGAACGCCATCTATCTGCTCGGGCCGCGCCTGCAGCAGGCGCTCCGCTGGGGCCGCGAGGATCTCGAGGATGGTCAGCGGAACAACAAGCAATTCAACGACTACTTAAAGAGTGGCGCGCTGCTGGCCTACTTCAAGGCGCCGGGGACGACTTACACGCCACGCATCCTCAAGGATGGCTCCGATTCCGTGGGGGCCCTCGGGGCGCTCAACCGCGTCTATCTCAACATCGGCCTTTTCAGCGAGGAGTGGCTGCTGCACTTCAAGCCGGTCGTGGGTGGTCGGGCGATCTCGCCGATTCCGATCGCGACTGCGGAGAGAAATTCCGCCTACTGGCGCGCCACCGAGGCCGGCACCCCCCTCACGGCCATGTTTTTCCTCAAGTCGACAGGCGCGGACCATCTTGCCGACGCTCCCGGCGGGAGCGCCTATCTGGAAACCAACGCCGCCCTGCTCGACCGCGGGAAGACGGTGTTCGCCGAGACCTGCGCGCGCTGCCACTCGAGCAAGCAGCCGCCTATGGCGCCCGGCCTGGATCCGGGCGGTTGCGCCGGACCGCAATACCTCGCCTGTTTCAGTCGATATTGGGCTTGGACCAAGACCGAGGACTATAAAGCGAAGATGCGCGCGATCGTGCATGCGCCAGATTTCCTGGACGGGAACTATCTTTCTACTGAAGCGCGCATTCCGGTGACCCTTCTGCGGACCAACATCTGTAGTCCGTTGGCGACCAACGCACTGGCAGGCAATATCTGGGACAACTTCTCCTCCCAATCGTACAAAACCCTCCCTTCGGTGGGCGAGGTGACCCTGACCAATCCGTTCACCGGCGTGCGGTGGCGCTACCGCATGCCGGCGGGTGGGCGCGGCTACACTCGACCGCCCTCGCTGGTCAGCCTGTGGTCCACCGCGCCGTTCCTGCTCAATAATTCTCTGGGTCCATTCAACGGCGACCCATCCGTCGCCGGACGAATGAAGGTATTCGATGCATCGATCGAACAAATGCTGTGGCCGGAAAAGCGGGTTCAGGACCCGGTTTTGGGTGCTCGCGCTCATGGCTGGATCGACCGCACGACCACACGGAGCCAGGTCGTCATCCCGGCGAGCTACGTGCCGGACGCCTTACGGCCCCTGCAGTCACTAATCCATCAGTGGGCGCCGTGGTTCATCGACTCCAGCGATGAAGTGACCCTGGGACCGGTGCCCGCGGGCGTGCCGGTCAATCTGATCGCCAACACGCAGCTCCTTGCGGAGGGGGCCGATCCCGCGAAGCACTACGCCAAGCTGCTTGATCTCGCCCGACGCGCGAAATCGGATCTCGCGAAGGCGCCCGCCAACGCCACCGACGCCGAGTTGTTGGCGCGTTTCGCCAACCTTGGCCCGAGCTTCCTCGCGCTCGACAAGTGCCCGGATTTTGTTGTCAACAGAGGGCACCTCTTCGGCACGGCAGCCTTCAATCATCAGGAGGGTCTGAGCGACGATGAGCGCGCCTGGGGAAATTTGCCTGAGCTGAGTGATGACGATCGCAAGTCGCTGATCGCCTACCTGAAGACGTTCTAGCGACAGATGATGACCTCCGGAGACGCCGCGTGGGACTACGTCGTCGTCGGCTCCGGAGCTGGGGGCGGGACGGTCGCCGCGCGACTGGCCGAGGCCGGTCACCGGGTTTTCGTCGTCGAGGCCGGCAGCCGACCCAGCAGCGCCGCGCCGGACGTCGCCCACTACGAGGTCCCGGCGTTTCACGCACTCGCGTCGGAGCAGCCCGACGTCACCTGGAGCTTCTTCGTCGAGCATTTCGCCGACGCGGCGGAACAGGCCCGCGACCCCAAGCGGACACCCCATGGCGTCTTCTACCCCCGCGCCAGCACGCTGGGCGGCTGCACCGCGCACAATGCGATGATCTTCATGCGGCCGCATCCGTGCGACTGGGACGACATCGCGGCGCTGACGGGAGACCGGTCCTGGGACGCACGGCGGATGGAGAAGTACTACCGGCGCGTCGAAGCCTGTCGGTATCGCTCGTTGACGCGGCTCATCGCACGGTTCGGCTTCAATCCGACCGGCCACGGCTGGTCGGGCTGGCTGCCTGTCGAGCGCCCTATGCCGAGCGGCGCATGGCTCGACGGTCCGCTGCTGGCCTCGGTCGCCGACAGCCTGGTCGGCGAACTTACCGGTGCGCCTGACACAATCGCGAGCTTCGAGCGGTTCCTCCGGCGACAGGGTGATCCGAACGATCGGCGCTCGGTCACCGAGCCCGGTATTCTCTACATCCCTCTGTCGACGAAGCGGCACGCGCGTAGCGGCGCCCGCGACCGGCTCGAGACGATCCGGGCGCGCCGACCGGATCGCCTGCATATCGAGTTCGATGCGCTGGCGACCCGCGTGACGATCGATGACCACGGCAGGGCGGTCGGCGTCGAATACCTGAAGGGCGAGCGTCTGTACCGCGCGTCGGCGGCGTCATCGGCGGTGGCGGGCGAGATGCAGCAGGTGCTCGCGAACCGCGAAGTGATCCTCGCTGGAGGCGCCTTCAACACTCCTCAACTCCTGATGCTCTCGGGGATCGGGCCAAAGGCTGACCTGGCGGCGGTCGGGGTCGCGACGCGGGTTGACCTTCCGGGCGTCGGCCGAAATCTGCAAGACCGTTATGAGATTAGCGTCATCAATCGGATGCGGGACGACTGGCGCTCCCTTGCCGGCGCGAATTTCGAGCCCGGCGACCCGCTCTACGAGGAGTGGGCCCGGCGCCGGGACGGGATGTACATTTCAAACGGCGGGGCCGTCGCCTTTACGGTGGCGTCGCGGCCCGGCCTGCGCGCACCGGACCTCTTCGCAATGGGGCTGCTGGCCAAGTTCGAGGGCTATTTTCCCGGCTATTCTCGGCAGATCACTGCTCACCACGATTATCTCACCTGGGCCATCTTGAAGGCGCACACAGCGAACCGCGCGGGCGTCGTTCGGCTTCGGAGCAGCGACCCCCGCGATCCCCCGAGCGTGAACTTCAACTACTTCGATGCTCATGACGATCCTGACCAATCGGACCTGAAGGCCGTGGTCGGGGCGATCCGTTCAGTGCGAAAGCTCGCCCGGCCGCTCCTGGACTGCGGCCTCATCGCCGAGGAAGAATCGCCTGGTCCGGCGATTGCTTCCGACGACGACCTCACAGACTACGTGACTGCGAACGCCTGGGGACACCACGCCTGTGGCGCCTGCGCCATCGGCTCGCCGGAACTGGGGGGCGTGCTTGGGCCGGACTTCACGGTGCACGGCGTGCCTGGGTTGCGGGTCGTCGACGCATCGGTGTTTCCGCGCATCCCGGGCTTCTTCATCGTGAGCGCGATCTACATGGCCGCGGAGAAGGCGGCCGACGTAGTCCTGCGGGATATCAGGCGTGGTGTGGGGAGATAGCCATGGTCCTCAAGGCGCTTCACCAGTCGCTCGTGAGCCTTAGCCACGTCGAGCGCCGCCTCGAGCCCTTCATCCGGCCTCCGCTCGACGCGCTTTTGCGCGCTCCGCAAGCGGCGCTGATCCAGTCGCTGAAGACTCTCGGTCGCAGGAATGAAGGTCTGGCGCTCGCCGAGGAGCAGGAGTTGCCGGACGAGGGCGCTTACATCCAGTCGATCATCGACACGATGCACGAGTACATGCGTCGACACTATGTGCCCGGCACATTCCAGCGCGGTGGCAACACCAAGACTCACGGAGTTGTCCGCGGCGAGGTGACGATCCGCGGCGGCCTGCCCGAAAACCTCCGCAGAGGGCTGTTCAAGGAGGCGACCACCTATCCGGCGTGGGTAAGGTTCTCCGGCCCTGGACCAGACAGCCCCCGCGACATCGATGACGTCGGCTTCGTGAGCATGACCATCAAGGTGATGGGCGTCGATGGGCCGAAACTCATGGAGGACGAGCGATACACGCAGGATCTTCTGTGCATCTGCACGCCGACCTTCGTGACGCCAGATTGTCGGGCGAACGCGGCGCTACAGCGTTGGATACTCGACGAAACTCCGCTCTGGTACTTCTTCGACCCGCGGGCGACGCACTTACTCGACTTCTGGATGCAGTCGCTTTGGAACAAGACCCAAAATAATCCACTAGGCCAGTATTACTACAGCTGTGTGCCTTACCTGCTCGGAGAGGGTCAGGCGATGCAATACGCGTTCTATCCGAAGTCGAAGGTCGTCCAGCACATTCCCGGCCTACCGTTCGGCCATCCGCCCGACAACTATCTGCGGGACAACATGGTCAAGACCTTGGCTGAGTCGGACGTCGACTTCGACATCCTGCTCCAGGTGCAGACCGACCCATTTCGCATGCCGATCGAGGACGCGAGCGTGCTGTGGCCTGAGTCGCTATCGCCCCGCGTCACAGTGGCCTCCTTGCACATCCCGAAGCAGAAGTTCGACTCGCCGGCGCAGTTCGCCTTCGCGGGCAACCTTTCCTACAATCCTTGGCACGCGCTGCCTGAGCACCGTCCGCTGGGCAATCAGAGCCGCACCCGCCTTCGGCTCTATTCAGAACTCTCCCGCTATCGGCAGGAGATGAACGGCACGCCTCACATCGAGCCGACTGGCGCCGAGACGTTCGACTAGAGCGCGTTCCGCGCGACGGCTACGCCGCGGGCTCGCTTGCCATGAACCGCAGGGCGCGGACGCCCGGCAAAAAGAAATAGGCTCCGCCAATGACGGTCACGAATTGCGGCAAGGCGCCGAGCCGTCGGGCCGGCCCTGCGGGGCTTGGCAGAGAGAAACCCGAAGTTGGTTCGGTTTGAGGGACAGGGACGCGGTTTCCGAGGACCGGATCCTGCTCGCCAGTAAGTCCGTCGAACTTGGCGCTCATCACCCAGGCGCTCTGCACGAACTCGAACTGTCGAGAAATGTTGGCGTTGAGGCAGATGAAGTTGAGCCCGCAAAGCGGGTCAGGCGCATCCTCCTGCATCAGCGTGGCTGGGTCGGCGCTCTCGCCGTACTCGCGGCCGCGCCTCACGATGCGATGGAACCGGCTTGCCGCGACGACGTCGGCGCGCGGATCCTCCTTGGTCCAGCCCAACATCCTGACGGCCCGGCTGAGGATGTCGCCTCTGCCGCCCGGCATATCGGCCGTCCTTGGGTTGGCGCGGCGTATATGCGCGCCGAGCGGGCACACCGTGCCGTCGGGATCAGCGCCGAACGTGAAGTTGTTCTGCTCAAGCGACGCCGGCGCAGGTCCGACGCCTGGCAAAGGCCGCGCGAGAACGGGCTCGAGCGGGTCGCCGGAGATTTTGCGACCGACCATGGCTTCAGCGAGCCCCTGCGCGCCGGCGGGGCCAGCCTGCTCGGCGGCGAAGCGCCAGAACGACCGCACATCTTGGCGAAGCTGGCGAAAGACGAGGTAGGCCCCGTTCCTGCCGACGTCCCTGCGCTGCGGGTCATCCGCGGCTGCCGGCAGCAGGTCAATCGCGGCGCCGGTCGGGGCGATCGTGGGCCGCCCCGTGAAGCGTCCGTATTCATTCTCATAGCCTAGGAGAAATTCGCCGGCGGTGATCAGACTGCCGTACTCGAGATCGTCGGGTGTTCCAGGCGAACGCGTTCCTCCCCAATCGATCGCTGGCTGGCTCACGCCATCGACGAACCCGAATGGCTCGTGGCCCCCCATGTCGCTTGTGGGAAGAACAGTCACATCGAACGCCAGTTCGCCTGCGAGCGTAGCGATCTGCTGTCGCAGCGCGTCCAATCCGCCGGGCTCGGCGTAGAGCATCACGAGCACATCGGGAGCGCGTGGATATCCCCAGGTCCAAGCCCCGGGCGCGCTTGGCCCGACGTCCCCCAGCCGGCGCGAGCGTGACGGGTCGCCGGCGAGCCCAGCCACGAACTCAGGAGAGAACCCGCCGACAACCTCCGCCGGGAGTCCGAGTGCGCGCATGCCTTCGGCGGAGAGGGCAATCTGCACCGCGGTCGTCTGGTGGACGCTCAGATCGGCGGCGGTCGTCACCGGCGCGGCAGTCAGAAATGCTCTGGCCATCGCCGCGTTCCTGATGCGGCAGATCCAGAACTCGGCCTCTGTCAGAGTCGGAAGTCCTGACCGGACGAGAGCCTGGATGTCTTCTTTCTCGGTGACGGCCAGGGGCATGCAGCGCCCTCAGATGAGCGCCAGCCAGCGCGCGGCCTCGGCCTCGCTGAGGCTGGCGCGCTGGTAGCCGGCGCGAATGCGGCTGTTGCGGGACAAGTCAAACGTGGTCAGCCCCGGGTAAGCACGGTACCACACCTCGGTCAGGACCTGGTGACGCTTCAGGAAAGCTTTGAACGCCTCCTCGTTTGTTGCGCCGTCCCACAGCAGCCATTTCGTCCGTGGATAGCCAACCCCGTTGCTGAAGACGGCGTTGAGGCCGAAGCCGGCCTTGTTGATGAAGTCGTCCATGTAGCTATCGAGGCCGCCGTCATAGTTGCTTGCAAACAGCAGTCGTCGGTGGCCGTCCATGAATACCCATCGGGCGAAATGGATGGTGCCCACGCGCGCAAGCCGGCCTCGCACGTAGAGATATCTGCAGGTTAGCTCGAGGCTCCACAGCGCGAAGATCGCCAGCGTCAGTCGAAAGAATCCGGGTTTGAGGCTACCGATGGCGGTGAAGGAATTGGTGACCTCGTGGTCTTCGTAGGCTGCGATCGCCGCCCGCTTCTGCGAATCCACCGGCTGCGGAACCATTGGCTCGGCGCCTTCGCGCCATCGAAGAATGATCAGGAAGAAGGGCAGGTAGAGCAGTAACAGCGGGAAGAGGACGATCAGCAGGACGATGTCCGCGAAGAGCCGCGCCAATCGACCGACCAGCCACGCGATCGGTGTCCGCTGAGGCGGCGACAGCGTCACTCTCTGAACGTCCGGAGACAGCTTGAGGGCTCGCCACGTGGCGACCGGATCGCTGCTCGGAGCGACGCTGACCAGAGCTGACAACAGGGCGGCATGAAGGCGCTGTTCTTCACGCACCTGCGTCACCGTGCGTCCGACCCAGTTCACGTAGGCCGTCGATGGGCGAACGGCGTGGCTGCGCATCCAGGCTCCAAGATCGGTCTGGTCGCTGAAGCCGACGCAATGCGCGAAGATCTTCCGCAATCCTGGTCGCGCCGACCGCTCGATCGCATCCAGCTGCGCCGCGGGAGAGCCGTCGCAATCGCCGAGGAAGACCAGGTAGGTCGGGGCGTACGGGAACGACCCGCCATGGGCCGCGAGATCCCCAACCGTCTCGTCCTCGAGGATCACGAAACGCGCGACGTGCAAGCTCTCGAAGCGCCCGAAGGGGACCAGCGCGTTCAATGGGTCGGCGACGCCCGGCGACAGGTTCATCGTGGCGAGCAGTGCGCGAAGATCGGCCTCATGGCCGGGTTCGACAGGCGCCGCCACCATGAAGTTTGCCTGAGGAGTCACGCCGGCTCTCGGGTGCTAGAACTGCAGGCAAAAGTCGATCAGTCGCGCATGGTCCCAATAGACCTTGCCAAGGTACAGACCCGGACTGATCAGTCGAATCTCGTCACGGATCCAGTGCGCCACCAAGGATGTTTCGGAGTAGTCGAGAACGATGCAGTCTTTGCCGTCCAACCAGCTTGCAGCGATGTAGACCTTCGCGACGATGGCGTTCAGCCCAAACGGCAGGATGCGGTTCCTGAGTAGACCCGCTGCGGCGTCAAAGACTTTTCCCTGCCACGCGAAGTGATTGATGAAACTCGCGATCTCCGGGCTGTACGGAGTGCCGGGCGCGATGATCGCCGTTCCGTCCGCTTCTCCGTTCGGGATCTGACCTGGCGGGCTCGCCTCGAAGAGTGCGTCGAGGTCCGACTGGGACATCTTCAATAGCTGGGCGGCGGTGTAGGGCATAGAAGCCTCCTGCCGACTGCGATCCGATCAGGGCGAACGCCGGTTAAGCCGTCGGTCGCGCGTTGTTCGACGCAGTGTAGCAAAGGTAGCCGGCGCGCGCACCCGACCGGACAATCGGTCGCCTGTCTGTACGGGCCCAGGGTAATCAGCCGTGCGAATCGGAGTGCAACCCAAAGGCGCCGGTTCGGCGCATGGGTGGGGAAAATCGCCGACGACAGCCTGAAAATTTGGGGACTGAAAATTTGGGAACGAGAGCAATATTCACCCCCACCGCGAACTACTCGAATATTGCTGCCATCCCAGTATTTATTCTATGTATCGTATTTTTAGACTGTGAACGCGACGCGGTCCGCCGACCTCCGCCGACGCAGAAGCGCGCCCAGACCGGCTACGCCGCCCAGCATCAGGGTCCACGTCGCCGGCTCCGGAACGGCCGTGGGCGTGACCAGGAGGGAAACGCCACCGTAGGCGTTCGACTGGTCGGTCAGGCCGTCGAGTGGAACGAGGTATTGCGGCTGGCCGTCGAAATAGAAGGTCCAGGGCTGGGCGATGGTGTCCGTCGAGATGATCCAGTAATTGTTTGGGACCCCCGCCACGATCGGCATGTGATTGTCGAGGACGGTCCCCGCTGTCTGGAACGCGTTCAGAGCCGCCAGGGCGGAGCTATAATTCGCCACGTCGTTGACGGTGTACCAATCGTACTGGCCATTGAGGCCGTTGCGGATCGCGTTGATGGCGGCGCTCTCGAAAGAGACGAACCCCTCGGTCCAGCCCGTCGTGCACGTGGGGGAGCCACACGTGACATTTTCCGCGTCGTAGGCGCCTCCCTGCGCCGTGCCAATCCATTGCGCCGTGTACCAGCCCGGCGCGGGGTCGAAGACCGTCCCCTGCCCCGACGTAGCGCTGATGTTGACGATAAACGGCGACGCCTGAGCGGCGCCCACGGCCGCAGCGCCCATTACCGCCGCGATGCAACATTTGATGAGTCCACGCATCATTCCCCCTTAGCGCTGTGCGCATCCTGAACATTGCCCGTCGCGAAGTTTGCCGGCATTGCGAGCCTCCACATCACCCGTTCGGGTGAAACGCTTGATAAATTTTAGCTTAAGTGTAGGGGGATCAGGGTCGCCCGGCTGGCACTGCCGCTTGGCGAGGGGGGCCAACGTGGACGAGAATGAGCTGGTCGACGGCATCTACGATGCCGCCGTGACACCGGACTTGTGGCCAACGGTCCTCGGCCGGCTGGCGGGCGAATCGGATAGTCAGTGGGCGGTTCTGGTGACGCGCCGCAACGACGCCTGGGTGGACTGGCGAGTGTCACCCAACGTCCCTGACAGCGTGCATTCCTACCTACGCTCGGACGCCGCGCGGCGCAGCGAGACGACGCCCAGGCTCCTGCGGTTCGGCCGACCGGGCTTCGTGGCCGAGCACGAGGTGTTCGACGACGACGAGTTCCTGGCCGATCCCTACATGGCCGAGTGGAGCGCGCGGGAAGGTTTCCATCATGCCGCCGCGACGGCGATCCAGGCGCCGAATGGCGATTTCGCGGTGGTGCAGGTGACCCGCCGATTCGGTGAGGGGAAATATTCGCAAACCAATCTCTCCGGCCTCGACCGTTTCCGGCCGCACCTGGCGCGGGCGGCTATCCTGGCGGCGCGATGGAAGATGGAGCGGCTGCGGGCGGCGGCGGAGGCGCTCGCGCTCATAGGTCTTCCGGCCGCTGTCGTGGACGCGGACTGCCGCGTGGTGATCGCCAACTACCTTGTCGAGCAGCTGGAGGCTCATGTGGTCTGGCTTCCGCGCAACGGGCTCGCACTGAAGGACCGTCCGGCCACGGCGGCGCTTCGCCGGGCCGTCGCGGCCATCGCCCGCGACGGCTGCAAGGCGGCCCGCTCCCTGCCCGCGCGCTCCGGTGCGGGCGTCGAGCCCGTTGTCGCGCACGTTGTGCCACTGCGGGGACATGGGCGCGATCTGTTCGATGGCGGCTACGCCCTGCTTGTCCTGACGGTGGTCAAGGACGCGCCGAAGGTCGACGCGGCCGTGATCCAGGGCCTGTTCGACCTCACCGCCGCGGAATCGCAGGTGGCCGCGCGCGTGGCGCGTGGATGGACGGTCGACGCCATCGCCCGGCGTCACGGCGTCGGCCGGGAAACCATCCGCAGCCAACTCCGCTCGGTGCTGTCGAAGACCGGCACCGCGCGGCAGGCGGAGCTAGCGGCAAAGCTGGGCGCCCTTCGAAAGACCTTTTGAGATGGGTGAAACTGTTCCAGCGTCCGACCCTGCGCTCGGTATGCGCCAGCGGGCGTGACTTGCGGATCCTCCCCCGTCCGCTTCGCTTACGGGGGAGGAACAGTTCACCCCGGAATTGTTTCGTCCTCCTTGACGCCGGTCGCGACGACCTTCAGCGCGCCGTCCGACAGCGGACGTTGCAGGTGGGCGACTTCCGGCCAGGGCGCATCGCTCAGCCAGAGATCCCGCTCGGCCGCGTCGGTCAGGATCACCGGCATGGCCTTGGCATGGTAGGTGGCGACGTCGGCGTTGGCCTCGGTAGTGAGGATGCCGAACACCTCCAGGTCGACCATCCCCTCCTTGACCTTGCGCACGCTCGACCAGGGCGTCCAGACACCGGCGAAGACGGCGGGCGGCCGCTTGTCATCGAAGGCGAACCAGATCTGAGTCAGCGATCCGCCGACCTGGTCCGGCTCGCTGAAGGAGGTGAAGGGGACGAGGCACCGGTTCTTCGGCCCCAGCCACGGTCGCCAATGGGCGCTGGCGACGTTGCGGATGTTGGTCACGCCCTTGTCCGGCTCCATCCGGAGCAGCTCGGCGAAATCGACTGCGCCGCCCTTGGCCCGCAGCTTGTTGGCGCGCTTCTTCGCCGCGTCGAGCACGACGTTCTTCGGCGAGGGCATGCCCCAGCGCATGTCGCGCATGGTGCGCGCCCCGTCCTCGCCGTTGAGCACGACGGGGGCTGCGTAGTCCGGATAGACCCCGGGCAACGGCGGCTGGTTGTGGTTGCGGTCGGAGGTCGCGCGGACGAACTCGGTGATCTCCGCGCGTCCCCGGTTCATGGCGTAGAGATTGCACACGCTGTGAAGCCAGAGCGCGTTCCGAAAAAGTGGAAACCGGTTTTGCGACAAGAACGCGCTCAAGTCTTAGAGTCTAGGGCGCGGCCCGGAGTCCAGCGGGTCAGATCCAAATGCGGGGCCGGCGGGCGCCGCAGGCCGCGCAGCGCAGGCGGTGACGGGCCTCGGGTGGGCAGGCGTCGGAGCCGAGCTGCTCGAAGGCCTGCGTCCTGGGCCACTCCGCGCGGCGCTGGCAGGCGGCGCACTCGATCTTCAGCGTATCGGCCGTGCTCGTCATCACTCGCGCCAGGGTCTGGAACATCATCATGGGGGGCGATCTACCTCGCGCGTGATCTGCACCCATTCGGAGCGGCAGTCGCGGCAGCGCAAGCGGGGCGCCACCTGGGCGAAGGTCAGCTTCGGCTTGCCGGCGAAGCGACGGCGAAGCTCGGCCGTGGGCCAGCGAGCCTTGTGGCGGCAGGCGTGACAGACGAGGCCGACCGCCGCGTTCTCCTCGATCAGGCGCGCGATCGGGGTCGCAGCGAACTGCGCCTCGATCAGCCAGGGGGTGCGGCTGGGCTCAGGCATCGCGAGTGTCCGGCGGCTCGGCCGGAAGCAGGCGACCGGATCGCCGCAGGAGGCGGTCGACCTTGCGCGCCGCCTCGAGGATCTCGCCCAGCGCCTGCCGCATCGCGCTGTCCGGAGGGAAATCGTCGACGAGCGCCGGCAATTCGTGTCGGCAGCGCTCTACCAGCCCAAACCCACGCTCGAACCGCCGCGCCATCATCGCCATGATCTCCGTGAACAAAAGAGGAACATTAGGACTCGGAGGACGCGCAGAGTCCAGCGTGGCGGTAGGGTGGATTCAACTGCTCGCGCCTACATCTCCCTTCTCCCCTTGCGGGAGAAGGTGACTGCCGTTTCTTGGTGTAGCGCGGCCCTTAGCGCGTCGTCCTGGCTGCGGCGCGCACGGCCTCTGCGAAGGCGGCCTGGGCCTCCCAGTCGTTAGGGTCGTCGGCTTTCAGCCAGGCGGAGTTGATGGCGATGACGAGGTGGTCCTGCGGGTAGATGAACACCTCCTGGCCAAAGATGCCTTCGGCCGCGAAGCCGCCGGGAACGAGCCACCAGAAGTAGCCGTACCCCGTCTCGACCCCCTCCGGCGGCGTCTTCGACTGCGCGGAGAAATTGACGTGTACGGACGATGCGTCCGCCACCCAGCCTGCCGGCAGCACGTCGGCGCCGCCGGCCTTGCCGCCGTCGAGAATGAACTGGCCAAAGCGCGCATAGTCGCGAAGGGTCATCGAGATGCAGCAGCCGCCGCGCTCATGACCGGCGAGGTCATCTACCCAGGCGCCGTCCTGCTCCATGCCGTAAGGCGCCCAGATCTTCTCGGAGAGGTAGGTCGAGAGGGGCTTGCCGACCGCGTTCGAGACCAGGATCCCGACCAGGTCGGTCTCGCCGGTCTTGTAGACGAACTTGGATCCCGGAGCGGTCGCCCGCGGCAGCCGCCGCATGTAGCTGACGATCGGATCGACGCCGGGCTCGAGGATCGCCGCGCCGGCCTGGGCGACGTCCGAATGGGGATCGCTGTAGTCCTCGTTCCACTTCACGCCCGAGGTCATGGTCAGGAGCTGGCGGATGGTGACGCCCTCGTAGGCGCTCCCCTTCAGCTCGGGGATGTAGTCGGTGACGTGGGCGTCGAGGCTCTTGATGTCGCCGTCCTTGATCGCCGCTCCGACCAGGGTCGAGGTGACCGACTTGGCGACCGAGAACGAGGTCCAACGGTCGGCGGGGCCGCGGCCCAAGCCGTAGCGCTCCAGCACGATCCTGCCGTCCTTCAAGACGAGGACGCCGGAAGTCCGCATCGCGGCCATGTACGAGGCCACGTCATAGGCCTTGCCCTTCCAGACCCACTTCGGGGCGATCTCAGTGTCCGCCTTCGGCAGTTCGCGGACATGATTGCCGCGTCGGATCACGTGGGAGGGATTTATCTTCTCCATCTCACGATAGCCGACCACCTGCTGCTCGGGGGTCCAGGTGAGGATAGCCGCGCCGCCTGGCGGCAGAGGCGCTTGTGCGGCGAGCGCGCCCGCAAGCGGGACGACCGCTGCCATTGCCGCTACGGCGGCGCAGATCGCTCGCATAGTTCCTCCCCACCTCGTTTCGAGCCTCCGCCGGAGCAACCCGGCGGGGGTTCTGAGCGACGCTTGCGCGCCACTCTGGCGCAGACGTGCTGCAAAGCCCGACGACCGGTCAAGTCGCCGTGGCGGCAATCATCACGTCGCCGCCCAAGGCACGAGGAGGCAGGTCTTCCCCTGAGACGGATGTGTTATTTCGTTAACGCAAATGTCACGGCATGGCGCCGACTGCGCAAGTGCGTACATCTAGAAACATTCCAGACACCAAAAATGGTAAACGTCCGCGCCGGGCAGCCGCTCCCGGCCCTATTCGAGAGTTGGCGCGCGGCGGAGGCGCAGCACGGCCCCCATCGCGCCGATGCCGACCAGCATCATCGACCAGGCCATGGGTTCCGGAACGCCGGACGTCGCGACGCTGGCGATCTCGAAGGCGTTCCCGCCGGAGCCGAAGGTGACACTCGACACCGGACTGCTGAAGAAGATCGTCAGGCGACCGTTCGAATCTGCTGAGGTCTGATTTCCGTCATCGACGGCGCCGCTCAGGCTCGCAATGTCACCGCCGGTATAGGTGAAGGATCCACCCTGGGCATAGTTGACGGTGATGCTGTTATAGGCATCGAGAGAGCCAATGTAGACGCTCAGATCCCTGATCGGGGTTGACGGCGTGAAGGTCTCCGACTGGCCTCCTTCGATAGCGAGGTACTGTCCGGTGTCGAAGCTCGAGGCGCCAAACGCCGGCGCTGCGTAGACGCCCCGCGAGAATCCCGTGACCAGCGAGCTGTCGCCAGTAAAGGTACCCGGCAAGAAGGAGAAGTCCGCGCTGAGGGTTTCACCGGGCGGCTTCGCGACGCCATAGCCCTTGAACGTCATCGACGTTGCGTGCGCCGTGGCGACCGGAGCGAGCAGAGCCGCGACCGCCGCGAGGGCATATTTGGTTAACACTGACACTGGCCCGACCCCGAATTGGCTAAATTTCGCCGTAATCAACTCGGCGATCCGGGCGTCGTCAAGATTTCAAAATGTCATTTTTCGCAAATTGTAAGGAACTCATGGCGTTATGGCGCCGGTTGAAGGCCGGCCCATGGATTTCTCGCCTCCCATCTTGTCCGCTATCGCTCAGAAGAGAGACCGAAGCGACGCTATTCGTAAGCGAGAACCCAGCCGGCGCTCCGGGTTCATTCTGCAGGCGTTTGGGAGTCGCTAATGTCGAAGGTCACACCGATAGCAGGCGGGAGAAGAAGGCTCGGTAGCGGCGGAGGGCCTGGCGAAGGTCCTCGGTGGAGACGTCGTCGCCGCGGTCCCACTGGCCTTCCAGGCGGGCGCGTTCGTCAGCAAACACTTCGGCCAGGCGCTTGATCGAGTCGGCGACCAGGCCGTCGGCCTTCTCGACCGCCTTGCGCGGCTCGTCGACGAAGGCAGTTTGGATTTCCATCCAGCGACCGCGGAAGTTCTCCGCATCCCCCTGTGGAATAAGCGGCGCTCCGCCGTCGTCTTGCATCCTCGCCGCGCCGGCCGCGCCCTGTTCGACGCCTGCCGTGGACGTTGCGCCGGAAGTGGCGATATCGGCGGTAGACAACCGTGACTCGGATCCAGCAGGTGGGGGTGATGGTCTTTCCGTTTCGTCCATGGCCGAGCTCCTATTTGGCGCAAGGGCACACCGATACTCAAGCTTACGCAAGAATGACGATCCGTGATTTCAGCATTTGAGCAGCAAATCATTGAACGACGGTTTTGTACTCCAGTTCCCGTCCGAATCTGGACCGGCGGAATAGCCGATCAAGACGGCCGTTTACTTTAGCGTCGGCGAGACAGGCACAATCAAATCCTCCTCCGTGTGCGTTATCGGATTCACACTTCGACCCCAATTTCTTTTGTCATCCCGGGCCGTAGTGAGCGCAGCGAAGCGAGGACCCGGGATGACAGATGAAAAAGGGAGATGTGTGAATGGCGTAGCCCGTTTGCGGGGAGGGGGAACCCGAAGGGGTGGAGGGGGCTGCCCCAGTTCGGACGGTTGCCGCAGTGGAACTCGATCACGAACCCAGCCCCCTCCACCGCTTCGCGGTCCCCTCTCCATTCCGCTGCGCTCTATGGGGGAGGATCCATCCCGTCACCCGGAAAGGCGCGCTCCAGCAGCGACTCGCAGTCGAGGACGGTGGGGTCGAGCGCGCCGAGGGTGCGGCCCCAGTCTGGAGCGAAACGGGTGGCGATGAAGGCGTCGGCGACGAAGTCGGGCGAGCGACTCCGCAGCAGGACGGCCTGGACGACGAGGATCAGGCGCTGGGCGATGCGCCGGCCCTGCCCCTCAACCGCCTGCGGATCGCTGGCCAGCAGGGCCTTCAGCGACTCCAGCTCCCTGCGGATCGTGGGCTCGCCGACGCCGGAACCGGCGAGATCGTCCAGCAGGGCCGCTGCGGCGTCAGGCTCGCGGGCGATGGCGCGGATGACGTCGAGGCACATGACGTTGCCTGAGCCCTCCCAGATCGAGTTCACCGGCGCCTCGCGATAGAGGCGGGCCATGACGCCCGGCTCGACGTAGCCGTTGCCGCCCAGAGTCTCCATCGCCTCGCCGCACGTCTCGACGGCGCGCTTGCAGACCCAGAACTTGGCCGCAGGCGTGACGATGCGCTTCCAGGCGCGCTGGAGGGGATCGTCCTCAGCGGCCTCGAACGCTTCGGCCAGACGCATGGAGAGGGACAGCGCCGCCTCGCTCTCCAGCGCCAGGTCCGCGAGCACGGAACGCATCAGCGGCTGTTCTGCGAGCACTCGTCCGAAGGCGCGACGGCGGCGGGCATAGGCGAGCGCCTGGACAAGCCCCTGGCGCAGCAGGGCCGCGCTGCCGATCACGCAGTTGAGGCGGGTGTAGCCGGCCATCTCGATGACGGTGGGAATGCCGCGACCCGGCTCACCAATCAGTACGCCAAGAGCATCCTCGAACTCGACCTCGGACGAGGCGTTGCTGCGGTTCCCGACCTTGTCCTTCAGGCGCTGGATGCGGACGGCGTTGCGCGAGCCGTCAGGCCGGTAGCGCGGGACGAAGAAGCAGGAGGGCGAACCGTCTGGCGTCTTGGCGGTGACAAGATGGGCGTCGGAAGTGGGGACGGAGAAAAACCACTTGTGGCCGCGTAGCAGGTATTCGCCGCCGCGGCCGCCCTCGCCGACCGGCGTCGCCGCCGTGGTGTTGGCGCGCACGTCCGAGCCGCCCTGTTTCTCGGTCATGCCCATGCCGATCCAGATCGAGGCCTTGTCGGCGATCGGCGCGTCGCGTGGGTCGTAGCGGTCGCTGATGAGCTTCTCGCCCAGCGCGGCCCAGAGGGCGGGCTCCTTCTGCAGCAGGGGAATGGCGGCCTGGGTCATGGTCGCCGGACAGAGCGTGCCCGGCTCGACCTGGCCGTGCAGATAGAAACCCGCCGCCCAGGCGACCCACCGACCGCGATGCGTCTCGCGGAACGGAAGCGAGACCAGGCCCCGGCTGCGCAGGAGCCCAAGGATCTCACGCCAGCTCGGGTGGAAGGACACTTCGTCGATCCGCCGGCCCCGCGCGTCGTAGCGGTCGAGCTGGGGCGTGAAGCGATTGGCCTCCGAGGCTAGCCGCCAGGTCTCGGTCCGTCCGAGCACGCCGCCGTAGTCGCCCAGCGCATTGGCGAACCAGTCGGCGCCGGCGCGCTGCACGGACTCGGTAAGAGCCGCATCGGTGGAGAAAAGGTCGTAGCCCGTCAGCTCGTCGACCTGGTTGTCGGGTTCGGGAATCCGCACGTCCATCGCTTTCGGCTCCGCAACTGCGCGAATAGTGCGCCTGTCTTGGCACCAACACTAACGCCGCGAAGCCGAGAGGAACGCATGCGGCCTGACGCCGGTGTTTGACCCTCTCTGGACGTCAATATAGCAATCGGAAAAACGGGGGTATTGATGTCAGCCACCTTAGCGCTTCGTATCGCGTCGCTTACCTCTCTTCTGTTTTCCGTCGGCCATATCATTGGCGGATTGAAGAAGTGGTCGCCGATGGGCGACAACGAAGTGCTCAAAGCCATGACCGACGCGCGTTTCAACGTGATGGGTCAGAGCCGATCGTATCTGGATTTCTACCTGGGCTTCGGTTGGTCGATCGCCGTAGCGATGCTGCTTCAGTCCGTCCTGCTATGGCAAATGGCCTCGATCGCCCGCACGAACGCGGTTCAGGTTCGACCAATGATCGCGATGTTCGCCGGCGCAACGCTCATCAGCGGTCTCATCGCGTGGCAATTTATCTTTCCAATTCCGGCCGCGTGTTCAGGAATTCTGTTTATCGTTCTCGTGGCGACGTATTTTACTGCGCGTTGACGCGCCTGGCTTCCCGCAGACGGCTAACGCCGCAAAGCCGACAGGAACGCGTGCGCGCGGTGGCAGTGCGGACGGTGTTTGATATCGTGTCGCCAACGAGCCACGCGTTTGGGGGCAAGCGGATGAATTGGTTTTGGCTGGCGGCCGGGCTGGCGGCTATGGCGGCTTCCTCTACCCACGCCGCGACGCACGCGACCGCCGCACGGGCGCCCGACAAGCGGCCCATCGTGGAAGGCGAGCGCGCGTGGGGACACGCCTATGTCTTGGGCGACGTCGCCGCGGTCAATCGGTTGCTCGACAACCACTTTGTCGGCGTCGATCCGCAGGGCGCCACCTATGACAAGGCCTCCGTCGTGCGCGAGGTGAGAGACGGACCGCACGCGACTTCCGACGAGGTGGGCGCGGTCTCGGTGCGGTTCTATGGCGACACGGCCATCGCTCAGGCCCACGAGCACGAGGTGGGTCCGGCGCCGGAGCGCAAGGCCAGCGAGCATGTCTTCACCGACACCTGGCAAAGGATCGGCGGCCAATGGCGCATCGTCGCGGCGGAGGACGTCGACGTCACCACGGGGGTTTCCGTCACCCCCGGCTCGGCCTACGCGGAGGATAAGACGGCCATCCTGGCGCTAAGGGCGCAGAACAACCGCGCAATCGCCGCGCACGATCCCGAGGGGGTGATGGCGATGGCCGCGGACGACTAC
>JAFANN010000312.1 GCA_019232665.1 Caulobacteraceae bacterium | reverse complement strand
TGGACGGTGTTGGAGATACCCGCGCGGCGGATGTTCCGCTGGATCAGCCGCGCATGGCCCTCGTCATCTTCGATCATGACGATGTTGACGGGCTGGTGTCCGTTCATGCAGCGGGCTCCGGTACATAAATCACAGGCAGGGAGAGGCGAAAAATCGCGCCCTCGTCCAGCGCGGACTGGCACGTGACCCCGCCTCCCAGCCGATAGGCCAACGCCCGCACGTGGGCCAGTCCTATCCCTTCTCCGGGTTGGTCCTGCGGGCCTGCGCGACGGAAGAGCTCGAACACCCGCTCGTGATCCTTGGGATCGATGCCGCGGCCATTGTCCTGGACCTCGAAGATGGCCCGGCCCCTTTCGACATACCCGCGAACGCGGATGCGACCGGGACGGCCAGGTTTGAGATATTTCACCGCGTTCTCGATCAGGTTGGACAGAATCTGCTCGACGGCCAGGCGGTCGCTTACGACCTGCGGCAGCGGCGTTTCGACGGTCAGTCGGGCGCCGATTTCGTCCAGACGATGGCGCATGCTGTCGGCGATCGCCTGCACGAGTCTTTCCATGTCCAGCCGGATGGGGGTGATGGTCCTGCGGCCTTCCCGCGAGAGGCGCAGGATCGCGTTGATCAGCCGATCCATCTTCTGGGTCGACGTGCGGATAAAGGCCAGGGCCTCGGGCGCGTCCTCGTAGACGGCGCGGCGCGCCTCGGCGTCGAGCAGATGCGGCGCTTCCTCCTCGACACGCTGAAGAAGCGCGGCGATCGTCTGGCCCGACTGTTCGAGTTCGGCGGTGAAGCCCAGCACGTTGACCAGCGGCGATCGCAGGTCGTGCGAGACCAGATAGGCAAAGCGCTGGATCTCCTCGTTCGCCCGCAGGAGATCGCGCGTCCGGACTGCGACGGCCTGCTCGAGGGTTTCATTGAGCGACTTGAGGCTGTCGCGCGAGGTCGCCAACGCCCGCACATAGCGAAGGATGAGCAGGATCGAGGCCGTCGCGACCAAGAGAAGGAGGACGCCGGAGGCGATCAGGACGCCGTAGAACGCGACGACCGTGCGTCTCTGCGTCACCATGCGCCCGGAAAGCAGCCGGTTCTCCTCCGCCATCATGGCCACGCCGACCGCCCGGGTCTCACGCGCCAGCTGGACGCTGCCGTCGGTGCGGAAGTCCTCCATCGCTTTTTGAGTGAGGCCCAGGGTGCGGGCGACCATCGAGGCCCCGAGCATCACGCGAAGGCGTGTCGTCTGCTCGGTGAGTCGCTCGACATTGGCCCTTTGTGTGGGATTGTCCTCGGTGAGCGCGTGCAGCTGCGCGATCTCGTGCACCAGGGAGGTCTCCGCGTCGTCGAAGATCAGGCGGAACGTCGGGTCCTCGTCGAGGAGATATCCCCGTCGCGCGGCTTCGAGGCGCTCGATCTGGAGCCGTAGCCGGTCGATGTGTCGCTCCACTTCGTAGGTGTGGTCGACCCATCCGACCCGCTGCTGGTTGTCCACCATGACCAGACCGGCGGTGATCCCGCCGGCGAGGAGTCCGATAAACCCAAGGACGACGAACAGGATGACCGCGCGGGTTATCAGGCGGTCTGGCAGGTCCAGCTCGTTCGCGACCCCCGCCATGACCCTGCCGTACCGGGTCGAAGGCCCTTCGTGGGTGATGTCTTCGGAGGAGGCGACCAAGGCTCGACCTTCAGCGGCTGCGGCGGGAAAGCCGAGAATGGGGTAACCAGGGCAGAGAAAGCACGTGGTAGATCGGCGCCGGCATGATCGACCCCGACACCCACCGCGCGAGCAGGGCGGTGAGCAACAACGGCCCCACGAGACCGGGCGCGCGCGTCATCTCCATCAGGATCACGGCGCTCGTCAGGGGAGACTGGACCACGCCTGAAAGGTAGGCGCACATCCCGAGGACGACGGCGTCGCGCGCCGCAAAATGGATGAAACCGCTGCGGACGAACGCTTCGCCGATGCCCGCTCCCGTGGCGAGACAGGGGGCGAAAATCCCGCCTGGACCGCCAGAGGCGGCCGCCGCGAGGCTGGCGATGAGCTTGGTCACGGCGAGGCTGACACCGCGTCCCGGGTGGTCCTGCAACAGGGACCTCGCCTCGCTGTAACCCGCCCCGAAGGTAATGCCGCCAGAGATCCAGGCGACCGCGGCCGCGACGAGGCCGCAGATGAAGGCGAACAGGATCGGCCGCAGTCGCCGCCACCTCGCCACGGGATTATCGCCGGGTCCAATCATGAAGGTCAGGGAGCGTGCGAAGACGCCCCCCAACAGCCCTCCCGCCACCGCGATCAGCGGCGCGGCAAGCCAGATCCCCGGCTTGACGGGACCCGGATCAAGCACGCCGAAATAGGCATAGTCCCCCTGCAAGGCGTAGGATGTGAAGCCGCAGACGACCACCACGAGGATCACCGTCGTGTGGGTGCGCGCCTCGAACCTTCGCGCCAGTTCCTCCACCGCGAAGACCACTCCGGCGATCGGCGCGTTGAAGGCGGCGGCGACTCCAGCGGCGCCGCCGGCGATGATGATCGCCCGACGACCCGGACCTCCCTTCAACCCTCTGGTGAAGGATCGCAGGATCCCCGCGACGACCTGGACAGTCGGCCCTTCCCGCCCAATGGATGCCCCGCATACAAGCAGGAAGAAGGTGACGACGAACTTGAACGCGGCGGTCCGCAAGGTCACGCGCTGGCCGCTCCAGCGCCCTCCGGTCCACCGTTCCTCCGCGGCGGCCATGACCTGGGGGATGCCGCTGCCGGCGGCGGCCGGCGCGAAACGGATGGTCAGCCATGTGGCCAAGGCGAACCCCAGCGGAAGCAGGGCGAGAGTGGGCCAGGGCGCAATGCGGTAGAGCTGGGCCTGCCACGCCATGCCAAGGTCGCAGATCTTGGCGAACGCCGTGGCGACCAGGCCTCCGATCACCGCCACCGCGATGAGCCAGGCCATCCGAATGGAGCGGCGCAGACGCAGTTGCGGGGCCAGCACCTCGCGGCGTGTCTTCGGCCGGGAATGTCGAATAGGAAGGACGCTAGTCACGCGCGCCGTATGCTGCCGAGCGGCGCTGACGACAATCCCACACCCATTCTGGCGCGAGGGCGTCCCGGGCGCGTATCGTGCCCGGGTGGGACGGGAGCCGAGGAATGACCGAAGAGACGGCCAGAGAGCGCATCGGCGCCGCGCTGCGGCGCAACGGGCGTGGCGTCGCCACGGAGCTGCTTGTCAACGTCGTCCTCCCCTACGTCGTCTATGACCTCGCCAAGCCGCGCCTGGGGGACGTGCACGCGCTGATGGCGTCGTCGGGGCCGCCGATCATCTGGGCCATCGTCGAGTTCGTTCGCCGCCGGCGCGTCGACTTCATCTCCATATTCGTCCTGGCCGGCATTGCGCTTTCTCTTCTCGCGATGGCCGGCGGCGGCTCGGTGAAATTCCTGCAGTTGCGCGAGCGCCTGGTCACCGCGGCGGTCGGCCTGGCCTTTGTCATCTCGGCTCTAATTCGAAAACCGCTGATCTACGAGTTCGCTCGCGCCAGCATGCGCCGCAACCAGTCCGACCAGCTCGCCGACTTCGAGGCCCGCCGCGATAATGTGCATTTCCGCCGCGCGATGATGACCCTGACCCTGGTCTGGGGCTTCGGCCTTCTGGCCGAAGCCGCCGTCGCCGCGACCCTCGTCTGGACGTTGACGATCAAGCAGTACCTGATCGCAGGGCCAATCCTTGGCTACTCGACGATGGGCGCCCTGGCCTTGTGGACCTTCCTCTACGCACGGGCTCGCCGGCGGGCTGCGGCTGCACGCGAGGCCGTGTCGACCGCGGATGCCCAACCGGTCGCGCCGGCCTCGAGCTAAGTTTCGGCGCGTGTCCGACTAGGAACGGGTGAACACCGGATCCCGGCGGTCGGCGAAGGCGGCGACGCCTTCGCGGTGGTCGTTGCTGCGCGATAGCACCCTCAGCTCCGCCCCCGCCGCGGCGCGCGCCTCTTCGGGCGTGAAATCGAAGGCGCGCCTGATCATCCGTTTGCTCGCCTCCACCGAGAGCGGCGCGCGAGTAGCGATGCGTTCGGCGAGGTCGAGCGCCGCCCCTGCCAGTTGATCTGGCGGATATACGCCGCCGGCGAGACCCCACGCCGCGGCCCGCGCCGAATCGAAAGGCGTTCCGGTCAGGATCATCATCGACGCCGCCGCGGTCCCGATGAGCCTCGGCAGGCGATGGACCGAAGCCATCAGCCCGACGTTGACCCCAGCGGCGAGGAACTTGGCCTCGCTCGAAGCGAGCCGGATATCGCAGCAGAGTGCAAGCTCGAGGCCGCCGCCAACGGCGTGGCCGTTGATCGCCCCGACGACGGGGACGCGCAGGGCCTCCAGCTTGTCGAGCATGCGCCCGAACTGGCCAAGGCTCGCCTGCGCCCCCTCCCCCCGCGTCGCCGCCTCGCGAAGGTCGTCGCCTGAGCAGAATCCCTTGCCGCGGCCGGTGAGAACCACCGCCCGCACAGAAAGATCGGTCTCGATCGCGTCCAGCTCCGCTTCGAGCTGGCGCCGCACCTCGCCACCCAGGGCGTTGCTCGGCGGATTGTCGATCTCGAGCAGGACAACGGCCTTCCGCGGCCGGCTCACATGAATCCGGCCGCTCATGCCTGGACCTCCGCCATTCCGACCGCCCCCTTGCGTGAAAGTTCCTCGATAGCCTCTGGCGCGAGTCCCGCCTCGGCCAGCACCTCGCGCGTATGCTCCCCGACCCGCGGCGGCGCGCGCACGACAGCAACCGGCGTCTGTGAAAACCCGATCGGGGTCCGTGGGAAGCGGCGCCCCTCGACGTCCGCCAGATAGCCGCGCGCGGCGAGGTGCGGATCCGCAAGGGCCTCGTCGATGCGATTGACCGGACCGCACGGCACTCCTTTTGCGGAGATTGTAGCGACCCAGGCGGCGGTCGTGTCGCGGGCGAGGATCTCTTCGAGCCGCGCCTGCAGGGCGTCGCGGTTGGCCAGGCGCAATTGCGGGCTCGCGAAATCGGGGTGCTGCTCGAGCTGCGGCTCGCCGAGGGCCTCGCAAAGCCGACCCCACAGCTTGGGGCTGTTGACGCCAACGACGAGGAAGCCGTCCGCGGTCTTCAGCGCCTCGTAGGGGGCGGTCAGCTTGTGGCGCGATCCGTTCGGGCGCGCGATCTGGCCCATGGTGAGAGCCGCCCCGGCCTCCCACACCGTATGGGCCATCGCCGATTCCAGCAGCGAAGTCTTTACGGGCTGGCCCTCCCCCG
>JAFANN010000198.1 GCA_019232665.1 Caulobacteraceae bacterium | reverse complement strand
CTGTCATCCCGGGCCGTAGCGAAGCGGAGCGCAGGGAGGACCTAAGGACCCAGGGGACCGGAACGGCTATCGCGGTTCGCGAACCGCAGCGCCTCGCCCAGTCCCCTGCGTCCCGCATCTCCGCTCCACCGCGTTTCGCTGCGTGCGGGATGACGGGAAACGGGGAGGGCTTCGCAAAATCCCGAGACGGAGGGGATGAAGGCTCCGCTCAACCCGTGGCGAATTTCTCTTCGAATTCATGGCGCAGCTTGGCCGCGAACGGAGGCGCCGGCCCAAGCTGCGGCGCGCTCTTCAGGTAAGCGTCGAGCTCGACGAGCAGATCCCGCCAGGCGTCGGCCATCTCCTCGGTCCAGTCCTCGCCGAGGACGTCCCGCACCGTCGCGGCGACATGGCCGAAGAAGGTCCCGAACACCTCGCGGTCCACGTCATAACCTTCGTGGGTCACGATCTCGCAGCGGATCATGTGGTCGGCGTAGCGTCGCTCTCCGATGAAATCGAGGATCGCCGCGAAGACCCGCGACAGCATCTCGCCCTTCACGGCGCCGTTCGTGTCGCGCCAGAAGTGGGCGCGGTAGGTCGGATAGTCGGCAAACAGCTTCTCGTAGACGAGCGGCGTCGGATCGGCGACACGGTCGGCGAGCATCTCGAGGCTCGCCTCGATGAGGTCCGCGCGGTCAAAGGCCGTCGTCATCCGTCTTCCTCCATCGCGGCGGAGCCCGAGCGTTGAGGCTCCGCCAATCCCTCCCGCCTGGCAATGACCGCGAAGCGGACCGGGCGCGTTCGTCGCGCGGCGATTACCTGCATACGCAGGACATACATTGGGGATATGAGGGAAGTCATGGGGACCTGGGCTCCGCTGCTTTCGCGGGGTGAGAAGCCGATTTACCTGGCGATCGCGGACGCGATCCTCGAGGACGTCCGTACGGGGCGTCTTGCGCCGGGCGCGCGCCTGCCGGCCCAACGCGACCTCGCCAAGGCCCTGGGGGTCGATTTCACGACGGTTACCCGCGGCTATGCCGAAGCGCGTCGGCGAGGCCTGATTTCCGCGCGCGTCGGCCAGGGAACCTTCGTCACCCGCCCTGTGCTCGGCGATTCCGAGACCGGCGTGACCCACAGCCTTGTGGACATGAGCATGAACGCGCCCCCGCCTCTCGAGGACGCCCGCCATGTCGCGCGCATGTGGCGTGGCTTGGCGGCGCTGGAGCAGGAACACGGCGAGGCCTTGCTTTTCCGGTACCAGTCCCCCGCCGGGGCGCCTAAGGATCGCGCCGCCGGCGTCGCCTGGCTGCGGGAGCGGATCGACGACATCGCCGTGGAGCGGCTCGTGGTCTCCGCGGGCGTACAGGCCGCAATCGTCGCGGTCCTTGGCGAGGTCGCAAGCGCGGGCGAGCCGATCTGCGCGCCGGCCCTGACCTATCCGGGCCTTCGAGTCGCCGCCGGTCACCTTGGCCTCGGACTGGTCGACGTGGCGATGGATGAGGAAGGCGCGACGCCGGACAGCTTCGAGAGGGTGTGCCGCGAGGTCGGACCGAAGGCTTTCTACTGCACCCCGACCCTCCAGAACCCGACGACCGCGACCATGTCCATCGAGCGTCGCCGAGAGATGGCCCGGATCGCTCGCCGCTACGGCGTCATGCTGGTGGAAGACGACATCTACGGGAAGCTGCCCCAAGCGCCGCCGCCGGCGCTGGCGAACTTCGCGCCGGAGCGCACCTGGCATATCGCGGGACTGGCCAAGACGGTGTCGCCAGCCCTTCGCATCGCCTACGTGGTCGCTCCGGACGCGCGTGGCGCGGACCGGCTCGCGGCAGGTCTTCGCGCGCTTACAGGAATGGCCTCTCCGATAACCGCGGCGCTGGCTACCCGCTGGATCCGCGACGGGACGGCGACCGAAACGCTCAAGGCGATCCAGACTGAAACCGCCGCGCGCAGACGGATCGCAGCCGACGCCCTTGGTCCTGAGCATCTGGCCTGCGAGGCTTTCCATCTCTGGCTGCCTCTGCCAAAGGGCTGGTCCAGAGCCGTATTCTACGAGGAACTCGTCCGGCGGCGGATCTCGGTCGTGCCGAGCGACGCATTCGCCATCACCTCACACCCTCCGGAGGCTGTCCGCATCGGGCTTGGCGCCGCCTCGACCCGCGAGGAACTTAGCCGTGCGATGGAACGGGTGCGGCAGGTGTTGGACGGGCCGAGAACCTGGTCGTCGGCGATTGTATGAAGTGTCCTGGTAATTGTACGGATTGATTGCATTGGAAAGAGCCATACATACGCGGACGGCAAGGCCGTGGACGATGCGGACGAGCCAGGCGGACGCTCCGGGTTGACGACGCTCGCCGAGGCCTGGTCCGAGCAATCTGCAGTTTTTCGCCGTGAAAGGAGCCGGGCGACGCAAGCGTCGTCCGGGCGCAGTGAAGAAGCGTATTCTCATGTCATTGCTGGCTGAACCGACTGAGGCCCCCCTCGGTCAAATCGAACGGGAAGACACACCCGTCGGACGGCCGTTCCCAGCGCCGGTCGCGGGCGGGGGAGCCCGCGCGACCGACGCACCCGGCTGTCCTGGATCCGCAGATCCCGCCGTCGAAGCCGGGGCGGTCCTGATCGTCGAGGACGACGCCATCGTCGCCTTCCAGATCGAGACGTCCCTCGAAGACGAGGGCTTTACGGTCTGCGGCGTGGCCGCCACCGCCAAGGCTGGACTCTCCATGTTCGAGGAGCGGCGACCCGAGTTCGCCGTTCTCGATGTCCGCCTGGCCGAAGGCGACGGGCGGGATGTGGCGCGTTGGATCGCACAGCTTTCCCCCCGGACGACGATCCTCATGTGCACATCAGAGGACGAAGACAACCTCCAGGGAATCGGCGCCCACGCGCTCCTGCGCAAGCCGTTCGATTTCGAGTCCGTCGGAGCGGCGCTCATGGCCACGCGCGACTGGTCGAGGGGAGAGTGCGCAGTGAATGCGCCCCCGCATCTCGTCCGACTCCGGCCCAGACCATAGTCGGCTTTCGCATCCGTCGAGGAGACGTCAATATGCTCGCCATGTTGAGGACCGCGGACCTCCAGTCTCCCGCAATTCCCTTGCTGCGGGCCATGTGGCGCGGCGTCCGCGGGCGGTGTCCGAATTGCGGCCAGGGCGCACTGTTCTACCGCTATCTCAAGGTTTCGCCGACGTGTCCGCACTGCGGTCACGACCTCGATCAGTACCCATCGGACGATGGGCCGGCCTATTTTACCATCCTGCTGGTCGGGCACGTGGTGATCCTGCCCTTGCTGCTGTTCAACTTCATCTGGAAGGCGCCGGCGGCGGTGGTCGTGCCGGTCGTCCTCATCCCGCTCGCCGTTCTGACGCTCTTGGCTCTGCCGCGCGTCAAGGGCGCTGTGATCGGCGTGCTCTATACACTCAGGGTGAAGCGCCAGGACGCGGCGCTGCATACCACCGACCGCCTCGAGTAGCCTCGGCCTTCCGAACCGCTCTGCGACTGGCGCCGAGGAACGCGGCTTGTCTTCCCTCGGGAGCGGTGTGTGAATGGCCTCCCCATCCGGGAGGGGTCTCCATGAGCAAGCCTGAGCCGTTCGCCGTCGACTGGAGCGAACCCGACGTCGCCGATGTGCTTGGACGAATCCGGGCCTATCCGTGGCCGCCGATCCCCAAGGTGGCGGATGGTTGGGCCTACGGCTGTGACGGGGCGTTCCTGAAGGGCCTCTGCGCCTACTGGTTGGACGGTTACGACTGGCGTGGCGCTGTCGCCGAGCTGAACCGCTATCCGCAGTTTCGAGCGCGGGTGGAGGATTTCGACCTCCACTTCGTCCACGTCGTCGGAGAGGCGCAGGGCCGGCGACCCCTTCTGCTCAGCCATGGCTGGCCCGGCAGCCACTACGAATTCTGGGGCGCGATCGAACAGCTCGCCTTCCCCTCTCGCCACGGCGGTTCGGCGGCGGACGCTTTCGATCTCGTGATCCCCTCGCTCCCCGGATTCGGCTTCTCGTCCAAACCCGAGCGCCCCTTCGGCCAGAGGGCGACCGCGCGGTTGTTCAACGAACTGATGACGCGCGTGCTGGGCTACGACCGCTATCTCGCCCAGGGCGGCGACTGGGGGGCGCTCGTCACCTCCTGCCTCGGCTTCGATCACGGCGAGCACGTGCGGGCCATTCACCTCAACATGATCGGCTTGCGGCCTCCGGGGGGACCCAAGTCCGAGGCCGAGACGGCGTGGATGACGCGATCGAGCGCCGCGATGGATATGCTCGGCGCCTATTTCCGCCTGCAAGCGTCGAAGCCTCAGTCTCTGGCCTGGCTCGGCGCGGGCAATCCCGTCGGCCAGGCGGCATGGATCGTCGAACGCTTCTACGACTGGTGCGACCGACGCGAGCAGCCCTTCGAGAAGGTGTTCACACGCGACCAGCTGCTCACCAACGTGATGATCTATGTGATGACAGGAAGTTTCGCGACGGGCGCCTGGTACTACCGCGCGTTGCTGGAGGAAGGCGGCGTGGTCCTGAAGGAGGGCGAGCGGTGCGAGGTCCCGACCGCCTTCGCGAATTTCCCCGGCGAGGCGCTCTATTCCGCGCCGCCGAGATCACTGGCGGAGCGCGCCTACAACATCACGCGTTGGACCGACATGCCTCGCGGCGGCCACTTCGCGGCGATGGAGCAGCCGGACCTGTTCGTGCAGGACGTGAGGGCGTGGGCGCGCGAGGCGGCCTGAACTTCGCCCTGGCCGCTTGCGTGAGCGGCGCCATTGAGGTCTGAGGGCCGTCCGCCCAAGTGGGAACTGGTTGGGCGATCAGGCGGCGCTCAAAGTTCAGACTCTAGAGCAAATTATCTCCGACCAGACGGTTCCGTCTGATCGGAGTTTGCTCTAGGGCCGAGGCCTTCCCAGGCCCGCGAGGATCCATGGCGCGCTACGACTTCGCCTCCGACAACGTCGCCGGCGCCATGCCCGAGGCGCTGGAGGCGCTCTCGCGGTTCAATGGCGGCTTCGAGGCCGGCTATGGCTCGGACGGGGTCAGCCGGCGCGCGGCGGACCTCATCCGTGGCCTGATCGACGTCGACGCGGAGGTTTGGTTCACCGCCAGCGGCACGGCGGCGAACGCGTTGGCTCTCGGGACCCTGGCCGCGCCGCACGAGGCGGTGGTCGCGCACGAGGCGGCCCACGTGGCGACGGACGAGACCGGCGCCCCCGGCTTCTTCGGCTCGGGCCTGGGCATGATCACCCTCCCGGGCGCCTCAGGGCGGATCGATCGGCAGCCGCTCGAGGATGTCCTCGCGAGGCCGGACCAGCCGCACTGGCAGCATCCCGTCGCACTCTCGCTCACCCAGGCCACCGAGTTCGGCGCGGTCTATTCGCAAGCGGAGCTCGAGACCTTGACCGGTCTGGCGCGCGCGAAGGGCGCCAGGATCCACCTCGACGGCGCGCGGATGGCGAACGCAGTAGCCTCGGGCTTCGACCTGAAGTCGGTCGCGGCGTTGGGGGTCGACATCCTGGTGATCGGAGGGACCAAGGCCGGCTCCACGCCCACCGAGGCCCTGGTCCTGCTGGACAAGCCGCTTGGGCGGCGCTTCGGCGCGCGCCTCAAGCACGGCGGCCAGCTCGTCTCCAAGGCGAGGTTCCTGGCCGCGCCCTGGATCGGCATGCTCGAGAGCGGCGCGTGGCTCGCGAGGGCCGCTCACGCCAACGCCATGGCCCAGAGACTTGCCGCCGCAATGCCCTTCGAACTGCGCCACCCGGTCGAGGCCAACGGCGTCTTCGTCGAGATGGACGAGGCGACATTGGTGCGGCTGCGCGAGGCGGGGTGGTTCGTCTACCGCTTCATCGACGGCTCGGTGCGCTTCATGTGTTCCTGGGCCACGACGCCTGAGGCCGTGGACGAGTTGGCGGCGACCCTTGGCAGCCTTACCTGAACTGCGTGAGCGGTCGAAATCTTAGGAAATTATCAACAATTGCAAACCGAAGAAACTTGACCGTCTGCAAGCCCGAGCAATACTCCGACTCAACGTCGCCAGGGTTCCACCTCACCTCGGAGGTTGGTCAAGCAATGAAGTCCTCAGCAATTGGCGGTCTCGCCGTCTTCACCACCCTCGCTTGCGCCATGATCGGCTACGTGCCGCGCGCCAACGCCGCGCCGGCCCCTGTCGCAGCCCCGCACTTCGCGAGGCCGGCCGTCACCGTCCTCGCCAGCGCCCGCTGAGTCGATCCCAAGCCGACTGCGGTCGGCCTCAGGCGCGACCCTGAAACCGTCGCAGGAAGGCGCGGCTGCGCTCCAGACGGATCTGATGGTCCATGTCCGACGGAGCGAGGGAAATCTCGCCATGGATGCTCCGCGCCAGCTGGACCTCGTCTCCCGGCCGCAGACCCAGGTCGTTGCGGGCCTGGGACGTGATCCGGATGATGAGCTCTTCGCCGATCTGCTCGACCCTCAGTGTCGACATGGCAAAACACCTCGTGGCGCGCCCCGCCCTGCCCCCAAACGGAAACCGGGCTGTGCGGCGTGTCAAGCGCCGCCGGCCAACGGCAAGCCATCGAAATTGGGGCGCAGCTTCCAGCGCAGGCTGAACCATAGTCCTGCTGACGTTTCGACCCAACTGTGTTTCTAATGGCCCCGTCGTAACGGCGAGGTTTCCAATGAAACCACCGCGCGCAGGTGTCGGGCGCAGTGCGCTTGGGTCGTGGGCTATTATCGGTATCGTGGTCGCGATCGCGGCCATTGCCTTCGTCTACACAGCCGGCTGGCTCTCGCCCCAACGGACGACGCCAGCAAAGCTGGTGTCCGCTCTCGCGCCTCCCGGCGGCCCGGCTCTCGGGCGACGGCGCAATCATGTGAAGGGCGTCTGCTTCACAGGAACATTCGAGGCCACCGGCGCGGGGACGGCGATTTCCAGGGCGCCGATGTTCGTGCGCGGACAATACCCGGTCGTCGGGCGATTCAATGTCGCGACAGCAGATCCCAACGCGCCCGATGGGACGGTCCGGGTGCGGGGCATGGGTCTGCAGATCTCCGCCCCAGGCCAGCAGATCTGGCGCAGCGCCATGATCAGCGCGCCCTTTTTCCCGGTTGCGACGCCCAGCGCCTTCTACGCCTTGCTGCTGGCTTCGTCCTCCAAGGCGCCGGATGCGATGAAGATGTTCATTGCGGCGCATCCGGAGTTCGCCAACTTCGGCGCATGGGCCAAGACCGCACCGTGGACGCGCAGCTATGCGGAAGAGCCGTACAACAGCCTCGACAGCTTCGTGTTCACCAGCGGGTCCGGCGCCACAAGCATCGTCCGATGGTCGCTGCTGCCGACAGCGCCGGCGGTCTCCGTGCCCCCAGAGGTTCTCGCCAAACAGGACCCCTATTTCCTCGACCAGGAGATCGCCCAACGCGTGAAGGCGGGGCCGCTTCGCTGGACGATGGTGGTGACCGTCGCCGCGGCCGGCGACCCGACGGCGGACCCGAGCAAGGCCTGGCCCCAGGGACGTCGCACCGTCGATGTCGGAACCCTGGTGGTGCAGGACGTCCAACCGGATCGAGACGGCCCGTGCCGGGACATCAACTACGATCCCACCGTCCTTCCCGCCGGTATCTCGACGTCCGACGATCCCTTCCCCGCAGCTCGATCCTCCGCGTACCGCGTATCCTATGACCGGAGGACGGCGGAAGCGAAATACTATCCCCGCACGGCTCCGGAGGCCAGGTAATGGCCGATCCCAAAAAATTCAGCCCCCTTCAGCGAGTTCTGCATTGGCTGATGGCGATCTGCATCCTCACCATGTTCTTCGTCGGCGTCGGCATGGTGTCGACGGTTACGCCGAAATATCTTCGTCTGATCGAACTTCACAAGACGGTTGGGATCCTTCTTCTGATCCTCGTCGTGATTCGCATTGCGGCCCGCTGGCGTTATGGCGCTCCGGCCCTACCGGCAAATCTGCCGGTTCCGATAAAGCTGGCTGCAGGGTTGTCGCACTATGTGTTGTACGGACTGATGATCGTCATGCCGCTGCTCGGCTGGGCGATGTTGTCGGCCGCCAACTACCCGGTCGTCGTTTTCGGCGGCCTGCGCCTTCCGCCGATCGCGCCTCAAGGCGAGCTCCTGCACACCGTCCTCTGGGACGCGCACCACTATCTCGCCTTCGTCTTCTTCGCGGTGGTCCTCGCCCATCTCTCGGCGGCGCTCATGCATGCCCTGATCCGGCGCGATGGCGTTTTCGAAGCGATGTCGCCCTTGCCCGGCCCGAGCATGCGCCAGCCGGGTGGCTAGATTCAAAAGCTTGAGCGCGTTCTCATCGCAAAATCAACGCCCGCTGAAGACCGGCTTGCGCTTCTCGAGGAACGCCTTGCGGGCTTCCTTGCCGTCTTCGCTGCCGAAGGCGACGCGGATGTTCGCGACCTCGTAGCGCAGCTGCGTTTCCAGATCGCTGGTCGCAAGCGCCTTGACCATGCCCCGCTTGAGCAGGCGCAGGGTGATCGGAGACCATTCGCACAGCTGCTGGCAGTAGGCGGCGAGCCGCTCTTCAAGCTTGGCGTCGTCCACGACCTCGCCGGCCATTCCAAGGGCGACCGCCTCGTCGCCCTGAACCGTGCGGTTCTCCATCATGAACCGGATGGCATGCTCGTATCCCATGGCCTGGGGCAGGGTGATCGTGAGGCCGGCGTCGGGCGAGCCGCCGATACGCGTATAGCCGGCCATGAGGCGTGCGCTGCGGGCGACGATCCGCACGTCTGTCGCCATCGCCAGCCCAAGGCCTGCGCCAACCGCGACGCCGTTGATGCCGCCGACCACGGGCTTGTCGCACCGTTTGCGGATCGCCAGCAGGAAGTTGCCGACCCAGCCGACGTCATCGAGCTGGGCAGTCTGACGCGAATGGGGCGAATAGGGCTGGCCGCCGCCCGACAAGTCCAGCCCGGCGCAGAAGGCGTCACCCGTCCCTGTTATCGCGACGACCCAGACATCGTCCTCGTGCGCGGCCTGGTCGACGGCCTCGATGACACCCCACGCCAGTTCGGTGCTGAGCGCGTTCTTCTTTTCCGGCCGATTGAGGCGGATGGTGCGGACGTGGCCGCGGTCTTCGATTCTGACGAGTTCGGTCATGGTCGGGCGTCTTCCCTCTTGGTTGGGCAAGATTAGCTCGGCTTTTCTTGCGGGCGCACTACGTTCTTTCAGGACTCTCGTCGTGCGCCTGCCCCTCCGGGAGGTGGCAGGTGAAGCGGGCGCCGCGACCCGGTTCGCTCTCGACGCTCACCCAGCCTCCGTGCAGCTCCACCAGAGCCTTCACCAGCGCGAGGCCGAGTCCGGCGCCGGCGCCTTCCAGGCCGGAGAAGCGTTCGAACAGACGCGCCTGGACATCAAAGGGAATGCCGCGGCCCGTGTCGGCGACGCTCAGCCTGACCTGGCCGTGGGCACGCTCGGCCCCTATGGCCACCCGACCGCCCCCTGGCGTGCCGGCGACGGCGTTGTCGATCAGATGGTCGAGGACGGCGGCGAGGGCCGCCGTGTCGCCCTCGATGGTCACCGGCTCCTCTGTCGTTTCGAGCGCGAGCTCGATGCCGCCCGTTTTGAAGCGTTGCGCCCAGCGGGCGGCGGCTTGCGAGATCAGGTCGCGCAGGTCCAGGCGTTCGAGGGAAAGTCGCCGCTCGCCGGCGTCGAGCTCGGCGATGGCGAGGATGTCCTCGATGGATCCCGCCAGCGCCGCGGCGGCGGCGCGCACGGCCCCGATCCAGCCGCGCTCGCGCTCTGGCAGCGTCTTTGCGGCAGTCTCAAGCAGCTCGGCGTAGCCGATCACGGTGGTCAGGGGGATCCGTAGCTCGCGCGACACCGCGGCCACGAAGTCGCTCTTCAGCCGCTCGGCAGCACCCAGAGCCGCCTCGCGGTCGGCCAGAGCATCCTCGAGCCGCTTTGCGTCGGTGATGTCGGTGAAGCCGATCAGCGTCGCTCCGTCCGGGAGGGGGCGGGACTGCCAGGCGGTCCAGCGTCCCTCGGCTGTGCGGATTTCGCCCGAAGACGCGGCGCGCAGGGCCGGGTCGGGATCGGTGATCCTGGCCTTGAGGGAGCGCCAGAACTGCAGGTCGTGCACCCGAGCGACGCCGTAGTCGGCGAGGTCGTCGAATGGAGCGCCTTCCCCCAAAACCTGGGTGGGCAGGCCCCAGAAGCTCTGGAAGGCTTCGTTGTGCAGCCGAAGGCGAGCGTCGGCGCCGAAGACGGCCACCGCATCGGTGAGCTTGTCCAGGGTGGCCTGCTGCACCTTCACCAGCTGGTTGAACCGGCTCTTCAGGTCGAGCTCGCTGGTCACATCTGTCGCGACCAGGATCAGCCCACCCTCCGGGTGAGGCTGGCAGACGACGCGGATCGTGCGGCCGCCAGGCGCGCGCCACAGGGCCTCGCCAACTTCGGAGGACCTGTAGCGCGCGAGCTCCCGAGCCTTGAATCCGGCAAATCCATCGTCGTCCGCGAGCCGGCGCGACTGCCGCAGGCGCTCGAGCCAATCGCTGTGGCGGGGGCGAGCGCCCAGCCAGGCAGGCTCGAGCTCCCAGAGCCTGGCGAATGCTTCGTTGAAGCGTTCGAGCCGCTGGTCCGGCCCGAACACGGCTACGGCGTCGGAAAGATGATCGAGGGTGAGATCGTAGGCCTGCTCAAGACGCTCGCGCACGCGCGCGACGCCCGTCGTGGGGGTCGCGCTGCGCGCGGCGGCGGGAAGGGATGCAGACTCGAGCCGGAGCCAGGCGATTCCGCCCGTCGCCGCGCCGCGCAGGCGAAGGAAGCTGTCGGCGAGCTCGAGGGAGATCTCAAAGGGTCGGCCCCCCCGCTCCAGGGCGGCGACCGACTCGGCGATCGTCCCGCTGCGCTGGCCGATAGAGCCGATCACCGCGGTCGGCTCGGGCGCGACCCCCAATCGGGCCGCCAGCGTCGCCAGGACGCTCTCGCCAGCGACGACGCGCCATTGGTCGTCCTCGCTCGCGAAGATGACAAAGCCGAAGGCGTCCGCCTGGGTTTCTGCGTCCAGGACGGGCGTCAGCCTCTCGCTCGATGGCGGCGGCGTCGCGCGCGCGAGTCGGGGCTGGAGGCGCATGAGCTCACAGTATGGGCGAAAGCGGCGCAGGCGCCAGTTGCGGTCACCGCTTCCCCTTCTGCCAGGTTTGTTGCACCTTCCCTTCAAAGGCCGACGACGATCGGCGAAGGGGGAATGCTCATGACCAGTCACATCGGCGTGGCGCTCGTCACGATCGTGGCGATGATCGTCTACCTGGCCATGGGCGTCCAGGTCGCCCGAGCCCGGACGAAGTTCGGTGTAGAAGCGCCGGCCACGACCGGGCACGCCGACTTCGAGCGGGTGTTCCGCGTCCAGGCCAACACGCTCGAGTGGTTACCGCCCTTCCTGGCCGGGCTGTGGTTGTTCGGGCTCTTTCTCAATGAGCCGATTGCCGCCGCCCTTGGCGTCGTCTGGATCATCGGCCGGATCCTCTACATGACCGGCTATTCGAGGGCGGCCGGCGCTCGGAGCCTTGGGTTCATGATCCAGGGGCTCGCGACGATCGCCCTGCTCCTGGGCGCGTTGGTTAGGCTGATCCTGCTGGCGTTCCGCCTGGGCGTCTGAGGAATCGCAAAACAGCCGCAACCAAATGCGGCTAGATAAAGCTGCGAATCGCCAGCGCTTCTCGCCAAGGAGGAGTATATTGGACGACCGAGAGCTGCTGGACCGAAGACCATGAAATTCAGGACCGCCGCCGTCGTTGCGGCCATCGCATTGGCCTCGGGACTCGCTGCCTGCGAGACCGCGACTCCCTACCAGCCCCTGCAGCCCGGATCGAAGGTCTACGGCGGCTTCACCGACACCCGCCTCGACTCCGATCACTACCGGGTCACGTTCGCCGGCAACAGCCTGACCTCGCGCAGCACGGTTGAGAACTATCTGCTTTACCGCGCAGCCCAGGTCACGGTTCAGAGCGGGTACGATTGGTTCGAAACCCTGCAGCATCACACCGACACCCAGACGTCGACCTACGTGAATTCTTTCGGTCCCTGGGGCTACGGCGCATTCGACCCTTACTGGAGCGTCTGGGGCCCGGGTTATGGCTGGCGTGGGTTCTGGGGCGGTCCCTACTGGGATCCCTCATTCGATATCCAGACCGTGCAGCGCTACGAAGCTCTAACCGATATCGTCATGGGCCACGGAGAGAAGCCGCCTGGCGGGCGGGCCTTCGATGCGCACCAGGTGATCGCGAACCTGACGCCGCACATCAAGCTGCCTGAGCAGCCGAAGACCGCCACCCACTAAACATTCAGGGGCGCCGGCAAGATGCCGGCGCGCCCCTTTATCGATCAGCGCGGCGCCATCCGGATCGCGCCGTCCAAGCGCACGTCCTCGCCGTTGAAATAGCCGTTGGTGATCATCGTCAGCGCAAGCTGGGCGTACTCTTCAGCGGCGCCGAGACGCTTGGGGTAGGGGACCGAGGCCGCTAAGGCGTCCTTCACCTGCTGGGGAGCCGCGTTCATCAGCGGCGTGTCGAAGATGCCGGGCAGGATGGTGTTCACCCGGATGTTCTCCTGGGACAGGTCGCGGGCGATCGGCAGGGTCATGCCGACGACACCGCCCTTGGACGCCGAGTAGGCGGCCTGGCCGATCTGGCCGTCCTCAGCCGCCACGGAGGCGGTATTGACGATCGCTCCGCGGTCGCCGTCGGGCAGCGGGTCGAGCGACAGCATGCCGGCCGCGCTCTTTGCGATGCAGCGGAAGGTGCCAACCAGGTTGATCTGGATGATCAGGTTGAAGGCCTGCAGCGGGAAGTGCTTGATCTCGCCGGTGTTGCGGTCGCGGCTGGCGGTGCGTGCGGCGTTGCCGGTTCCGGCGCAGTTGACCAGGATCCGCTCCTGGCCGTGAGCGGCGCGGGCCTTGGCGAAGGCGGCGTCAACCTCTTCTTCCGACGTGACGTTGCACTTGCAGAAGACGCCGCCGACGTCCCGCGCGACAGCCTCGCCCTTGGCTTCGTTCATGTCGAAGATGGCGACCTTCACACCGTGCGCCGCCAGCGCCCGCACGGTGGCCTCCCCGAGGCCGGACGCTCCGCCGGTGACCACTGCGGCGATGGAAGAGTCGAGTTTCATGAGCGTTTCCCTGGAAGAGACTAAAGAGCGGCAAAGACCGCGCGACTAATGGAGCGCCTGCTTTAGCTTCTGACGCGCACGTCCAAAAGCGTCACGCTGCGTCAACGGCTCGCTGAGACCAGACGTCCAGGTCCGGCTCGGCGCCGATATAGGCGAGGCCCGCGGCGATCGAGACGAGCTCTCCGCCGCCTTCCACCCGCTCCGCGCCGAACCGATCGGCGAACAGGCGACGCACGGCCGGCACGAAGGACGAGCCGCCGGTGAGGAAAATGCGGTCGAGATCCGCGGCGCCCAGGCGGGCGCGAGCGAGGGCCTCGTCCACGGCGGTGGAAATGGCGGCCAGTTCGGGCGCGATCCAGGCTTCGAAGTCTTCGCGGGCCACGTCCCGCTCGATGCGCGTGTCGCCGCCCTCGAACATGAAACGGGCGTGCGTCTGCGCCGAAAGCCCTTCCTTGAGCGCAGAGACCGACTGATAGAGCCGGTATCCAAGGTTGAGGTCGAGGACCTCGACCAGTCGGGCGATCTTTTCGGGCTCGAGGGCGGTGCGCAGGAGGGCTCGGATGTCGCGCATGTCGCGGGAGGCGCGCAGCAGGGCCAACTGCTCCCATCGCGCGAAGGCCGTGTAGTAACGGTTGGGAATCGGCAGGACGTTATCGAAGGCGCGGTAGCTCGATCCCTTGCCCAGGGCTGGCGAGACGAGATTGTCGATGATCCGATAGTCGAAGGCGTCGCCGGCGAGGCCCACTCCGGCGTTGGCGAGGGCGGTGGACTTCAGCCGCCCCGCCTGGCGTTCGAAGCGGACGATGGAGAAGTCGCTCGTGCCGCCGCCGAAGTCGCCCACGAGGACCGTGGCGTCGTGAGTCAGCTTGCGGGCGAAGAAGAAGGCGGCGGCGACCGGCTCGAAAACGTAGCGGATCTCGGAGAAGCCCATGCGCGCGAAGGCGGCGCCATATCGGCGCAAGGCGAGATCGGGGTCGGCGCGCAGTCCCGCGAAGTTCACCGGCCGTCCAACCACGCAGACGGCGCCAAGCGGCAGCGCCTCTTCGGCATGGCCTCGCAGGCGGAGCAGATAGGCGGAGAGCAGGTCCTCGAACTCGTAGCGCCGGCCCAGGATGCGCGTCTCCTGGAACAGCGGGCTCGCCGCATAGCTCTTGAACGACTGGATGAACCTCGTCTCCAGCGGCTCTTCCGCATAGGCCTCGATCGCCCAGGGACCGGCCTCGACCACCCGGCGCGAGGGATCGCGTTCGTCGCCATGGAAACTCAGGGCGGACCTGAAGGCCGTCGCCTCCCCCCGCGGCGCGGCGAAGGCGGCAAGATGCGCCTCGCCATCGTCGCCAAGCGCCGAGACGACTGTGTTCGTCGTCCCGAAATCGACCCCGACGATCCGTGTGTGCGCGCTCATCCCCCTTCTGGTCGGCCTTCCGCGTCGACCACCTCATAGGCCGCCATCTGCGCCTGCATCAGGATGCGCGACACAGACGCCGAGAGCGGGCAGATCTGCACCGGCCTGGAAAGTCCGACCAGGATCGGTCCCACGACCGTCGCCGATCCTAGCGCCTGCAGGAGCTTGGTGGAAATCGAGGCCGAGTGGATGGCCGGCATGATCAGCACATTGGCCGGTCCCGACAGCCGCATGAACGGATAGGCCGCCCGGGCCGCGGGATCGAGCGCGAGGTCTGGCGGCATCTCGCCCTCGTATTCGAAGTCGATGTCGCTCCGCGCATCCAGCGTGGCCACCGCCTCCCTGACCTTCTGGGAGCGCTCGCCCATCGGCTCGCCGAATGCGGAATAGGACATAAAGGCCAGGCGCGGTTCAAAGCCCAGCTGGCGCACAGAGCGGGCGGCCTGGCAGGCGATCGCCACGAGGTCGTCGGCCTCCGGCATCTCGGTGACGCTGGTGTCGGCGATGAACAGGGTCTGGCTCTTGGCCAGCACGATCGACATGCCCAGGACGCGCCCGCCTGGCGCGGGATCGACCACCCGCAGGACTTCTTCAAGGGCTTGGCTGAAGCTGCGCGTCACGCCGGTGACCATCGCGTCGGCGTAGCCCTGGGCGACCATGCTGGCTGCGAAGGTGTTGCGATCCTGGTGGATCAGGCGCTGCACGTCGCGCTTGAGGAAGCCCAAACGCTGGAGGCGGCCGTACACGAAGTCCACGAACTCCGGATTGTGCTGAGACAGGCGCGCGTTGATCACCTCGAGATTGGCTTCCTCGGGCCGCAGGCCGGCGAGGAGCATGTTCTCTCTCACCAAGTCCTCACGTCCGACCAGGATCGCCTTGCCCAGTCCCTGGCTCTGGAAGGCGAAGGCCGCGCGGATCACCGACGGCTCCTCGCCCTCGGCGAAGACGATGCGGCGCTGGGGCGCCGAATGCACCGCTCCGGAGATTTTCTGCAGGAAGCCCGCCGTGGGATCGAGTCGCCGCGCAAGGCTACCCCTGTAGGCTTCCATATCGGTGATGGGGCTTCGCGCGACGCCGCTGTCCATCGCCGCCTGGGCGACGAAGGGCGGCACGTAGTGGATCAGCCGCGGATCGAACGGGGTGGGGATGATGTACTGGGGCCCGAACTTCAGGTGCTCGCCGTGGTAGGCGGCGGCCACTTCGTCGGGGACGTCCTCCCGCGCCAACGCGGCCAGGGCTCGGGCGCAGGCGATCTTCATCTCGAGGTTCACGCGGCGGGCGCGAACGTCCAGCGCGCCGCGGAAGATGTAGGGGAAGCCCAGGACGTTGTTGACCTGGTTCGGATAGTCCGACCGGCCGGTGGCGACGATCGCATCGGGCCTGACCTCAAACACTTCTTCGGGCGTGATCTCGGGATCGGGATTGGCCATAGCGAAGATGATCGGACGCTCGGCCATGGTCCTGACCATGTCCTGGGTGAGCGCGCCCTTCACCGAGAGGCCGAGGAAGATGTCCGCGCCCTTCACGGCGTCGGCCAGGTCCCGCGCGTCAGTCTCGACCGCAAGGCCCGACTTCCACTGGTTCATGCCCTTCTCGCGGCCGCGGTAGATCACGCCGGTATTGTCGACCGAGATGATGTTGTCCGGCCGCACGCCCATGGCCCTGATCAGCTCGACCGTGGCGATTCCCGCCGCCCCCGCGCCGCACAGGACGACCTTCACGTCGTCGAACCGTCGCCCGGTGATGTCGCAGGCGTTGAGCAGTCCGGCAGCGGAGATGATCGCCGTTCCGTGCTGGTCGTCGTGAAACACCGGAATGTCGAGAAGCTCCTGCAGCTCGGTCTCGACCCGGAAGCATTCAGGACTCTTGATGTCTTCCAGATTGATGCCGCCGTACGTGACACCGATGTTCTTGACGACGGTGATGATCTCTTCGGGATCCTTGGCGCTGACCTCGATGTCGACGCTATCCACGTCCGCGAAGCGCTTGAAGAGGACGCTCTTGCCCTCCATCACGGGCTTGGCGGCCAGCGCCCCCCGATCGCCAAGGCCGAGGATCGCCGTGCCATTGGAGATCACGGCCACCAGGTTGCCCTTGGAGGTGTAGTCGTACGCCAGGTCGGGGTCGCGATCGATCGCGAGCACCGGGGCGGCGACGCCCGGCGAATAGGCGAGGGACAGGTCGCGCTGGGTCGCCATCGGTTTGGTCGCCGCGATGGCGATCTTTCCCGGCTGCGGGAACCGGTGGAAGGCGAGCGCCTCCTCGTCGGTGAACGTCTTGCGCTCGGCGTCGCCCATAGCTCCCCCGGGGGTCCTGGATCTGCGGCGGCTAGACCGCCGGGTTGTCGTGAGCGGCCATGCATAGCGCACGGCTTGGCCGGGTGCGACCGTTTTGGCCGCTGCAGCGCAGCGTGAGTGTCAGAGCCTGATCGGTTCGCACGAAACAGATGCGGACGGATCCGCCTGACAGGGACGTGCGCTAGAGGCGCTCGCGGTCTTCCAGCTGGCGCGCCTCCTCGGGCAGCATGATCGGCACGCCGTCGCGGATGGGATAGGCGAGCTTGGCCGAGCGGCTGATCAGCTCCCCGCGCGGCCGGTCGTATTCCAGCGGGCCGCCGGTGGCCGGGCAGACCAGGATCTCCAGAAGCCGC